>JAUYHT010000002.1:0-300000 GCA_030688545.1 Candidatus Diapherotrites archaeon | reverse complement strand
CATCGACCGGCCTGTCCGCATTCCCCATGAATAGAAGGCCTCTATTCCTATTCGGCGGAATGGCACCCGTGGGCGTTAAATAGGATTCTTCCCTCGGTATTCTGGCGGTCGGTTGTAATATGGGTGCAGATAAGCCTTTTTTGGAACGCGGGATGGTGCATGTGTATACCGGCGACGGAAAGGGCAAAACCACGGCGTCCCTTGGGTTGGCTTTCCGGGCCATGGGCTATGGCATGAAAGTCTACATGGTCCAATTCCTCAAAATTGGTTACACGGGAGAAGCTTTGGCCCTGCGCCGGTTTGGGTTGCCCATGTCGCTCGAGAGTTTCAATGTGACCTGCAAGAACCAGGCCTCCCATGATGCGGATATCGCGGCCGGGGTTTTCTCTGGATATTGCCGGGATTGCTTCGTCCCTACTCAATATGATGCTCCCATGGCCGAGAAGGCGTTTCTCAAAGGAAAGGAAGCCGTGGACTCGGGGAAATATGATTTGGTGATTTTCGATGAATTGAATGTGGCCCTCAACATGAAATTGTTGTCCGTGAGTACCGTATTGGAGATGCTCGCGGCCAAACCCCCCCACACCGAAATTGTACTCACGGGACGCAACGCCCCCGCTGAAGTAATCGGGGTGGCGGATTATGTGACCCGCATGGAATTGCATCGCCATCCCTACATGAAAAAAATATATGCCCGCAAGGGTATTGAGTTTTGATTGTTGCTGGGGGGGTTGCGGAGCAATTCCCCCTATTTCGTTTCCGCCGATCGAAATCGGCGCTCGTAAGGGTATTGAGTTTTAGCGTAGCGGGGGAGCGGGAACCAGGCGCGTGAGAATTTCTTCCCACCCGTGGACGCGGTGGATGCGGGGATGGAGGGTCTTGGTTTGGTTCCAAGGCCGGTTGAGGAGTAGCACATCGATTCTGTTTTCCGCACATTCGATGGCGAAATCGAGACTGTCCTCGATCATCCAGTGGATTCCCTTTTCCCTGCAAATATGCATCTTTGACAATCGGCGCGCGGGATCAAAGTGGTTGGTGAAAACACAATCGCTCATGATGTCCCCAAAATGATGGGCGAGCCAATCTTCCGTCACTGTTTTCACATGGGATGGGCGCGCGGTGATGATGTAGAGGTCGTTGTCCCGGGCTAAAGTGGATAGGGCGGTGATGGCTCCTTTTACGGGTGGGAGGCGCCGAAAATGCTCGGTTTGGAAGAACGCATTGAATTCCGCCACCGCTTCTTCCGTTGAACAGCCCCACAACCGAGAAAGCTCGAAATGATTCACATCGGCTTCCCTATAAGCCGTGCGGTGGTGGGCATTATAATATTCAAGGAGTGGCCCATAGAATTCGGCCAGTACCCCATCGATATCCACCCCAATCCGCATATAGTAAGACGGCCAGCCCCATTTTAAAGATCTGCCCTCCCCTTTCCTGGTATGACCATCTTCGTGGATTCGGCTAACATCAATGAGGTGGAGAAATGGGTGAAGCAACCCTTCGTGAAGGGAATAACCACCAACCCTTTCCTCATGGCCAAAGTCAAACCCAAAAATAGGTTCGATCACCTCAAATCCCTCTATATATTGCTTGGAAAAGGGCAGCTCCTCATGGTCCAAGCATCAGGGGAGACCCCGGATGAATTGCTGGAAGATGTGCGCACCATTCACGAAATGCTTCCTAAGGCGGTCATCAACATCCCAGCCGACAAGAGCGGTTTCTCCATTGCCCCCACGCTCAACCATGACAAAGTGGAGATATGTTTCACCGCCGTCTTTTCAGCCGCGCAAGGGATTCTCGCGGCCTTCGCGGGCGGCCACTATGTCGCCCCCTATGTGGGTCGGATGCAGGATGTGGAATTGGATCCTTGGTCCGAAATTGAGGATATGCAGGATGCCTTCATGGCGCACGAACTGGATTCCCATGTCCTGGCCTCCTCCCTGCGCACTCCCAAGGACGTGGCGCGGGCGTTTGCCCTGGGCTGCCATGTCACGGTGAAACCGGAAATATTGGAGCAATGCCTCTCCCCCACGCACACGGATGAGATGGTGAAGGAATTCAACCGCGTGCGTTTGGTGTGAGTTACGATTTATTGAGAGGACTAGCGGATGCTCATAGGAATTGTGGGAAAACCCTCATCGGGAAAGAGCACGTATTTCGCGGCCGCCACTTTAGTTGACGTAGCGCGGGCCGCATATCCATTCACCACTATTAATCCAAATAGGGGCATGGGATTTGTACGCGTGGCATGCGTGGATGTGGATTTCAATACCCAATGTAATCCCCGCACCGGTTTTTGCATCAACCACATCCGCTTCATCCCCGTGGAATTGTTGGATGTAGCTGGTTTGGTCCCGGGGGCGCATGAGGGAAAAGGTTTGGGAAATAAGTTCCTGGATGATTTGCGACAAGCGGATGTGCTCATTCATGTGGTGGACGCGAGCGGGAGCACGAATGAAAAAGGCGAGGCGGTGGAACCTGGTTCGCATGATCCGTGCCAGGACATATTATTTTTGGAGGAGGAGATTGAGCTCTGGATGATGGGCATTTTGGAGAAAAATTGGGCTAAGTTTGCCCGCCAACCTCTTACTACTAAACAACAAGTCATTGATGCGGTGGCCAAAGGTTTGTCGGGGTTGGGTGTCACAAATCATCACGTGGATGTAGCACTAAACAAGACAAAGCTGGGCGAAAAAAAGCTCAGCGAGTGGAATGAGGAGGACAAGCGAAGGTTTGTGAATGAGTCTCGGCTCATTTCCAAGCCCATCGTCATCGCCGCCAACAAGATGGATCTTCCTTATACTGCGGGAAACGTTGAACGTCTGAAAAAAACCTTCCCGCACCTCCTCATTATCCCCTGCTCAGCTGAGGCGGATCTTACATTGAGGAAGGCCGACAAAAACAATCTCATCTCCTATATTCCCGGTTCACCTGATTTCCTAAAAAACAAGGAGTTGAATCCCGCGCAGGAGCAGGCCTTGCAGTATATCCACGAAAAAGTATTAATTCCCTTGAATGGCACGGGAGTCCAGCGCGTCCTGGATGAAACCGTTTTTTCTGCGTTAGGCTATATGGCCATTTTCCCGGGTGGAACCAAGGGGTTGGCGGACAAGGATGGGAATATCATCCCGGATTGCTTCCTCATGCCCCCCCATTCAACCACCCTGGATTTCGCATTCCGTCTCCACACGGATTTCGGGAAAAACTTCATTAAGGCCATCGATGTGAAGACCAAAATGTTGTTAGGCAAGGACCACCTCCTTAGTAATCGGGATGTAATTGAAATCGTGGCGGGGCGGTGAGATGGGTCGATTCAAAATAGTGTTTGCATTGGTTACAATCCTGTTCCTCGTGGGATGCGTGGATGTCCTTTCCCCCAATCCCTCCCCCATTCCCTCAGTGTGCACGGAAACGCGGTGTTTTTCCGTGGCTATTGTCGACACCCCCGAGTTGCGCGAGCAGGGTTTGATGTTCCGCACCCATTTAGGAGCTGATAAGGGGATGCTCTTTATTTTTCCCCTGGAAGAAAGGTATACCTTCTGGATGAAAAACACTCTCATTCCTTTGGACATGATTTGGATCTCCCGGGATGGAATCATCATGGATATTCAAACCGCTATTCCCTGCGAGCGATACCCATGTACAGTGTATACCCCCCGGGGTAAGGCATTGTATGTGCTCGAGGTCAATGCTGGGGCGGCAGAGGAAGCGGGGATGAGGATTGGGGATACGCTTATTCTATCGGGTGTTCCGTTGACGTCGGGCTAGGCGTGTCATCAGGAGGGGAGAGGGTGACAATCATCTCCACGAAGTTGTCTACCGCGTCATCCAGGAAACTTTTTTGGTAATCAACCACGAGTCGTTGGGCCAATATTGGGTCCACAATAGCGAAAAAGGTTTTTCTTCCATCCCGGACGCGGGAAAGAACGTTTTCCTTGACCAATTTGTCGAGGTGCCAGGATGTAGTGGACGGAGATAAAGCGATGTGCGTCGCAATCGTTTCATTGTTGGCGCGTTTTTCTTGCAACAGAAACAGCAATATCTTCCGCGTCGAGGCGTGGCGGAGAAAAGCCATGGTCTTCTTCCCCGCGTCCCCTTCTCCCATGCCGGTGTTGCGTACCGCGTAGTAGCGGACGAACTTTCCTTCCTTTTGCGTCCGGATGATGTGGTATTTTTGGAGATAATCCAAGTGGTATTGGAGGCTTCCCACCGCCAGGTTGGCGCGGCGCTGGATCTCTCTGAAATGCAGGCCGGGGGATGAATCGATGATGGTGTAGATCCTATTCCGCACCTCCAGCTGCAGCGCTTTATGGAATGTCGCGTCGTCGGCCATGTGGGGGCATCATCCCTTTTTGGAGGAGTGTCTCCCGAAGAGGGCGTAGGCGATGAGCGCCAAACTCACCAGTTCAATGACGTTTTCCGCGTGATCGGGGAAAAACTGTCCGTCGCTCACGAAGAGGTCCATGACCTTGAGCAACCATTTGAAAGCGAGCAATCCGAAGGCCAGCGCCACCAACCCAATTCGGGATTGGGGTTGGCGCTGATAAGCGAGGGTGCCGATAATGGCCACGGCGAGGGCGAATAGTAACACGATGAGGCGCGTGATGTAATCGAAGGATTGCGCGGAATTGGTGAGCAATCGCAAGGGTTCAGTAAACCATCCCACGATGACTCCTGGGTGGAAGGCGGATAGCAAGAGCAAAATGGCCCCGGCAAGGATAATGAGTATGGCGGCTGTCTTCATGGGTGCCCCTCCTGATTATGAAAGATAGATGGGGGGTGCAGAATAAAAAGAAAAGGCGTCCCGACGCCCCTATGGGGGCGCCGGGTGTGAGGAGAGCCTATTTATCCCAAATCTTGAATACACACAGATTCCATTTTCCATTAATAAAGCCATTCTGGTACGGGGGTGAAAGGGTGCCGCTGGGCATTTATAAAGAAAAAAGGGGTCCACAACGCATGAATGCCCCTCCTTCCTGGGGAAAGGGTTCCCTGGAATACCTGCTCCTCATCGCCGGGGCCATATTAGTGGCGGCGACCATTATGCTCTTTCTCATGTCCGGCCATATTGACCCGGTCGGACTTATTTACATCCCCCGGGCCGGTGACACCATTCAGGACGATCCTCTGGGCCTTCCCCTAGGGGGGCCTGTCGGAACCGAATTGAAAATTATTCGCGACCAATTCGGGGTTCCGCATGTGTTTGCTGCTACTGATTATTCGGCGTTTTATGGGATGGGTTATGCGGCTGCGGAGGATCGTCTGTATCAGATGCATCGGACGCGTATGGTTATGAAGGGGCGGTTGGCCGAGTTGAACGGGAATATGAATGAGGGTGCTACGATCAATTTGGACAAGGAAATGCGTCGCCTCCAGTTTGCGGATTATGCGGCGGCGCGTTATCCTAATTTGGATGTAGAGACCAGGGATTTTCTTCAGGCGTATGCGGATGGGGTGAATTGGTATATAGAGACCCATAAAACGAGCTTACACAAACTTTTTAATAGTGTTCCTGAGCCTTGGACTCCTGTTGATTCGTTGTTGGTTTGGGATTCGGTTGTTCGGGTGGGGGTGGATGCGTCGGAGGTGACTAATCTTCATACGTTTGAGCAGAAGGTTGTTGAATTGGGTTCGGTTGATGCGGCGGCAGCGGATATGGAGCCGACGGCGTATGTGGATAGTGATGGGGCGGTGGTGCAGCAGAGTGATGTTCCTTCGTCCACGCTTCAGGCGATGCGGTCGTATGCCAATCAACACCCTCCCTTCGGGGGTTATTCTACGAATCTTATTGAGGTTCCCAAGATGAGCCACGCTTGGGTGGTGGGGGGCAGTCGTTCCACGACCGGGGCCGCCATTCTGGTGTCTTCCCCCCAATTAGATGTCACCTCCCCCTCCCCATTTCATGAGATTCATGTGAAGGGGGCTACTTTTGATGTTCGCGGAGTGGCTATTCCGGGGGCGCCGGGTATTTATGTGGGGTTTAATCCTCGCGTGGCGTGGGGTGTTACTGCGGCGGGTGGGGATTTGAGTGATGTTTTCAAACTAAAGATGGTGGGGGGGGACCAGTATGAATATGATGGTCAAACGTATACGATTGAGTCCCGTACCGAGACTATTTTGGTGAAGAATGGGAATCCCCAAACCGTCACGGTAAAGAAAACTATTTTGGGTCCGGTGGTGACGGATATGGTGAGTGCTTCCTTGGGGGAGGAGTATGTTTTGCAGGCTGTTCCCCTCGTGGATTCAGATATTCACACGATTCAATCCCTCATTGCCATGATGCGCGCCGATGACGTTTTTCAATTTAGAGATGCGTTGGCTAAATATCGGAGTCCCGCGGTGCATATTATTTTCGGGGATTCGCAGGGTAATATTGGCTATTGGCATTTGGCCGCGGTGCCCACGCGTTCCTCGTTGTCTCCTCTTGCGGGGATGGTGGCGCAGGATGGGAGTAATTCCCAGTACTTGTGGCAGGGTTTCATTCCTCATACATTGCGCCCACATGTCATTAACCCTAGCAGCGGCATTCTATTCTCCGCCAACAACCTTTCAGCTGGAGCCTGGTATCCTATTTTCTACAACCCCGGCTGGGGCGGGGGAGGCGATACGGCCCGTTCCTACCGCCTCCGCGAGCTTCTCTTAGAGAATCACCCCGCTAAATTCACTCCTTCTGAAGTATTAGACATCCACTTCGACGACGTGAGTATTTTCCGACGCGACCTCATCGAAATTGCTCTCTATATCCGTGAACGTCCGGGGGCCATCCAATTTTCCCCAGAAGCAATGAGTGCCCTTACTCATTTGGAAGAATGGTACAATGAGGGAGCCCATTCTTCTATATTTCACCCCTATTTCGCCCTCGTTTCCAATTTCAGGAGCCGCCTACGTCCTCCCGATTCGCAGTGGATCACAGATATTTACGGAGGAGGGGAACCCGGCATGCGCGCATGGTTGCGTCACGCCAAACTGGTGATGACAAAAGGGGAGGATTTCGAGAATGAGGAGATTGCTTTTTTGGAGAAAAAACTATCCGATGCCTGGAACAATACCGTTCTCCCGCCCCCACAAGGGTATGGGGATACTCCATCCCAATGGTCTTCTCAAATCATGAACAACCAGACCAACTATTCCGTGGAATATTTCAATACTGTTTTCTTCGGTTTTGGAAGCTTGGACCCCTCGAAGGACGAAACGTACACGGGATGGAAAAATCCCGATATCGGCACGTTAGGGGGGCAGTTGACCCAATCCTACTCCCTTTTCGTCGATTTATCCCAGCCGGACAATTCCAGGAGTTTATTGCCCTTGGGCAACTCCGAGGATCCCAGCAACGCGCATTTCAACGACCTCGCTTCCCGCTGGATGGATGCGGATTTTTACCCGGCCCCTATATCCGAGGACCGGTTACAAAGTTTAATCGAGTCCATCACCACCCTATACTATATCCGTTAGGTTTGGGTGGGTCCACCCATATTCTATAAAGTCGATTTGGGAAGATCCCCATCCCTCCTTAGGTATTTGGAAAGTGACGGTGTGTTCACCGGGTCTTTTTAAAGTAAAAGGGCTTTTCCGGGTGCATGCGTTCTCCCCTTCCTAAGGGACAGGGTTCCCTGGAATACCTCCTCCTCATCGCCGGCGCCATTTTGGTGGCGGCGACCATCCTGCTACTCCTCATCCTGACGTATGTTCCAGCCGCCGGGAATATTCTCCAGAACAACCTCTCCGATTTCCCCCAGGGCAACTTTGGAGGCGGCGGAGGGGGCGGGGGAACCGGATTTGGCTCTCTGGTGGTGGATTGGAGTACGATGCCATCTCTTAACCCGGTTCAATTTCAACGCGCTAATTCAGTGGGGGGCTTTACCATTACCAATCCCCATCCCACCCAAGATGTAAAATTCGATGCCGTCCGAATCCATTTCGACCTGGTGGATTTTGCCTTCACGGATGATGATTTCAGGGTTGAGAAATTGACTTTGGGAGGGCAGGTGGTCGATTTTTCAAGCACTCCAGCCGATTCAGGAGATATTATCTCGTTTTCCCCGATCACAATACCAAGCAACGGGTCGATCAAAGGTACGATTGGCTTCAACACGGATGTGGTTTCCAAATTGGGCCAAACGGTGAATTTGAAATTGTATGCGTATTGCCGCAATTTCCAATGCAACCCCACGCATAGGCATCAGACGATGTATATCGAATTTTTGTACACTCAAACTAATCCCAACACGCCCATCGCCCGCTCCGGAACATTGCATACTCTTCTTTTGACTGAACAGAATGCATCGGTGTGCGGATTCGGAACCACTTCCAACGCGGTCACGTTTTCCACTGTGACGGATGCGTATAATGACGATGGTTCAAACAGCGGATATCTTTTTGATTATGGTTATTCCACCCGATTCGATTTCGATAGGATCCCCCCCAATGCAACCCTCTTTGAAGTAGATTTTCTCATCCAGCAAACTAGTCCCGTGGTGACCCAAAACCGCCAAGGAACTAACAGCGACCCAATCTATTTCATCAAGGATCCTCCATCAGCTCCAATAACTATTTGCACGACCATTGATGAAATTCAAGAGCTTCCTCTCAGTGATCCGCTAAACACTCAATTGTCCGGGAAAACATATGTGAATATCACGCCTGCCAGCCTGAATCCTGGATTGGAACTTTTTCACCTGGCGAGCGGACCCTCCTTTGTATTGCCCGGGGAGAATGCCCTTAATTTCACCATGGTGGGAGAGGATTTCGACCCGAATAACAGTTTATCATCCTCTGGCGAGGCCGGGAACCGGGTCTGGTATTCCTATTCGAGTGGGGCACAGCCACCCGTTTTGATTATCCGCCACCAAACCCCATAACGCTTATAAAGGAGCAGAAGGTGGAAAGAGCATGCCAACCCATCCCCAACCCCAATCCAAGCCCCGCAGGAAAGGCCAGGGGGCCTTAGAATACCTCCTCCTCATCGGGGGAGCGGTGCTCATCGCCACTATTGTCCTGCTCATCATCATCACGACCTCCGGCTCCACCAATGATATTGTTCAGCACAACCTGGATGATTACACCCAGCACGTGGGATTAAATTCGGGTGGCGGGGGCGGTGGGAGTGCGCCCACTATTGCCACTTTTTCCGCTAGCAATAATGGGTCTGATCCAGCAGCAATTAATTTTGATTGGTCGATTAATGGTTTTGCTACTGGGGCTTGGACAAACCAGGTAAAGATTTGGCGAGGAGGAAGCGTGCCAGTTACTAGCAATAATTTTGATACTTACGCTGGACATCCACTTTTCTGGACCCATGACATTACAAACGCAAGTAGTTCAGGAACTTCTCCGGATAATAGCAATGCTGGAGCCAATTTTTCAGTTTTCATCAAAGCTTGCAATTCAAATGGATGTGCTTTCAGTGGGCCGATAGTAGTCAATATCTAATGATGTTGATAAAAGCAAATTAATTTTTTCTCACGGCGCAATCCGACTCATCGTCCGCGGAAACCCCACGGTATCCCGGATGTGGTCTATTTTGAACAGCCACATGGTGAAGCGGGATAGTCCTAACCCTCCACCCGTGTGGGGGACGCTTCCGTATTTCCGAAGATCAACGTACCATTGGTAGTCTTTTTCTTTGAGCCCGGCGGCTTTCATGCGTCCCACCAGTTCATCATATTTCCAACATCGTTCGCCCGACCCGATGATTTCCCCGTATCCTTCGGGGGCCAGGACATCGCAGCATAGCACGGTTTCCCCTCGTTTGGGGTCGGGGCGGTGGTAGAAGGGCTTGAGTACCGTGGGATAGTGGTGCACGAATATGGGTATGTCAAAATCCTTGGTGATCTCCCGCTCGTGCATCTCCTGCAAATCATCCCCCCACTTGAGGTCGGGGAACTTTTTCTGCGCCACGGCAAAGACTTCATCATATGTGAAGTGTTTGAATTTGCTTTTGATCACCTTTTCCAACGTTTTAGGGTCCCTTCCGAAGTAAGCGAGTTGTTCCTGGCCCTTTTCCAATACGTACTTGGCCACGTGTTTGATCATGCGCTCTTCCCAGGCCATGAGGTCTTCCAGATCCGAAAAGGCGGTTTCCCATTCGGCGTGCCAGAATTCCGTGAGGTGCCTTCTGGTACGTGAGGGTTCGGCGCGGAAGGAAGGGGCGACAGTATACACTTTTTCCAGGGCGTGCGCATAGACTTCCAGATAGAACTGCGAGGATTGGGTGAGGTAGGCTTTTTTCCCAAAGTAGTCCACTTCGAATAATTCCGAGCCCCCTTCCACGGCTCCGGAAACGAACATGGGGCATTGCACCTCCAAGTAACCATCTTTCTTGCAGAAATCGTGGAAGGCTTCAAACACCAGGGCGGAGGCCTTCATCCCCTGCTGCATCTTGGTGGAGCGCAGCCAGAGATGGCGCACGTCCAAAAGGAATTCCTCGGATAAATCCTTTCCAATGGGAAATTCCTCTCCTGCGTGCAATACTTCCACTTTCGTCACGTGCACCTCTTTTCCTCCGGGGGCACGGGGTTCTTTTTTTACTATTCCATACACTTTCACCGAGCTCTCCATGAGGGCCTTGCGCGCGCTGGCATACGCTTTTTTGTCAGTAATATCACCTGAGGAGAGCACGCATTGCATCTCCCCGCTTCCGTCGCGTATCACCCAGATGAGGGTGCCTTTGAAGTCGCGTTTGCGTTTGATCCAGCCCCAGAGGTGGGCTTCGGACAAGTCTTTTTCCAATACATCCTTGATGAGGGTTCGTTTCATGTGGGTTCACTCCATGCGCGGTTTTGGGTCAATGGGACTTATAATGTTGGCCTCCGGCGGACATCCAGGTGCCCGAGAGAGGGGAGAATCAGCGGCGATTGGAGGTGATGCGTACACCTAAGACTGACGGGAAACCCGATTGTCTGAATTCGATTAAGGTGCGCATATGCAGATGTAGAGTCTTTTCTTGTTAAAAAGGAATCTCCACGGAATCGCTTTTACAAAAAGGTATTTAAACTATAATGCTCTATAGTGTACTATGGCAGCTAAAACATCTATCCAAGTAAGTATGGAATTGAAGAATGAGCTTGACAAATACAAGATATATGATCGCGACACGTACGAAGGGGTCATTTGGGATTTGGTGGAAGATCATAAAATGGTCAACGAAGAAACCCTCAAAGAAATCGAACAATCCCGCAAGGAATTCCGAGAGGGAAAAGGTATTCCTCACGATGAAGTAAAAAAAAGGCTGAATCTTAGATGATTTACGCCATTGAATTTTCTCCGACGAGTCTGAAGCAGCTTGAGAAATTGGAGCGTCCAACGCGTGAAAGGATTTTGGCCGCCCTTGAACGGTCGCGTGTCAATCCTTTTCAATTTTTTTTCAAATTGACAGGAAGGGATTTTTATCGAATGCGCGTAGGCGATTATCGGGTGATTGCGGATATTAGCAAGCAGAGAGTTGAAATATTGGTGATTAAAATAGGAAAGCGCGAAAACGTTTACAATTAAGTCCAACTAATCTTTTTTAGAGATTTTGTGCTGTGGAGCTTGGAGGATGAAGGTTTCCTTACGAATCAGGGAGTCAGCCGTTCGGGGTCCCTGGGAAGGAGGATGGCTTCTTTCACGTTAGTAAGGTTGAGCATTTGCTTGATGATGCGATCCAACCCTAACCCTATTCCCCCATGGGGCGGGGCGCCATATTTGAATAGGTCGCGGTAGAAGGTCATTTGGTCCAGGGGAATGCCTTTCTCCTTGGCTTGGGCATCCAGAATGGGGAGGCGGTGTTCCCTCAGGGCCCCGGTGCCTATTTCAACGCCTTTGTAAATGACATCAAAAGAAAGTGTTCTTTTTGGATCATCCGGGGGGCGCATATGGTAGAAGGGCCTTTTTTTCCACGGGTAATCGAGCATGAAAACGAAATCATTTCCCCATGTTTCTTTCACGTATTCCCCTATCAACCGCTCCCCTTCCGCATCCAGATCATCGTCTTCGGGAATGGTTTTTCCTTTTTCTGATAGTATTTGGCGGGCATCCTGTAAGGAAAGGCGGGGGATTTTTGGGGGAATATCTATCATCACTCCCAAAGTTTCCAATTCTTCCGCGCACTCATTTTGAATACGCGTGAGGAGGGTTTGGAGATATTTCTCAACAACTTTCATCACATCCTCCAATTCTGAGACGAATCCCATCTCGAAGTCAATGCCCGTGAATTCGGTGAGGTGGCGCGTGGTGTGGGATTTCTCCGCCCGGAAAATGGGTTCGATGGCATACACCTTTTCCAATCCAGAAACCACGAACATTTGTTTGTAAATCTGAGGGCTCTGGGCCAGGGAAGCGGTTTTTCCGAAATAATCCAGCTTGAACTCTTCCGCTCCCGATTCTACTCCTGAGGCCGTCAATTTGGGCGTCTGGATGTTTAGGAATCCTTCCTCGATGAAAAAAGTGTGCGTCACTGCCGAAACCTGACTCCGGATGCGAAAAATAGCCTGGACATTCTTCCGTCGCAGATCAAGAAAGCGGTAATCCAGGCGCTTGTCCAAGTGAGTCGTAGAATCGGCACGCATTTCAATGGGCAATGGTGCGTCGCTCGGATTAAGGATCTCGATGGCCGTTGCCTCCACTTCAATCGCCCCCGTCTTTTCCTCGGCACGGATTTGGTTGTCGGGACGTTGGTTTACCTTTCCGCGGATACGGATGACTGTTTCAGGTTTGAGGGTGGACGCGTGCGCTTCTGTGAGGGTTTTGTTGACAAACACCTGCGTGATGCCCGTGCGGTCGCGGAGGAGGATGAACGAAATTTTTCCCGTTTCCCTGAAGGTATCCACCCACCCCTCCAGGATAACATCCTTCCCGGCATCGGCGCCCCGGAGTTCGCCGCAAGTATGCGTGCGTATCATGGTTGGAAAAGGGGAAATTCGTGTTATAAGGCTACGGGAGATAAGGAGAGGTCCTTTTTTCGTTTCAAAGGATGGCGAAGGGTCTCAAACCTATAGTTATATAACATTGCATATAACATATTATATGGGTGATTTAATATGCGGGTCCTATTGAAGATTAGGCGGGTCGGCGGGTCGTTGATGGCGGCTATTCCTTCGGAAGAGGCCAAACGCTTGAATGTGAATGCCGGCGATGTGGTCTCGGCAGAATTAAAACACTTGCCAAAAGACATGTTCGGTGTGTTTCATGGGAAAAAAATAGTCCTTACTGAGGATGATCGGTGGCATGACCGGGATTAAATATCTGCTGGATACCTCGACCTGGATAGAATATTTCTTGGGTACCCCCTCGGGAGAAAAAGTTCAGCAAGTTTTGAATAGTGGAGATCCATGTTATACGTGTGGGCCGGTTATTAGTGAGGTGGCCAGCACGCTTTTGCGTAATGGCCTTGAGTGTAGGCCTCCAATCGAATTCGTCAAATCGAAATGCGTCTTTCTGGAAGGGAATATCGATGATTTTGCCAATGCGGGTATTCGTCATGCGGTGCTAAAGAAAGAGGAGCATCGCATCAGCTATACCGATGCCCTGCTCGTCGTGTTCAGCGAGACGCGCAATCTCAAGATTGTGAGCAAGGACGTTCACCTGAAAAAACACAATACCCTATTTTTGCACTAGTGCGGATCGGCAACCCGCCCGGAGCGGGCAATGCATGCATTTCGGGTCTGTTTTAGTGCAATACCGTTTAGCATGTTCAACGAGCAGGGAATGGAATTCATTGTAAGCGACATAGTTTTTTGGTTTTGGGGGCATTTTCTCATGCACAAACGACACCATCTTCCCATAGGTGGGTTCTTTCCCCCATCCATGGACACGTGTGAGAATTCGGCGAGCATACGCATCGGCGATGAAATAGGGTTGATGCGCCGCGTACACGAGGATGGAGTCCGCCGTCTCTTCACCAACCCCATTTATTCCCAATAATTCGGCGCGCAGAGTTTCCGCGGGTTGTTTCAGCATCGTTGTCATCGTTCCATGGTTTTCTTTCACATGTTGAGCGAAGCGAATGATCCGGTCCGCTTTCTGGTTGTAGTAGCCCGCGCTCCGGATAAGGGGAATCACTATTTCTTTTTTGGTGGTGGATAGTTTTTTCACCGAATCAAAATAGCCCTTTTTGGACAATTGTTCCACGGCCTTCTCCGCATTCTTCCAACTGGTATTCTGGGCGAGGAGCGCCCCCACACAAATCTCGAGCAGTTCTTTCTCGTTGCGCGGATGGTCATATGACCCCATTCGATAGCGTTTACTGGCGTCCGCGTGCCAGATGGGCCACCACCCCTGGGGGCCGTAGGTAAGGAGGAGTTTTTGGTAGATTTTTTTCATATAGGTTAATAGGGGGTGGTCCCTATATCAATTTTTATGAAAATCCCCATCGTGGATGAAAATGATTCCATTCTCGAATACAAAGAACATTCGCTCCTTAAACCCAATGACATCTACAGGGTGTCCTCGTTATGGGTATCCAATTCCAAAGGGCATCTCTTGTTCGCCCAGCGTGCCTTGAGCAAGAAAAGGGATCCTGGGAAATGGGGCCCGGCGGTGGCCGGGACGGTTGAAAAAGGCGAGACCTATGAAGAGAATATCTATAAGGAAGCGGAGGAAGAGATTGGGTTGCGGGGGGTTTTGTTTCAGAAAGGCCCAAAGAATCGCATCCGGGGGAATCATCAGTATTTTTGCCAGCTTTTTTTAGTATCTCTCGATCAAGATATAGGCGAGTTTCATCCCGGTAAGGAAGTAGAGGCGCTTCGCTGGTTTTCAAAAAAGGAATTGTTGGATGGGTTAAAGAAAAACCCGTCCTTTTTCATTCCGAATGCGGATCAATGGCTTCTGCCGACCCTGCTTTTATTCAAAGATAAATAATCGGTGGCGGGATGCAGGACCGGACTTCCCGATTAGTCGGTGAACCCGATCCTGCACCCCCTCCACAAGTGTAATGGGCCGTTTTCGTCCGGCCGCACCGATGGACGAGGGAGGGTTACACCCTCCCGGCGGCCGAAACGGTTTGTTTTGGACTACACGGCGCAGTAACTATACCCGCAATCCATGCAGGTGGCGCAGCCCTCCTGCATGTGGAGCTTATTCCCTCCGCACTTGGAGCAGGTTTTGCTGTCATGGGTGGTAATGCTGTTACCGAGGATCTTGCTCTTGTAGTCCTCTTCCACTTGCTTGCTGCTTTTCCCTTTCACATTGAGGTTCAGTACCTGCTGATCGAATCCCTTGCTCCCGTCGCGATAGATGGTGACGCCCTTGCATCCCAGTTTGTAGGCGAGCATGTATACCTCTCCCACATCGTTCACGGTGGCGTCGTGTGAGAAGTTCACCGTCTTGGAGATGGCATTGTCGGTGTACTTTTGCCACGCGGCCTGCATCCGGATATGCCAATAGGGAGTGATATCATGCGCGCACACGAATGTTTTGCGTATGTCTTCCGGAATATTTTCGCAGTGTTGCGCGGTTCCTTCTGACGCTATTTTCTCCATCAACTCTTCTGAATAAAATCCTCGCTTGATGGCCACATCCTTGAATATCTCATTCACGTACAGGAGTTCCTGTCCGTCCATCACGCGTTTCACGAATGAGATGGCGAACAGGGGTTCCACGCCCGAAGAGCAGTCGGCGATCATGGATATTGTCCCCGTGGGAGCGATGGTGATGCGCGCGCAATTTCTAAACGTGGGCCCATCAGGGCGGTCATAAATACTTCCTTTGTGATGGGGAAAAACCCCTTTTTCTTTTCCCAGTTCTTGCGACATCGCATCCGCTTCCTCACGGATGAATTTAGCCATCTTCTCGGCGAACTGGCATCCTTCTTCCGAGTTGTAAGGTATCCCTGTTCTGAATAGCATGTCTGCCCATCCCATGACTCCCAATCCGATGCGGCGGTTGCCCTTGTTCATCTGTTCAATTTGGGGGATGATATACTGATTCATGTCAATGGTATTATCCAGGAAGCGCACCGCGGTGCGGATGGTTTCCCGCAATCCATTCCAATCCACCTTTCCCTCGTCATTCACATACTTGGCCAGGTTCACGCTTCCCAAGTTGCACGAGTCATACGGCCCTAAAGGTTGTTCGCCGCATTGGGTAGCAACAATTCCATTGCAAATCATAGAATGGGTAGCAGGCTCCGTTAAATCATAGACTTCTTTTTCGCCCATATACTTTATTGATTTTACTGGTTCGTAAAATTGAGTGGCATAGCGTTTGCTGTAGCGCAAATTCATTAACGCTTTTTGTTTTTGTGGGTGAATGAATCCAATTTTTTCCTTGAATTGTTCAATGTGTCCACCGAATATTCCTATTTCGTAACACACGCCATCACTCCCATAATATTTTGTTTCGCCTTTCTTGTTTACATATCGGAATAACTTGTCGCGCGGCTCGCGATGGCGATTAAATAATTGGGATTTGATTCCGAGATTTAACAAAAGCAGTTGAACTTCTTTGAGCAATTGAATGCTCTTAGAGGTTAGGGCAATCCAATCGCTTCCGCTCTTTTTGCTATTGCGTACCGTTCCATCAGCACTGAACAGCCCTTGCAAATACCCGATTACGGCCTCTCTCGGAGCGGTAAAAAGAGCCGTTGGAACGGTTTTGTATTCGCAGTCAACCGGCGGAACCCCCAAATCTAAAAAGAAGCTGACGAAGAATTTGGAATGGTAGGATAAGTGATAAACTCCGTTTTCCCGTAGAACTTCCTTGATATCCCTTCCATAAAAAGAGTTAATGATGGGTTTGAAATAAGGCAATAATACATAGTCCTCCTGTGAAAATGTAAATCCTACCCGGACATTTTTATCGCCCGTGCGTAGCCATCCATCTCCCGTCAGCCATCCCAGCGTTTGGCCGAGTTCCTTCGACCAATGAGTGGGAAGATTAAGCCTATAGGTTCGTCTATTTTTTCCTAGAACGGTATTGACAATATCAAAGGGTAACTTGAAATTGGAATGGTAGGCCCCTTCTTGGCATTGGATGAGCACTTCATCCTTTTTGGGAATCAATTCGCCCAGTTTTTTCTTTCCTTGAATGGTAAATATTTTATGGTCGGCCGTGGCCTCCATTTCATACCCGGAGTGGGTAGTAAGTTTGTAGACGGGTTTTACTCCACTCGAAAATGCGTGTGAAATGTATCGAAGATTCAGATTACCTTGATCTTGGTCCATGAACATGATCATCCCACGCTCATCCATATACGTTATGGGGATGCGACAATCCGTTCCGATACGAAGCCCTCCTTCGGGATGCCGGGCTGCTAAATCGTCCATTCGCATTAAACCTTTCTCAGTGCTCACGCGCGTATCTCCAGCTACACACGGGTTAGTAGCTTCAATCTCGTGCACGTGGGGAACGGGATTGTCGCGGTTGATGCGGTCGATGAAGATGATGCCTGGATCCCCGCTCTTCCACGCGGAGGCCACGAGGTCGTCGTATAATGCGCGGGCATTTTCGCGCGCCACCACTTTTTTGGAATGGGGATCAATAAGGTCGAAATCCTCATCCTTCTCCACGGCCTCCATAAAAGCTTCAGTGATGGCCACGGAAATGTTGAAATTGTTGATCTTGGTGATGTCGTCCTTGCAGTGGATGAATTCCCGGATGTCTGGGTGATCCACTCTTAAAATACCCATGTTGGCTCCCCGGCGTTTTCCTCCCTGCTTGATGACCTCCGTGGACGCATTGTAGACGCTCATAAACCCCACAGGCCCCGTGGCCACACCTTTTGTGCTTTTCACCAGACTCCCTTTGGGCCGCAGTCGGGAGAATGAGAAGCCGGTTCCCCCTCCGGATTGATGGATTAACGCTTGGTTCTTCATGGTTTCATAGATTCCTTCTAAAGAATCCTCCACGGGCAGGACGAAGCAGGCGGATAATTGTTGCATAGGCGTCCCCGCATTCATCAATGTGGGGGAATTGGGCATGAAGGCCATTTTTTCCATGAGGGTGTAGAATTTGTCCGACCATTCTTTTACTACCGTGGTATCGTTTCCATAATTAGTAGGACTATTCAGTTCGGCCTGCGCGATGTTATCCGCGACGCGCCGCCAGAGTTGTTCCGGGGTCTCTTTTATTTTCCCAATCTCGTCACGAAGGAGGTAGCGTTCCTTGAGCACCCGCAACTGGTTGATTCCCACTTTCGTGTCCACCGGCATCCCCAGCATCGTTCGCTTCATGTCGCGTTCTTCCGCATGTTTCTGGCGGTAGAGGATGTAGGATTTGGCTGTTTTGGTTTCTCCCGCGCGCATCAGCTCCTCTTCCACGAGATCTTGGATGTGTTCCACTGTGGGGATGCTGTCTTCCGGGTGCTCCTGTCGTTCCTGGAGGAGGCGTTCAAACACCTTGTCTGATATTTTGAGGGCGAGGGATTCGTTTTCCTTGCCCGTGGTGTGGAATGCTTTGGTGAGGGCGAGTGTAATCTTGTCCTGGTTGAAGGCGACGACCGCGCCGCTCCTTTTCTTGATGCTTGGAATAAGTGTCTGGGATTGCGTACCTTCCATGGGAATACCACCTGGTGTTTGGTTAATGGGGACTGGCTACGGATTGGGGGAATGGGTATATCGTCTCTTGCATTTTTAATCATGCTCTCGCCCCCCTCCATTCCCTGAATCTCCCATGAATTTCCCTTACCCCGCCACCAGGCGCGCGGCCTCGATCAGGGCGAGGGCGATGATGAGGGCCACGATGGATCCTGCGATTTTCAATATGGTTTCAGCCGTCTCCATATAATCGGTCTCCCTATCATCCGCTTTCATTTCTTCCATTCCCCTATTGGAATAGATGAGGGTCTCCCGGGTCCCATAATCTTTGTCCAGCCCTCCCCGGACCGCCGACCCCTCGTCTCGTATGGGGGGCTCTCAGGAGGATTTGATATGGGCCCCTTGAAAAAGGATCAAGGGTTCAATGGTTTAATTCCCCCCAATGAATAGGGTCGAATTTTAAGGCGACAGTGGGGAGACATTCCGTATGCCCCTCCCTCCGCGCCACGTTTCCCGCTATAAGGAGCGGCTCCCCCCACGCCTCGTTTCCCGTTACTGGGAGCTGCTCCCCCGGGACGACTTCAACGCCTTCCTCGCCATTTCCAAAACCAAATGGCCGCGTTACCTCCGGATCAACACCCTCAAAACTAATCCGGATTGGGCCAAGCGCCGTCTTACCGCGCGGGGAGCTACTTTTTCCCCCACTCCCTTCCCCGATGCCCTACGCCTGGACACCCTCCCTGGCTTTTTAGGGGGGTGGTGGGAGGTCCAGTTGGGCTTCCTTCATGCTCAAGAGTTGGCCTCTCAAATCCCCCCACGAATACTAAATCCGCGTCCCGGGGAAACCGTTTTGGATATGGCCGCGGCCCCGGGGAACAAAACCATGCAATTGGCGGAGATGATGGGCAATCAGGGCACCCTTTTGGCGTGCGAACCCATGAAAACGCGGGCCCATTCCCTGCGTTTCGTCCTTGGAAAAGGGGGGGTGCTCAACACGCGCATTGCTCTTCAGGATGCGTTAACCCTCCCGTTATCAGGGCGGTTTGATAAAATCCTCCTCGATGCCCCGTGTTCGGGGGAGGGGTTGCTGCGAAAAAATCCATTAGCCCTGAGGGCTTGGTCCGAGAAATATGTGTACCATAAGGCCAGACTTCAAACCAAGCTCATGCTACATGCGGCCGATCTCTTGAAACCGGGAGGGGAATTAGTCTACAGCGTCTGCACCCTCTCTCCTGAGGAATGTGAGGGGGTGGTTACTACACTCCTCCATGAGCGCCCGTCAATGGAAATAATCCCTTTTCCCGATTTGGGTTTGACCATGCGTCCGGGTCTGGAACTTTTCCGTTCACGTACATTCGCTAAAGGAATAACCCACACCCGGCGCCTGTATCCTCAAGACAATAACACCCAATCCTTTTTCATAGCCAAGCTTCGGAAGACCAAGGATGGAAAAGGAGATTCCGCATGAAACTTACCTTCCTCCCACCCAAGGAAACGCTCCGCTACACCCATCATCTCACTCAACGCTATGGCATTCCGTTTTCAATAATGAGGGGGTGGCAATGGTATGCGTTCGGCAGCAAGGTGTACATTGTCACCCCCCCTTCCATCCCGGATGAAACATATAATCTCTATGCCGCTGGTCTTTTGGCATTCACAGATGGAAAATCATTCACTCCCACGACCAATCTCATTACGGCCATTGGAAAATATATTACCCAGAATCGCGTGATCCTGGAAGAAAACCATCTGTCTCTTTTTTTCGCTCGCCAGCCCATTCCCTTGACGAATGGAATGACATTAAACCTATTATCCCCGGGCTTCGTCGCCGTCTCATTCGATGGCCACATCATCGCCTCCGCCCGCGCCACCCAAACCCATTTAATCCCCAATCTCCCCTCTTCCGAACATGGCCAAAAAGAGAAAGGGAAAGGGTAAACGGTTCGCGCATCCTTCGTATTGGCTTATCCTGGATGCCCATGGGGTGCTTATCCCTAGTTCCGAGCGTCTAATCCTTCGTGGGTTGGCGCGTCATTCAACATTGCCTTATTGGTATATCCTCCTCCGCTGGGCCTACTTTCATATCCCCTCCCAATTGGGGAAGATGGATTCCAAAACGTATTATGAAAAGGTCATCGGCCGCCCGCTTTCCGAACAGGCATTCAATGAGTGGATTGTGAAACCCTATCGGGAGAAATTCATCATTTTCCCCCAGGTGCTCCAGGAACTCAAACGCTTGCATTCCAAGGGATGGAAGATAGGCGTGCTTTCTAACATGCACGAGCTCCAAGCCAGGTTGCACCGCGAGCAGAAAACATTCAAGGATTTCGATCTTGTGCTATTATCCTGTGAACTGGGTCAGATGAAACCCTTTCCTGAAACCATGGAACTCATGCAGAAACACACGCGTGCGCGGCGCGACCACATCGTTTTCGTGGATGATGTGTGGTTGAACGTGGTGCCAGCGCAACTGATGGGCTATAATGCCATTCGTCTACGGGGCTATGATCCCCTCCTCCGTTTCCTCATGGACCTGGAATGAACCCCCCTATTTTCACCTACGTGGATAGATAGCGCTGATTAATGGGGTGCTTCCTCATTACAGGAAGGGGGCATTTTTCCATTCGCAGACACGCATATAAGGGGGGTGGGGGTCCTTTTACCATTATGCATATCCGGACTAAACTAATCCTCTTGTCCATCATACTGACTTCCGTTACGATGTTCCTGGTGGGGTCGTTGACCATCATCCAGTCCTCGGAGGCATTGGCCGCCTCCCACATCGGGCACATGGGTGCCATCGCATCCCTTCAGCAAGAGCGGATCAAGGAGGCGGTGGCACAGAGCGTGGAACGCATCTCCTTGTTGCAAGCGAGTGCGCGCCTCAAGGATGCATTGCAAGTTTATTCCCTCGACCGCAATGCCGCCATTATTCTTGGTACCGAGACCCTCAAGGAGATCCAAATTATATATCCCGATTTCAAAGAAATCCACCTCTTGGATTCCAATGGGGTTATTCTCTTCTCGACTTCCACCATTGAATCAGGAGCATTTTTCTCCCGCCCGTTATCTTTTTCTTTCGAGGAGGCCTTGCGGGCCCCCGGGATTTCCCCGGTATTCCTGGATGAAAACCGCTCTCCCTTCCTCTATGTATTCACCCCTATCCAGTCGAGCAACGAAGACACCAGTGGTTTGGTTCTCGCCCGCCAGCCCGCGGACCTATTGGTGTCCATCGCTCATGAAACGGTGGGATTGGGAGAGACCGGGGAAAATATGATCGTGCAAGCTGAGGAGGATGGGGATATTGTGTTCATAACTCCCCCTCGGTTTCCTTCGCAACGCGTGGAGTTCGGGCGCATGGCCGCTGTGGATGCCAGCCCTTTAATCATAGCCGCAACCAAAGGACACGTAACAGTGTTCGAGTCCGAGGAGGATTATCGGGGCGTGCAGGTCCTGGCGACCACGCGTTTCCTTGAAGGAGTGAATTGGGGCCTCATTACTAAGATGGATGTGGCGGAGGCCCAGCGCCCGATAGAGGATCTCCGCAACCTCATTATTCTGGCGGATGGCATTGCACTGGTACTGATTGTGATGATTGTGTTGGTCGTGGCTGAATCCATCGCGTCTCCCATCACACGCTTGACACGGATCGCCAATGACATCTCCCATGGTGTTTTGGATGTGGAAGTGGATCCCCGCCTCAAGAAATTGGATGACGAGGTGGGGGATCTCGCCCGCTCCTTCGATCGGACGATGGTGAGTCTTAAACTGGCTATGCGCCAAATCCCTTCGGAAGGGGAAAAGCTCCTCTCCCGGAAGAGATGACTCTTTTCCAATCCCATTATTAAATTCCCCCATGTTAAATAAGGAAGTAAGTTTATATCATCCGTTTCAATGTAAAGGATAAACCAGGTGATGCCATGAAAACCATTTTAGTCGTGGATGACGAACCCGATGTCCGGGATACCGTGAAAACTGTACTTGAGAAGCATGGCTTCAAGGTCGTTACGGCCGTCGATGGGGATGACGCTCTGCATCGATTGAAAGGCGTGACCCCGGATCTCATCCTCTTGGACATCATGATGCCTGGCCTCCCGGTGCGGGATTTAGTGTCACAGGTGAAAGGAGTGAAAATCGCCTATCTCACCGTGGTTCGGACCACGGAAGCAGAGAAGGAGCAGTTGTTCACCAATTCCAATGTCGTGGGGTTCATCCAGAAGCCCTTTGATATAGGGGAGTTGATTGCGCAAGTAAATCATTTGATGGGGGATTGAGATGGATATCCTTCCCCATCTTGAGAAAGACCCGGTGTTGGAGATCCTCATTCCTGCCCCGGAGTACGTGTCGTTGACCCAAGATATCAGCCGTCAACTCTCGACGAAGCGGGTGTGCTACGTCACTCTGAACAAGACGGCAGCCTCCCTCGCTGAGTCCCTCAAACACAATCAGGTTAATTTGGAAAACATCTTCTTCGTGGATGCCATCAGCAAGACCTTCACCAATAACCCCCCATCTTCTCCCCTCATTGCCTACGCGGATTCCCCCGGAAACTTTGACAGCTTGAATAAAGTGCTGGATATGACCTTGCCGCAGAAATTCGACTTCTTGATTTTTGATTCCGTAACCAATGTCCTGGTCTACCGTGACATCCCTTCCACGGTGCAATTCCTCTCCTCTTTAGTGCGCCGCATCCGTGAGCATTCCACGAAAGCGGTCTTTTTCACCCTGCAAATTGATAAGCACCAGGAGCTGATTCAGGAATCCTACATGTTCATGGACCGGGTCGTCGATATGGGCCATTGGTCCGGGTAAGGGGGGCAGGAGGTGAATCTCCGTTCACGCCTGGTATCAGGGTTTTTCTCCGGTTGCTTGGCCCTCGCCATTCTAGGATTGGTGGCCATCCGGATATTGGATCCTGAGGCCAATATCATGCTTATCTCTTTTATCGCCCTGGGGGGCGTGGGAATTCTTACCCTCTTCATCCTGGTCCTCGCCCATTTTACCATCACGGAGCCCCTGCACCAATTCACCCATGCCACGCGTCAGGTTCAGAAAGGTCATTATGATGTGAAGCTTGATTTCCATACCGGGGACGAGTTTGATGAGCTCGCGAATGCCTTTAACCGAACAGCGAAGGATTTGGCGGAAGCGGAGTCCCAGCGCCGTCAGATCGACAAGTCCAAGACGGAGTTCCTCTCCATCACCTCCCATGAGCTCCGGAGTCCCATAACCCCCATCCGGGGGCAATTGCAACTGCTCGAGAGCGGATTCCTTGGACATCTGTCTCCCAAGCAGAAAACCAGCATCCGCATGGCTCTGCGCAATGTGGACCGATTGGATAAAATCATTTCCGATTTACTTGAAATTTCCCGCATCGAGGCTGCGCGATTGAAATTCAATTACAGGAAGGTGGATATTCCCTCCTTGGTTCGTGATGTCGCCGAGGAGATGCACAATTATTTACCATCCAAACATATCGTCATCCTCACTAATATGGATTCAATCCCCCCCGTGGATGCGGATCCAGATCGCTTGGCGCAGGTCTTGCGGAATCTCCTCAATAATGCCATCAAATTTTCCCCGCCTCACTCAGAAATTAAGGTGGAGGTGCGCAAGCGGACCAAGGATGTGCTCTTCTCCATTCATGACAAGGGAATCGGGCTCACGGTGGAGGAACAGCGGAATTTGTTCACCCCCTTTTTCCAGGCGGAGCAAACGATCAACCGCGAACACCCGGGGGTGGGATTAGGTTTGGCTATTTGCAAAGGCATCGTGGAGGCCCAGGGGGGCACTATTTGGCTGGATTCAAAAAAAGGGAAAGGAAGCACCTTCTCCTTCACCCTCCCCTATCTTCCCCCCCTCTCCTTCAAACCTATTCCCCTACTCTTCTCCGGATCCAGCCTCACCAGCGCCCGCATCCTGGACTTATTCAAGAAGCACTTAGGCATCATGGGTGAGTCCGAATTCCGCGTGCTCCAACAGCAAAATAAGTTACACGTCAAAGGATTAACAGAATATGCGGATTCCCTCATTGCCAAAGGCATCCTCTCCCCCAATCCCGGAAAAGAATTCAAGGACAGCCTCCAGGATATATGGGCCACGCGCAAGTTGAAACGGAAAAAGGGGATACGCTAAAATAAAAAAAGATGCGTAATTCTGATGTACTTGGAAATAGAAAAATCCAAATTTCAATGTAAAACGGTTAGCCTCAATTCACTACCTCCCTCATTTAATTTAAGTGCGCCGAAGTAAACGTGAGTTCGATCATGTTTTTCATTTATGAATACTTTTTGAAATTCGCATGAATCGGAAAAACCTTTGACTGTATCGTATTTCAGATGTGGGGGAGCTACAACCAGGATGTTAGGAGTGATGAATCTCTTTATTCGATCAATAGTTTCTTTCAATGGTGGATTCTTTTGTGTAAGATCGCTTTCACTCCAATGTGACGACCATAATGGAATATCATAAATTGCAATATCTGCTTGGATATTTGTTAAGATTTCATCATTTGTAATATCGCCATGAATAAGGGTAGTCTTGTCTAATACGCCAGCAAGATCTAAATTTTTTTTACAATTAGTCAGTACTGCGCTGTCGTTATCCACTCCAATTACGTGTCTAAACCCTTTTGCGACGTGTGCTAGAGTAACCCCAATTCCACAACAAAGTTCAACCAGAATCTTGGTTCGATCTCCAAGCCTGTATTGCAAATATTCAGCAGTAACTGGATAATTTGAAATGTACAACGAGAAGGCGTCCCCAGAAATAGCAACTGAATATCCTCTCCTCTGAATGATTGAGTCTCGTGTGTAAATGGGATTCATCAGAACCATAATTTTCAGGTATGTCTTATTTTATTATGTTTCTACCCTGGGCTGGATTTTAGCCTGAATTCCGAGTTTATAGAACCTCGCTTAAAGATGGTTTAACATACTTAATATGTCGGAGCGTAAACCACAGTTTTTTAGAATAGGTTGAAAGCGACGCTATTTTTTTGAATTAATTATGGCTTACTTTTTTATGGGCGTGCCAGTACGCGAGCCAAACGCTATACGGCGAAATCCTCACTTTGTAGAGGGAGAAGAGGTCCGCCTTCTAAAAAGCCCACATTTATAATCCAAAAAATAGCTGGTTATTCATGGCATTCAAAAAAGAGTATGTTATCGGGTTCATTCTCATCCTCGCGGTGGTGGTGGGGGCGTGGTATGTGTCGCAAACAGAATCCCCCATTTCTCCTCCCGAAACGATTGAATTACGTGCGGGCGAAAGGCACGGCCCCTTATTGGTACAGCGTATTTTTCCTGATCGCGTGGAAGGGTTGAATTTTCCAGATTATCCCGTTTCATTCGAGGAAGGGTTGCCCATCACCTTGCGAGTGGGGGAAATGGCTTCCAATGGGTGCACCATTTTTCTCACGCTCGAAAAAATAAATGCGGATTCCGCTGAATTTAGTGTTACAACGCGGGACATGGATCAATATCCCTGTCCAATCTGCCTTTCTGGGGAGACCGTCATCGACACCCCGGGCGGGGCCATGAATATCAAAGCATTACAACCCGGGATGGCCGTATGGACATTGGATGACAAAGGGTACCGGGTGGAAGTTCCTATCCTGCGAGTGAGCCAAACCAGGGTTCCCTTGGGACACCAGATGGTCCGCTTGGAAATGGAGGATGGGCAGGTTTTATATGCCTCCCCTGGCCATCCCTTGTCAGACAATCGCTTGATTGGGGAAATTCGAGCGGGCGAAATAATTGAGCATACACGCATTCGTAGCGCAGAACGAGTCCCTTATGGGGGGTCATTCACCTACGATATCCTACCCTCCGGGTCTTCAGGCACCTATTGGGCCAACGATATATTGGTGAAAAGTACGTTGATTAAAGATGGGGAAAAGTAAATTATCCCTTTCCGTCATGGTGCCGAAGGCCGTGGTGCCATAAGTATTGCCGGGCGAAGTATAATCCGATGATCCACAGGGAAAGGATGCTGAAGGATTGGGCAAAATCCCCCGGTTGCAATTGATTTAGGTACAATAATGCAGGGGCGGCCGATTGATGATAGAATGGGAGGGCGAAGGCGAGTGATTCCACAGAAGAGGGGAGCAACGAGATAGGAATGACAGCCCCGGATAAGAGCCACGACAGGAAATAGATCCCGGTGTAGACTCCTGATATTTCCCCTAACCAAAACGAGAACATCCCGATGCAGTGATAGAGAAAAAATAAGGCAATATATCCTAGGGTAACCAAGATTAGGACCATTACCCCATTTAGTAATGTCGGTAGGTGTCCGAGAAACAAATAAGGGATGAGAAAGACGAAGGGAGTGAAGAACAATCCTAATGTGACGAAGTAGGCGGTGCGTAAGGATAATCGGTAGAAGAGGTAATTGATCGGCCGCACAATCTGAACCAGAATATCCCCTTTTTGGATGGCCTGCTCGACCCCCCATGCTTCCTCGAAAAAGCTTCCCGCCCGGCGAAACAGCAAGGCGAGAAATAGATATGAATAAATGAACTCAAATGTGTAGCCACCAAAAGCCGGATTGCTGGCAAACACCGCTTGCCATAAAACATAGTAAATAACGGCCATGAAAGGGAGAATGGTCCACTTCACGATGAAATCCCATCGGTAATGCAGGAGGCTTGTAAGTTGCAGGAGGAAGGATTCCCAATATTTCTCTTTACCCGCCATACGAGACATAGCGTGTCACTCCCCTTCGCCAAAGGATTTGAAACAATACAAAATTGATGATGAGGATACCGATTTCGGCTCCGAGAAGAAAAAACAAACTTTTCATGGAAATCTTCCCCAGTAATGCCATCGCCGGAATGGTGTGACCAAATAGAAAGGGAACGGTGAATGATGTAATTAATTGGATCCATCCCGGGAATAATGTTTGCGGATACCATTGGAATTCGAACAGCCCCTCCCATATCCGGTTGGCAAACTCCACTTTTTCAATCCAAAAGACCAGCATGCTCAAGGAAAGGAAAAAGAATAGGGTGATGAGGGCCGCTAGAAGGAGAATGATGACTAGCAACCCGATAACCTCCAATCGAATCGCCACCCCCAATACAATGGTGGCGGCCAGCAACCCGGCTATCCCGAGACCAAATCCCACTAATGAAATGCGCAGGCCTTCACCCACAAGCATGAACCATGCCGTGGTGGGGCGACACAAATATTTATCGAGCTCCCCCTGGCCAATTTTCTTCCACAAATTCAATCCAGCTGGGCCAAAGATAGTGAGTATCCCCAGAAAGAAATTCTGGACGGAGAAAAGAACTACCAATTCTCCCAGATTCCACCCTGGGATTATGGCTTGGTTTCCAAGAAGGGATTTCCAAAAGATGTAAAATACAACGAACTGGGCCAATAGGACGAGCAATTCCAAAAAATAATTGATGCGATACTCGGCGATGACCATCATATGCATTCGAAAAAATTGTCCTGCCAATTCAACGTTTTTTAGTATTTTTTCTCGAATAAAAGTCACGAATAACCACCTCCAAGGATGGATGTCGCACTTCAAAGGTGGAGATGCGTGCGCATGAGTAAAATGAATCCAATATGAGTTTGGCAGAATGGTTGGCGTCAAATTTCAGGATGTATGATCGTTCCTTCAATTCAACCCCATACAGGCGGCAGAGTCTCTGGAATTCCTTTTCATTTATTATTTTTTCTATCTCGAATTGGATTTCATTTTCAATCAAGAGGGTTTTCCTGAGCGAGTGCACATCCCCTTCATGGATGATTTTTCCCTTGTCTAATACAATAATGCGGTGGGCCAACTGCTCGATATCACCCATATCATGCGTGGTAAGAATCACCGTTGTTTTCTCTTTCTGGTTGATCGCAAGTATCGCCTCCCTCATGCGTTGTTTGGCCACTACATCCAACCCAATCGTGGGCTCATCCAGGAACAATATCTTTGGTTTATGGATGAGAGACGCCACCAATTCGCATCGCATACGCTGTCCAAGAGATAATTTGCGCGTGGGAATGTGCATGAATTCTTGTACATCGAACAAATCGACCAAATACTTCAATCGATCCTGGTATTCTGTCTCAGTCATTTCATAGATGCTCTTGTATAATCTGAAACTATACAAGGGGGCAATATCCCACCACAATAATGATTTGTGTCCGAAAACAACCCCGATATCAAAGGTGTATCGTTCCCTCTCCTTCCATGGGGTGAAATCATTTACGCCCACCTCGCCCTTGTCAGGAACCAATATTCCCGTCAAAATTTTGATAGTGGTGCTTTTCCCGGCCCCATTGGGTCCAATGTACCCCAATATCTCTCCTTCCTTCACTTCGAAGGTAACATCGTTCAGGGCGTGGACCAACTTCTCTTTGCGCGCGAGGCTTTTCCAAAATCCTTGGGATGGTTCCGGTATACGGAATGATTTGGAGACATGCTTGAAAGAAATGATTGGCATGAACGATACTACTGGGCCAGAAGGCTTTATTAGGGTTCATCGAACTTTTTAGAAAAAAGTTCGATCAAAAAGGTAGATAACCCCCTCAAATAGGGCGACTGTTCATCTCATCTTGTTTGGTGAACAATTGCGCGAGCCAATTGACATTTTTCTTCATGGCCCTATCAGTCTTTAGGCCGGGGGAAGTCATTTCTAAAAGTGAAAGTGCACCGGGGATGAGTCGATACTGCCCTTTTTGCGAAAAAGCTCGGCCCAAAGCCCGCCGAAGGCCCTCAGGAAACCAGTTCAAATCCGTCTCGCGTGTTTTATCTACTTTTTGATTTCTCGGTAATTTTGTTGTAATTGTTTAATAAGAAATTGAGTGAATAGTTGGTATTGGGAGTGATGTCCTTTTTCTTGGGTTTCAAAGTATTCCTTTTGTTTGGAATAAGGGATGTTAGTGAAAGGAAACTGTGCATATTGAAGGATGTAGTTCATAAGTAGCCGTGAGATTCTGCCATTTCCATCTGCAAATGGGTGAATGGTTGTAAATTGGCAATGAAAGACGGCAGCCAACTCCAGCGGGTGTATTCGATCTTTCTTTTCATAATACCACTCAAATAATTTCCTCATTTCTCCCGGAACATATTGAAAATGGGGGAATTCAAATTGGCTTGTTCGAATTTCAACATCAACCGGTCTCCAGATCCCCTTGTATTGATCGTAATGAGGAATTTTATCCAATAAGATATAGTGGAGTTGCAGAACCATTTTTTCGTTTAATTCCTGGTTGATTTTCAAGTATTGGTCATAACGTTGGAGGCATTTCTCCATATTCAAAACTTCCAAACGTTCTCTCTCCGTTCCTATTTTTTCATCTAACTTAAGTATGCGATGTGTTTCGTTAAGCGTGAGTGTGCTTCCTTCAATTGCATTTGTATTGGTGATGAACCTTTCTCGCTCCCTTTCAATCCAATGTTTTTTTTGAATGCTGTTTAAATTTTCTATAAATGTGTTAGTTTCTTGTTTGATCGTTTCCAGCTTTTTGGCAGCAGCTATATTAACATAGCTCGTTTCAGGCTTCAATAATTCATTCGAGTAAAACGCGTTGACTCGTTTTTGAAGCTTCTTTTTAAATATTGGCAGCTCGCTCGTGAGGGGTTTCTGGTTTCCGAGATAAACAGATATTTTCTGGTATTTTTTCCCAATGCGGATGGTTTGTTCAATGTAGAAATATTCCTTTCCTTTTACTTTCCTGGAAATAATCGAGCCCATAAATGTTATCACCACAAAACACTTTATAAAATGTGGTGATAACTTGTGAGGTGGGTCCGCTACAGGGGCGAGTTATCACCACTTTTTCTCTTTAGGGGTGTGGTGATAATAGTAGTTCCGTTGTTACTCAAATCCAAAAATACTGAAGAGGGTGATACTTAATGGTGAAGTTTCTACGGGTTTAGGGGACTCGAACTCGTTATCTGTTAGTCCACCGAGGGTTCTAGGTAATCTTAAAAAAACATAATTGGATTTCTCAGACGTGGTGGGAAAGAGGCACCGATTTCGATCCAGCCCCAGTTCGCGGGAAACAAGCGGTTACACCGGAAGTACAGGGGATCACTTGGGTAGGGAAAGGCCTTAAGCGGATGCCAGACGTGAACAAGTGAGCGCAAAGATACGGAGTGAAACACGTGAGTATACTGAGCGAGCAATAGATTATGGCAAATTTTCTAGCGGAAGCAATATTGTTGGTGGTCATGAAGTTGCCTGGAGGTTTATCAAAATTGTTGGTTGGGAGAAAGCCCAAGAGTTTGTAGATCTTGTCGGTGCAAATAGGGGTTTAAGTCTGTTATACAATGTCGATTCTTCTTCTATTAAACGCATTTTTAGTTCAAATGACATGAGACAAAGTGTAAGTGATTTGCGGTCTATTAATCGTAAAAAAGATGCAGAGAGGAAGAAGAAAAAAAAGTAGGGTCTGTGGGGGTTCTCCTAACCCCCTCGGTGCAGTCTCTCGCACCAAGCAGCCGAAACTGTTTATGCACCGGGGAGGATTCGGGAACGCACTCCTTTCTTTTAAGAAAAGAAAGTAGCGCCCAGTCAAAGAAAATGGCCAGCTGAGGGGTGTTGAAACAATCTTTCTATACCGCACCACACCGATGGAACGGTGTATGCACCGGGGAGGATTTGAACCTCCGACCTCCCGATTATCAGTCGGGTGCTCTACCAGGCTAAGCTACCGGTGCAACCTTTTTGCGGAAAAGGATGGCGAAAAAGCGTTAGGTTTCCTTTCTAGGAACCCATATCTTCGCACACTTATCTCGCTTTCTAATCTGCCATAAAGAATGCTTTTAAAGGCTCTTCCGCGGGGGCAAATCGTATGCCCTCCACTTCCTACGCCGGCCTCTCCCTTGAAAGTCCGGCCGTGTTGGCCCCCATGTCGGGGGTTTCCACTCTTCCTTTCCGCCTGCTTTGCAAAGAGCTGGGGGCGGGATTAACTTACACGGAGTTTGCGTCCGCCATGGCTATTACACGAAACATGAATGGCACGGCCTCCAACAACAAAGTGTTTAATCGGATTCGCACCGTGAGGGAGGAACACCCAGTAGGGGTGCAATTGTTCGCCCCCGAGGAAAAGGATTTGTGCACGGCCATCGATTTTGTCGAAAAGGATTTCGATTTGGTGGATATCAATTTTGGTTGTCCTTCCCCCAAAATTACGGGGGGTGGGTGTGGGGCATATTTGTTGAAAGATCCTGACAAACTGATTTCGCTCATTAAAGCGGCGGTTTCCGTTTCTAAAAAACCGGTCACCTGCAAGATGCGCATGGGGTGGGATAAGCCAGTATTGCATTCCTTTGTTAAAAAGATTGAGGAGGTGGGAGTGCAGGGCATTGCCCTTCATGCGCGTACCGCCCAGCAGGGTTATTCTGGAGCTGCGGATTGGGAATATATTAAGCGCATCAAATCCCTAGTTTCCATTCCCCTCATCGGAAATGGGGATGTGCGCACCGCGCAGGGGGTGCGGGAGAAACTGGATAACGGCTATTGCGATCTCGTCATGCTCGGTCGGTCGGCGTGGAACCGCCCTGAATTGTTCAGGGAAATCGTTGGCAATCCCATTCCCTCCAAACGGGAATTGTTGGCGCGCTATTTCCAACTTTGCCAGGCGCACCCTAATACGGATTTAATTGACATCAAGGCCCAGGTTTCTGGCATGCTCTCCGGCCTTCCGCATATTAAATCCCATCGTATGAGGGTCATGGCGGGAAAGGATTTGTCGCACGTCCAAGAGATGACACTGGCCGCGATTTGAGGATTTTTTTACATCTATAGAGAATTTTGGGACATGAGTATGATTAATGCTTTGAAAAAAAGAGAAGAAGGGGGAATGACCCCCTCCCTCTAAATGGAGCTGATCATTGGCCGAGATTAGGCATCGGAGGATTTTCATCCGAGGGTGGCTGATTGCTCGCGGGCGCTTCGGGGGCCGGTGCCGGGGTTTCCGTGACTGCCTCCAGGGGTTTCCCGCAATGCTCGCCAGGAGTCTCCGAAATGAATCCGCAGACCGTACACTTGAATTTTTCTCCTGTCATGATGATTTCCTCCAATATGGGATCTATGCCAGGTAAGAGGGTCAATCGTTTTAAAGGTTGAGAATTTTTCCCCTCCAAAAGGCCAATCCAAATAAAATAATCACCCATAGTTCCACGATCGTGGAACTTTTTAGATGTCGAATCCGATGAGCAATGTGGCTTCGTCGCCAATGACCTTAATGTGCTGGCATAAATAGTCATGCACTCCCAACCCCGGCGATGACGACACCACATTTTTGGCCGGGACCTCGGGGAAAACCACGGGAGGGAAGATAATTTCTCCATTCCCCTGGTGCACAATCTTTTGCGTCGGCTCCCGCCACGTGGAATCATGGATGACACAAACGCAGTATTTCCTTCCAACGGCCTCTAACACCCCTAAATTGGTGGCGTCCTCGTGCTCCCGGACGTAGGCGCAATCCTCAGGAGTCAGCACGAAATATCGGGTGATCCCCTGGAGGCAGGACAATTGATAAAGGATGTGCTTGATCTCCCTATTTTCGGCGGATGGCATTTGAAGGCATTAATGGCCATTTTGGCTTAAATAAGGGTATCCTTGTCTAAATGAGGATGGAACCCTATAAGGAAGAGACAAAACAGGCCTATGAGTTGTATCCGGAGATTTATGAAAAGAAGTCGGAAATCCATTTCAGAAATTTCGTTCGCCCATTGGCCGATGCCTTCATATCTCACCTTAGGGGGCGCACCATCATCGATTTGGGATCGGGGCCGGGGACGCATGCGGAATACTTTTACCATAAAGGTTTGGATGTGATGTGCGTAGATTATTCTCCCGAGATGCTCAAGCGGTGTGCGGCCAAGGGGGTGCGTACTCAATTGGCCGACATCGAGGAATTCCGAATGCCTCCCAATACAGTGGATGGGGTTTGGGCCTACACCTCCCTTCTCCATATTCAGAAAGAAAACATCCCCCAGGTCATCCGAAATATTAGTGATATGTTGAAAGGCGGCGGTTTGTTAGGGGTGGCCTTCTTCGGTGGGTACGGCGAAAAATTCATCGAGGTCCCTCTTATGCCGGGAGTGAAGCGCTGGTACAGCTTCTTCACGGATGCGGAAGCCCGTTCCCTTTTCAACCAACGATTTGACGTACTCGAAGGGAAAACCGCGGTCGTCCCTGATGGGAAAGTGTACCTCAATTATCTCTTTCGCAAGCGCCCGGGGTGAAAAAGGTTTCCTTCCCTAAAAGGCCAAGCAAAAACCTATATATTTGTTTTTTTGATGAAACTTTTTTCTAAAAAGTTTCTTTTGATGAAACTTTTTTTCCTAAAAAAGGTTCGTTTTTTGATGAAACTTTTTTTTAAAAAGTTTCTTTTGATCAAACTTTTTTTCTAAAAAAGTTTGGTTTGGAGTTAGAGCGCCTTCAGCTTTTTCACTTTGGCTTCCAATAGGTCGAATCCTTTCTGCCAGCTCGCCTTTTTGTTGGGGTCGAATCCTATTTCGAGGAGCATTTTTTCCGGGTCCTCGCTCCCGCCATAGGATAGGAATGTTTCATATCGCGGGACGAAGGATTTTCCTTCCTCCTGGTACATTTCCCAGAGCGCGTACACGAGCAATTGTCCGAAGGCGTACGCGTACACATAGAAAGGGTAATGAAAGAAATGCTGGATCATCGTCCATTCATTCGACACGTTTTCAGGGAGGTGCATGCTTCCCAATTGTTCCTGCAGGTTTTTCTTATAGGCGTCATGAATATCCGGGATGGTCTTCCCCTCCCGTATCAAGTCAAAGGCTTCCATCTCGAATAGGCTGAAAAAGGCCTGTCGGGGGATGGAAGCATAGGCGTCGTCCACCTGGTGCGCGAGCATATAGCGAGTGAATCCTTCCTCCTTATTCTGTTCCATCATCCTATCCGCCAAAAGCATTTCTCCAAAGGTGGAGGCGGTTTCTGCCAATGGAAGGGGGGCATGATGGTTGAGAATACTGTGGGAGGAGGAAAGGTGATTGTGCACTGCGTGACCCAATTCGTGGGCGAGGGTGGAGACATCGGTATAATTCCCTGCCCAATTCAGGAGGACAAAACTGGTTTCCTCTGGAGTAATGCCGGCGCAATACGCGCCTCCCCGTTTTCCCTTTCGGATGGGGACATCCATTCGATTTTGGGTTAGAACGCGGTGCGCTTCTTTTTCCATGCGGGGAGAGAAACCGCGGTAGGCCGCCATGACGTGTTTATAGCCCTCCTCGAATCCCCATTTTTTCTCCGGTTGGGGGAGGGGCGCATAAATATGATAACGGGAGTAGTCTACTCCTAATTCTTTTGTTTTCCATTGGAAATAATCCTGGAATATTTTAGTATTTTTCCGGCACACCCCCAGGAAGGTATCCACCATCTTGTCCGTGAGGTTGTTTCCCAGGTTGCGGGCGCTGATGGGGCGTTCGTATTTCCTCAACCCCACATTCTCATTCCATACATCCAGGACGAGGTTTCTATAAATTTCTCCCAGCACCGGGTTATGAGCGCCATAGGTTTCCCACAGCCGCTGATAGGCCCTCACCCGATATTTTGGATTAGGGTGTTTGATGTAAGCGCGGATTTCCTCTTCAGGAACCATCACGGTTTTCCCTTCCTTTTCCCAAGGAAACGTGAATTCATTGGTGATGATGTCATAGAGCTTCACTAATGCTTCTTCTCCCGTGGTATCTTTGAGGTTGGCCAGTTGTTCTTCCTTCTCGCTAAGCATGTGTGGGGAGAACTTGCGCATCTCCAGGAGGGTGTGACGGTATTCGGGATTTTTGGGCAACAGCGCCTGGGCCTTTTCTTTAGGCAATCCCATCCACCACAACCCGAAGAACATGGTCTGATTTCCAACTTCCGCCCCCATGAGGGATAAACGGGATTCGAGGGCCTTGACCTTTTCATCTGTCGTGTTGGTCGAAAACAGCATATTGCTGTACCCCCCAATACGGCTGCCAATAGTGGACATCCGTTCTTTCCTCCGGAGGATCTCCTCTATCAGCGCGGGGGTTGCCTTCGGGAGCATATTTCGGTATTTCTGGAATTCCCGGCCTTCTTTCCTAAGTTCCGAGATGGCTTCCTCAAGTTTAGTGTCATTCAAAAAAAGGGTTTTCAAATCCCATGTGGGGAGGGTTTCGGGGGGCATGTATCACCGCCATTGCGAACAAATTTAAAAGGGGGGGGGGGAGTACTCGTGGCATGGCGCGCAAACCCTTACCTAGCAAAAATCAATTTTTACCGAAAATCCAGTTGCTTGGAGTTTTGGTATTAAGCGCGTGCACCGCGTTATCTCCAAAACAAGGGGATAAGAAACCCATCTGGCGATTTCCTCCAATGAAGGATTTTACCGCAGGAGTTCACACGTTTATTCCTCCTGAAGAATTCAACCCAACCAGCTTCCTCATTCTGGGGGCCACCCGAAAGCAGGACCATAGCATTCAATTGAATCCATTTTTAGGCACCTGGGGCCGCTTGGGAAATGGTAATTATGGTTGGCATATTGGGGCGATCCCTGACAATCGGGAACCTGAGATGACCCAGTTTTTAGCTGGGGTGGCTCGCGAATTCGCAGGTGGAAAAGTAACAGTGGGTGGAGGCACCACTTTCGTGAGGGATGCGCTATCCAAGGAATTGGCGGGTAGGTTAAAAGTAAACAAAAACACTCAATTCACCTTATCAATGGACCCAACCAAGCCATTGAAAACCGGTATCCTCAATCTGGAACACTCTTTTGGAGAATTTGCCGGAACAACAGTGATTGGATACGTTGAACGCGGTTGGGACGGGAATGATAATTGGCGGGTAGGTTCATCCTTGGAACGGGGGCGCGTGACGTGGGATGTGGCCTATCATGTTGGGCTGCAGGATTACATTAACCAATTTTCATATGGTTTAGGCAAAGATGGAAGGCATTTCCTGTTTATTACGCCGGTATATGATGATAAGACCAATAAGTGGGAGTTGTCGGCCGGAATCAATTTCACCTTTTTTGGATTAGGCCGCCGACGTCAACAGCGAAAAGTTTCAACGGGGAATAGCAAGCGCCCCCTACCCCCCTCAGTATGGCGTAAGCGCGCGGGAAATACTGCCCCGCGGCGTACCCCTAGAGGGTCTCCGCCTCGGCGACGGGCGAGGTAATTTCCCCGCTCTGCTGGCGCCAGAACGCAAAATACAATCCTTTCTTCCTCACCAATTGGGAGTGGTTGCCAACCTCTTCAATGCCGCCGCGCTCGAGCACGAATATGGTGTCCGCATGGGTAATGGTGGATAATCGGTGGGCGATGAGCACGCAGATGAGGTGAGGGCGCTTCTTTTTTATTTCTTGAATCGTGTGCGTGATGGCCCGCTCTGAAATGGAATCCAATGAGGAGGTGGCCTCGTCGAATATGATGAGATCGGGGTCGCGCAGGAGGGCGCGGGCGATCGCCAGGCGTTGCCGTTCCCCTCCAGAAATCTTGATGCCTCCTTCCCCTATTTTGGTGTCTAGCCCCTTGTCCCCACGATGCACGATCCCCATGATATTAGCTTGTTCCAACACCCGCAGGCAATCCTCATCCGTGGCCTGGGGGTTGACGAACAACAGGTTTTCCCGTATCGTCCCGGCAAACAATTGGGTCTCCTGCGATACCAATCCCACTCGCTTCCGTAAAGAATCAAAATCCACGCGCGCGGAATCCTTTCCATTGAAGAGTATTTTTCCCCGGGAAGGGGTGTATAACCCCACCATGAGTTTGGCGAGCGTGGTCTTCCCACTCCCGGAGGCGCCCGCGAATGCCACCACATCCCCCGCATTCAGCTTGAACGAGGCTCCATTTACCGAAGGGATGGTTGAGGATGCGTACTTGAATGACACATCCTGGAATTCGATGGTTTGGATATGGGGAATGAGGATGGGTCGTGCGGGTTTGGCCTCAGGGGGGATGGATAACACTTCATCCAGGGCCTCATTGCTTGCTTTCGCCTCTTGGTAGGCCTGGGCCACGCGTCCTAAATCCGAGAGGGGGCCGAATATGAAAAAGGAGTAGAAGAGTAAGGAGAAGAGCGCTCCGAGCGTAATTTCCCCCTGGAAAACCAACCAGAGCATGAGGAATAGTAGTCCCGTGCGCAATAGGTTGATCGTTGTTCCCTGAATAAAGGCCAGGGTGCGCACGAGCTTCACTTTGGTGAGTTCCAATCCCAAAATACGTTCATTCACCTCATTGAGGCGCGTGATTTCTTGGTGCTCTAATCCCATGCTCTTCACCAATTCGACATTGCGCAGGGTTTCGGTGGTGCTCCCGGCCAGTTCAGCAGATTCCGTGACAATACCCTTCTGCGCCTGCTTGATGCGTTGCGACATGATGAAAGTAAATCCCCCCAGAAGAGGAATCATGGTCACGAATGCGGCGCCCACCATCCAGTGAACGGTGAAGGCGTAACCTAAAACGAAAATAATTCCCACCGCGGACAGGAAGAGCACCCCGATGAAGCTCTCGATAGCCCCTTGCGTGTCGGTGCGCGCCTTCTGGAGCTTCTGCAAAATCTCCCCCGATCGCCGGTCCTCAAAAACCCCATAGGGGAGGGAGAATGTATGACTCACTGAGTGGGCGTACATAGTGGTGCCCACTTTTTGAGTGATGAGGCTCACGTAATATTCCTGGAATGTTTTGGCCGTGCGGGAGACGAATGCCACGCCTACCGAAGCGGCTAATAGCAATAGCACCCCCGACAGAAATGCATCAGGGGGAATAGTTTCGATGTTGGTGGCGTAATCATCGATGATGAATCGGAAAATGAGCGGATCCAGGAGGGAAAAGACCTGGTTGATGGTCGCGAGGCCCAGGGCGAGTGCCAGGGTCTTCCGGTGCGCGCGGATGTATTTCCAGCCCGGAATCATGTTATATCGGGTGCCCAATAGGTTTTTTAACGGGGGAGGTTGTCCTCCTTATTCTTTTCCCAAAATTCCTCTTTTTCAAAAATTTATCCCTGGCTCTAAAAATAAATCCCCCCCACTTTTTTTTCCTTCAACCTGGGTGGGAGGATAAAAAATAGGGATTAGGCCCGCTCTTCCAAGGTAGCTCGCGGGGGCAATCCAGGGTGTTCTTGGGTGCGGTGTTCGTCCAGAACCAGTTGGGCAGTCGTCTCACTCTTTCCTTTGGCCACATAATGGCAGTCGGGGCATTTCAAAGATTTCATGCAATCACCTCCCCAATCCTGCGTGGGGCTTTCCTTCTTATGGTTACTTTTTTTCCGCTCACGAATGACCTAAAAATGCCGTGGCGCGTAGTAACATCCCCACCCCAGAATTAACCATTTAATCCATCTTTCAGAATTTTTTTATTATTTCAGGCGCCGATAGTTGGGAGAAACCCGGCTCGGTGGGCTAACGTCAATCGTATCATAGGCAGGGTGGGTTCCAATCCATTGGGTTACCGTATTCCCGTCCGCCAAATAAGTTGTTTGATCCCAATATTCTCCGAAGGGCAAGCTGATATGATAGGCGGCCTCCCGGCAGAGAATAAAATACTTCTTTTCCGGCAGTCGTTTCAATCGGTCGATACCCACCACATAATCCGCGCAAACGAATCCTTTTCCTACCATTCTTTTCGTTCTGAAATCATAGGCATGGGTCTCCTCGAGATTGTAATCCTCCTCCCGCTCCATGATGCGGCGCAACTCCTGCTCATCCACATGGAATAAAACTCCATTGAATGTTTTTCCCCGCGCCTTCTGAACATTCAACACATCCGGGTTTCTGCCTTTGCTAACGGCCAGGTTGAACAGGCGTTTGTATCCCCTCACCAGGATAGGAGTAAAAGGTTTGTCTGGGATAGTACGACTGAGGGATTGATGGGAGAGCAGGGAACCATATCCGATCATGGAATATTTCATGGAAGAGTTGGCGCGGTGGGGAAATATAAACCACCCGGCCGAAAGAAAAGTAAATTAGCCCCGCGGAGATTCAGATACGCCTTTTTAGGTCGGGATGGATGTCAATTTAATGTATGGGAAGACCATTTGCTAATATGGAGATTAAAGAAATCCAGTCAAAATCTATTTTGACCCCATCTAAACTTCCAGCAGCGGATTACGTGGTTAACCCCTATTTGGGTTGTCGTTTTGCTTGCTCATATTGTTATGCTAGTTTCATGGGTCGATTTGCGGATAAATCCGTTGCTGATTGGGGAGAATATGTTTATCCTAAAATGAATGCAGCGGAATTATTAAGAAAAGAAATTTTGTCGCTGAAAAATAAAGGAAAAGGAAAGGTCGTGTTGTTTAGTTCAGTTACAGATCCTTATCAAGGATTAGAAGTAAAGTACCAATTAACACGAAAGTGTTTAGAAGTGTTAATTGAAAACCACTTTGAAGGAGAGGTTAGTTTTCTAACAAAATCAGATCTAATCTTGCGTGACTTAGACTTAATTAAAAAGCTAAAACATACGGAAGTTGGTTTGACCATAACAACTACTGACGATTCGATTTCACGCTATTTTGAGAAATATGCCCCACCTGCATCGAAACGATTAGAAACACTCAAGAAACTGAATGAAGAAGGGGTGAAAACCTATGCATTCATTGGGCCCTTATTGCCTCATTTTGTTTCAAAAGAAATAGTACTAGATAAGTTATTCAAGGCTATCGCAGAAACCGGAAATAAAGAAATATTTGTCGAACATATCAATCTAAGTCCCTATATTTTCAAACGATTAAAAGAAGACGCAAAAGAGCTCGGTGAAAAAATAATCACCGAATTCTATACCTCAAAAAGCGAGAACTATAGAGAACAGTTAAATCAAATAATCCATAAGCTAATCAAAAGATATGGGCTCAAATTGAAACTACAAAAAGTCATTTATCACGGAGAAAGAAAGAATACACAAATCATGTCCGAGTGAGAAATTGCTTTTGGTGATTATAGCCCCGCGAAGATTCAGGAACCGGCCTTTTTAGAAAAAAGGCCGGCGAAAAAGCGTGCGGTTTCCCGCGGTGCAGGAACCCCAACATAGCCCCGCGGAGATTCGAACTCCGGTCTTCAGGTCCAAAGCCTGACATCCTTGACCACTAGACGACGGGGCTCGCCGTTTCCCAATAGCAACTTCCTTCCAATGGATTATTCGCGGACGACTCCATTCGGGTTGCCTCGGATGATGACTTTTTGTAAAATAGCCTTTTAAGAGCCCCCTGCGGGAGTGGGTGCATGCACCTCTCTCCCAAGGTTTTTTTAGGGATTCTTCTCTTGGTTTTCGGAGTGGGATTGGGGGTAGGCGTGGCGCATTTTTCCCCCACGGGGTTAGTCATCCAGCCCACAACTCAAACTCCTTCCTCCTTGGAATATGATTCCATCCAATCCGCTTTCTGCCCCTCCCCTATCTGCGAATCGTTGCCCCTGTCTGCCATTCATGCGTCGCAATCCAAAATAGACGTGGCCATGTATTCCTTTACCCATCCCCAGCTCGCCCAAGCCCTTATGGATGCCCATGAGCGAGGCGTGGTGGTGCGGGTTCTCCTTGAGCGCCAGCAGGCAGGGGGTTCTTTTTCCCAGCTCCAAAATCTTCGGGATGCTGGCCTTTCCGTGCGTATTGACGCCAACCCCTCCTACATGCATCACAAATTCGCGGTGATCGACCAAACAGTAGTCCTCACCGGCTCCATGAATTGGTCGCGTAACGGGGTGGGAGAAAATAATGAAAATGTGTTGGTTATTCATTCCACAGCATTGAATGCGCGGTTCGCGCAGGAGTTTGAAACCTTATGGCACCAAAGCGAAAACAACTGAAACCAAAAGCACCATCCAAAAAAGCTGAAAGAGGAAAAACCATCCGGCAAACGATCACGTTTTCCGTTCCCCCTGAAAAAGTGTATGAGGCGCTGATGGATTCCAAAAAACATTCTTTTTTCACCCAATCCAAGGCTTCCATTTCTCGCCGCGTGGGGGGGTCCATTTCAGCGTACGATGACTACATTACTGGAAAGAACCTAGAACTGATTCCGGGGAAAAGAATTGTTCAATCCTGGCGTGCGTCGGATTGGGAAAAAGGGGAACCATTTTCCATTGTCCGGTTTGAATTGGAAAAAAGCAGGAATGGAACCAAATTGGTGTTCACGCACGAAAACATACCCTCGTCTCACGCCGCGAGTATCGCGGAGGGATGGAATGCCTTCTATTGGAAGCCCATGAAGGTTTTTCTGGAGAGATAATGTTTTCCTGGAGCCATGAAAAAATCCTATTTCCCTGTTCGCTGGCGCAATTCTTTTTCCAATGCTTGAGCGATGAAGTATCCTTGGGCTTTACCCCGTAAGGCTTGCATGCACAACCCCATCAGGGGCTTCTGGGCTTGCATGCCTTTGGCGAGCACCAAGTGCGCGTGCTTGTCCACGATCTGTTTCACGACTTTCGTTACCTCATCCTCTTTCATTGTCTCATTCCCCAGGCGCCCAATTACAGCGGACAGCGGGGCGGAAGGATTAATCGCCCATTCACGTAGGATAGAGGGGAAGTTGTCCCGCAGCACCTGTTTTCCCTTTTCCGCTTCCAATAGGGATTCCAGTTGCTCTTCCGTGAGTCGGGATACTTGGGGATTTTCTCGGCGGATGGTGTTGAAAGTGTCCAATAATAGCGTGGCCGTGAGGGTGGGAGCATACCCTTTTCCAACCATGCGTTCGAAAAAGCGGGCCTTGTTGTCCAGTTTCATCTCTTCCGCGTGCTTTTCGCTCAATCCCATTTGCATATACTGTTTTTTTCTATCCTCTCCCCATGCGGGTAAGGTGTTTTTCAAATCCCCAATGAGGGAAGGGGTGATGAAAATATCCTGCGCGTCCGTCTCCGGGTACATGCGTGCCGCTCCAGGAAGGGGGCGGGAATATTCCGAGTTACCTCCCTCCAGGGCGTTCCGTGTTTCCTCAGGAATGCCTTCCAGGAGGAATGACACCCGGTGCTTGATGGTGTCGATGGCGAATCGCGCCTTGGTTTCAGGGCCCATCACCAAAGCAAAGCTATCCTTTTCCTGAACATGCAATGCCTCCCTAACCTGCTTCACTTCTTCCTCCGTGACGCCATGCGCTGGCAACTCATCCCCATGAAGGATGCCCTGCAACCCGGTTTTATTCTTCATATAGGATGAAACTTCGCCTCCCACTCGTCGGCCAGGTTGTATTTCCAATCCCATTTTTCCCTTCATTTGGGGCAACCGCACCCCCCATAGATGATGCTGTTTCTCCAGGGCTTTCCGCACGAGCGGGCTGGAGGTGTTCGAAAAAATAAGAGTAAGGTCGGTGGCGCCCTGGCTGTTCACCTTATCTTTGGTCAATCCTTCCTTTGTTAATGTGTCCTTCAGGGCGAGCAGGGTCTGTTGTCGTTGCATCTCCCGCCGCACGTATTCGTCGATCATCCCCACCTCCTGCACCCCCTTGATTTCCACCCGCGCTCCTCCAGGGATGGAGATGTTCAAATCCTGCCGAATGGTTCCCAGGCCTCGTTTCATCTTTCCAGTGATGCGGAGCACCTCCCCAATCTTGAGAGCGGTTTCCTTGGCTTGTTCGGGAGAATGGATATCCGGATACGTCGCGAGTTCAATAAGGGGAAACCCGAGCCGATCCAGGCGGTACACCCCGTCTTCCCCTTTCTGTCCGATGGGGCGGGCGGAATCCTCTTCCAGGGCAATTCCCATGACCCGGATGGGCATATCATTCGTGAGCGTGAGTTGTCCCCCCATGGATACCAGGGCGGTGCGTTGGAATCCCGAAGTGTTGCTCCCGTCCAATACGGTTTTCCTCATCACCGTTATTTTGTCCACGGTCTTCGCTTGGCAGAGGAGCGCCACCTCCAGGGCAATACATAGGGCTTCCGCATTCATGGGGGCGGGGGGTTCTTCATCCGTTTCCACCAAACTGGTGTTCTCGTGGTGCCCTTGATAGGTATAGGTCTGTCTCTTCCGCGCCGCTTCAAGCGCGGCCAAATCATACTCTCCCAGCTCGGAAGCAACCGCGTGCAACTTCCTGAAAAAGGTGAAATCTGGAGCGTCCTCGCGCAGGGTGCTGGGGCAACGAGAAAAGAGTTTATGCGTGTCCAATTGCTGGTGGACTTCCAGCCCGCACGTCACGGGATGCGTGGAAGAGGTGGGTAACGTTCCGGGGGCCGGCATGCATTCCTTGGATTCTTTGAAGTTTAAAACCCGATTCATGCGCCCATTTACCGGTGGTGAAAGAGGGCCGAAAGAAGGTGCTTGGGTTTGGGTAAATAGAAGGTATGCGAGGCCAAGTACTCTTCTCCTATTACGATTCCCACGAGAATGAGCGTTCCCGCCACCGCAAAGAGGGTGGGGATGCTCGTGAGTTGAACCACGATTCCCGAGATAATGAATCCGAGGAAGGCGCCTATTCTGGAAATGGCCACGTGGCTCCCGAGGAAAGATCCTTCTTGCTTGGTTTGTTCGGCAAACCCAGAGAGGAGTGCAATCGTACTAATCCCCATGAGGCTTCCTCCCATTCCATACACGAAGAGCGCCACCAGTATCCAATCGAAAGTGTGGAAGAAAGAGAGCGCCACCATCGACACCCCGCAGAGCGTAGTTCCGAGGATCACCACGTGCTTGCTTCCCCAGGAGTCTGTGAGTTTTCCCGCGAGGAACTGAATGAGCTGAGGCACTTCTTTCACGAAGAGGGCAATTCCAACGAGTTCAATGGAATAACCCAAATCTTTCACCATGAAAAGGGGGAGAAAAACGAATAGCACCGAGATGCTGAATTGGTGCGTTATTACCAGCGCGCTCAATCCGCGTAGGGGTTTGTTTTTCCAGAACTCCTGAACAAGTGGAATGGGGTTGAATGTTAATTCTCTCAGTTTTGGAATCGGGTGCGTGTTGTGTTTTTGGAAAAAATACCATATTCCAATGATTCCCAGTACGATGACGGCCGCGAGAAAGGGAGAAATAATTCCATAATACGTCGCGATAATTCCCCCCAGGAGGGGTCCCACAACATGCCCTATTTTTCCAATGGACAAACTCATTCCGACGCGCGTGCTGGCCTTTTTTGTTTTTTCATTCACGACAATGTCTTCCATCTTCGCGATGGCCGCAAGTATCACGGCCACGTACGCGATACCCTCGAGTATTCGCGCGAGAAAAATGACAATGGGATTGTTGATGAAGGCATATAAGGAGTAGGCGATCATGGCAAACAATATTCCAGCCAAAATAATGGGTCTCCTTCCCCAATGGTCTGACATTCCACCCAATAAGGGGGCTGCCACCATCCCCGCGAGGGCGAAGGCAGAGAGGAGAACCGTTATCTCAATAGTTCCATATCCCTCTTGGGTCAAGTACAACGCAAAAATAGGGTCCACGAGCACCACGGCCATAGAGAAGACCGCGAACACGAGGGTGATGCGCGTGTAGGGTTCCATGCCTCAGCCAGCCATTAAGAGGATTTAATAGAAATCCCCTAACCGGCACCTCCCTCTGGTTAGGCCAGGTAAAATCGTCTGTGCCCTATTTACACCCGGAGGGGAAGAAGGATGCGTGCCCATTATATGGGTACCCAATCAAACCATTTCATCCTAGCTACCCTTTGGGGCGGTCGTCTAGCCTGGTAGGATGGCACCTTCGGGAGGTGTCGACGAGAGTTCAAATCTCTCCCGCCCCATTTTTTTTTGTTTTTTCGTGCACCTTTTTTCAAAAGGTGCGTTCCGAATCTCTCCCGCCCCATTTTTTTTTTGTTTTTTCGTGCACCTTTTTTCAAATGGATGTTTGATCAATGATCCTTTTCCGCCGCATCCGCTTCCGCTTTAGTTTGTTGAACCGTTCCTTCCGGGTGTTCGGGGGGCGAATATAGGGTGTAGATCTTCAAATCTTCCTCCGTGGAGGTGTTCTTCACGTAATGCGCATTCCCCGCCGGAATAATGATCATTTCGTCTTCAGACACTTTGTTCTCTTCACTTCCTATTTTCACCAAGGCCTCTCCTTTTTCCACGCGAATAAATTGGTCCGTGTCCGGGTGCGTCTCCAGGGGGATGTCTTCCTGCGGCCTGAGCGTCATCACCACTAATTGCATCTTTTTACCGGTGAACAGTACGCGCCGGTAAGCGGTGTTGTCAAGTGTTTCCTTTTCGATATTAGTGGTGTATCCAATCATGCGGGTGGCCTCCTGAAAATGTGGGCTTGCATATGGAGTTGGCCCTCAGTTCTATATAGGGTTACCTGCTTTCTGAAAAGCAATACCACCCATTTCTAGTGGGCTACAATTTTTCCTCATGGGGGAAAATTTCCCTATGGTAAAAATGTACCTATTCCACCCATTCAATGGTCGGCTATTCCCACGCCCCGCCTGAGTTGGGGTTGCAGAAACAAGTAGACCATTCCAAGTAAAAGGAAAAGGGAGATCCCTGACACCAGGAAACCTAAGGAATAGGATTGGGCCATGAGATAACCGGCGCCCCCAGCCACGAGGGCTTGGATGATGAGGGAGACTTGGGAATGGATGGAGAGGAGGGTGGCTTTGTATTTGGGCTGGCGGATGTAGGTGCGGATGAAGTAATCCTCCATGAGGTGGGAGCGGCCCCAGAGGTACCCCAACGTAAGCATGAAAATGAGCGCGGTGAGGAAAACTTCCTGAATCACCGAGGCGAGGATGAACATCCCCGGGAAGAGGAACAGTTCGGCCTGGATAAGTCGCCGGAAAGGGAATTTTTCCAGGTGCTGGATGTGGGTTCCCACGACATACCAGATAAGCCGCGATCCTCCCATGACCAATCCAATAAGGGCAATTGGCATCCCCAAGGATAGGAGATAGGGTTCTCGGAAGGCCGAGATGCCTATCATGAATCCCCCGATTAATCCTGTGAACATCACGAAGGGAAGCATTCCTGATTCCTTGGCGTCATGGATGAGTTTTGTTATGGATTGATAGGGTTGGGCGCGGTGCTCTTTTTCCACGGGAGGATCTTTCAGCGCGAACACGATGGCCATTCCCACGAGGTCGAAGGCCAACACGATGAGGAATGGCAGGCGGATGTCAATGGGAACCAGGAATGGCAGGCTGAACATAAGCACCATGCTCACAAGTGAGCCATTGGCCGCAATCCGACTATGTTGGCGGGCATACTCCTTCTCCCGCTTCAGGGATTGGAGGGTGTCATAGAGGAAGGCCGTGAGGGTGCCCGATTGGAAAGCGAATGAAAGGGATAAAAAAGATGCCCCGAGTATGAATCCTGGCAGACTGTTCGCGGTGAGGAAGGATAGGGTAGAGAGCACCATGAACACTTTGCTCAGGATGAGTGTTTTCCGGTGCCCAATATGATCGGCCATGTATCCAGAAGGTATTTCAATCAGGAAGGAAACCAGGAATCCGATGGCAGAGTACAACCCTATCTGCTGGGCATCTGCTCCCGGGAGGGTGAGGAAATAGATGGACAAGATAGGGAAAAAGTTTCGGCGCTGGGAGATAGTATACGCGAGCAGTTTCCAGAGGTTGCCTTCGAGCCCGCGTTGGATAAGCGTAGAACGGCCCATCTAATCACGCAGCAACCCACTCAACAAAGCCATTTGCGCCCACATCCTGTTTTGGGCCTGTTCCCACACGAGAGAATATTTCCCATACATGATAGTTGGGGATACTTCCTCCCCTTTGATGGCGGGGAGGCAGTGCATCATCTTGGCGCCCCGGGCGCATTTTCCCATCAATTTTTCATTCACCTGGAAGGGGCGCAGAAGGGGTAGCATCTTCTTCTTGTCGAGGTGCATGTGCATGCTTTCCCATTCATCGGTGTAGACCACGTTCACTTGTTTCAATATTTTTAATTCAGGAATGCGGGGAAATACGGTAATGGCGCTTCCGGTCTTCTTGGATAATTTCCTGGCGATCGCGAGGTATTTCGGCGACACCTTGAAAGGGGGTGGGGAGGCCACGATGATGTCCATTCCCATCATCGCGCATCCCACGAGGAGGGAATCCGTAACATTATCGGAGACCCCAGCATACATGACTGTTAACCCGTCGAGCGTCCCGTAATGTTCCCGCATCGTGAATAAATCCGAAAGGATTTGGCAGGGGTGGTTTTCATTCGTGAGACCGTTGATCACGGGTTTGGAAGAGAAGCGGGCCATCTGTTCCAGCGTCGTATGTTCGAACACCCGGGCCATTAGGGCATCCGTGTATTGGGTTAACGTGAGAGTGGTATCCTTCCAGTCTTCTCCCCGGGACATTTGGGTGGTGGTTTTGTCGATAAAAAAACTGTGTCCACCCAGCAGATGGATGCCCACATCGAACGACGTGCGCGTGCGGGTGGAGGGCTTCTCGAAGAGCAAGGCCACGGCTTTCTGGTGGAGTAGGGGAGGTAATCCCTCGTGGTGCTGGTGCATTCTTTTGAGGAGGCCCGCGAGGGAATGGATGTCGTCCATTTGATGGGAGGTAATATCATGTGTGTTCAGGAAATCCTTTCCTTTCAATTGGCGGAAGGGCCTGGAGCTTAGAATGGAATCTATCTCATGGATAGATGCGCGTCCCTTTTTCACCCATCATCACCTGTTTCGCGTCGTCGGTATGCCCGATGTGCACAACCCTTCCCCCTTTTTGAAGGAATCGGAGTCCGGCCTCTATTTTAGGTCGCATGCTCCCTTCCCCGAATTCCCCTTTCCTCAGATGGGCGCGGGCCTCGCGTCTATTCATATGGAGAATGGGGCGTGGATGGCGAGTGGCGAATTGGGTGTATACGTGGGATTCATCCGTAAGAATAGTGAGCTGATGCGCCTTCAGTCGGGTGGCGAGCAGGGAGGATGCCAGATCCTTATCGATGACGCCTTCCGCGCCCCGGTAACCCATTTTGTTTCTAAACACGGGGATGCCCCCGCCTCCCCCGGCAATGACCACGTGGCCTTGTTTCAACAATGTGCGGATGGCGTCCAATTCAATTATTTTTTGAGGGTTGGGAGAGGCCACTAACCGTCTGAACCCTTTTTTGGGATCGTGGAGAAAGGGAATCCGGTGGCGCGTGAGATGGGTGGAATGGGAATACCAGGGTCCGATGGGTTTGGTGGGGATTTTGAATGCATAATCCTTGGGATCCACTTCCACGTGAGTCAGGATCATGCTTATTTCCAATGTGGGTTTCCATTTTTTCAACCCCAGGAAGAGGAGGTGCCCAATCTGCCCTTGCGTCATCGCCCCTTCCACGTCCAATGGCATCTGAGGAACGTTTGGGGAAGCGGCGCGCATCTGGAGTTCCAGATTTCCCACTTGTGGCCCATTCCCATGAGTAATAACCAATGGGTTTCCTTTCCCCGCATAGGTGGCGAGCGCGCGGCACGTGCGTTGCACGTTTTTCAATTGCTGCGTGAAATCCCCTAATTGGTGCATTCGAATGAGGGCATTTCCCCCCAACCCTACTATATGTGGTTGCATGGCCAGAAAAATGACTCCTGATTTATATAGGGTGCTCTCGTCCTCGATTTATGCCCCGTTCTCCCAAATGGGTGAAAAAATCGTGATTAGCTGCTTTGAATACTGGGAGGAATGTCAATAGAAGGATTGACAGTAGTTCTTTCCCCGAGGGTTAAATAGGAGGTCTATCTTCCCTGGGTATGCCCGTTCTCCCTTTCCGCCCCCGTCGAAAGAAGGAGCGTAAGGTGGATTGGCTAATTAATATACTGACACCATCCAGTCGAATCAGGACGGACGCATTCCGCAGCCTGGGGCTTTACTATGAATATCATCAACAAGCGAGACAGGGGAGGGAGCTCATTGCGGATCCCCAAAAACTCGTCTCTTCCCTGAATCTGGTCACCCAATTTGAGCGAAGGACCTCCTCCCTTTTCCATGACCCCAGATTCACGCGCCATTTGAAAACCCTTTCTCCCGAGGAGAGAAATCGGGTAATTGGAACCTACCGTGGGATCCGACGGCTAGCGCGAGTGATGCGGGAGATTACTGCCAAATCACTGACTCATCACCACCAAACCCCACTCGTCGTGAATGATTCCATGTTCAAAGCGAGGGTGTATGAGGCGCTTCGCGAGCCTAATCACCAGCCTTTTTCAGCAATCGTCATCGACCTCGATCGTTTCGGAAGGATCAACAAGCGTTTCGGACAAAAAGTGGGAAACGTTACATTATCCCGATTCACTGAAATGTTATCCCAGGTGGCGGCAATAGGAAATGGTTATGCTGGTAGGATGGGTGGAGATGAATATTATCTATTTTTCCGTAAAGATCCCGCGACGGCATTCACATTGATAAAAATGTTGCAGGAAAATTACCTTCGGGATACTGACTCCCCAGAATTTCGGGATGAAGTCATGGAATTGAGTAAACGTTGGAGGAAGGGAAAACAAGACCAACACTGGTGGAAAAAATTGAGTAAAAATATGGGACTCGAGTTTGTCAAAGGGTTATTGGCCCAGCGCCGGTGGAAACCAATATCGTTTACTGCCGCCGTTATCGGGACTTCTTCCTACGACAAGAAGGTCGATTACGATGATCTATTTGACGAACTCGATCGCCGCATGCAGAAACAGAAACGACGCCGACGGGGAAAAGTCGTCCAAATCGCCTTGAACCGAAGCAGGAAGGAATGACCATGCGCCTCGCTTCTTTGTTCTCGGGGGGGAAGGATTCCACGCTCGCCCTGCATATTGCAAAGCAGGCGGGGCATGAGATAGTTTGCTTGGTGGCCATGGCGCCCGAGAACAAGGAATCATTCCTCTTTCATGTGCCTAATATCACGTGGACGAAGACTCAGGCGGCGAGCATGCGACTCCCTTTAGTTTTTGTGCCCACCTCCGGTAAGAAAACGCGGGAGTATGTGGATCTGAAACGCGTGCTCGGGGCATTGAAAGAGACTTGTGGAATTGAAGGAGTGGTTACGGGTGCGGTGTATTCGACTTACCAGGCCTCCCGCATCCAGCGTATCTGTTGGGATATGGGGTTATGGTGTTTCAATCCCCTCTGGCAATCATCTCCTCGGGCGCATTGGCATGAGTTGCATACGCGGGGCTTTGAAATCATGTTAGTCGCGGTGGCCGCGCGGGGACTGGAGAAAGAATGGTTGGGGAAAACCATTGATGAGAATCATTCTCCCGTATTATTTTCATTGGAATCCTCCCATGGTGTTTCCCCCATAGGCGAAGGGGGGGAATTCGAGAGCTTCGTCCTCGATGCGCCATTCTTCCATGAGCGTCTCCGCGTGCGGCGCTTCGAGGATGAATGGATAGGGCTGCAGGGCACCCGGCACATCCGGGAATTGCAAGCGATTCACAAACCGATTATCCCCTTTCCCAAAAACAAAAATAGAAAAAATAAAAAAGGAAAAATGAAAAATGGAAAAAGGAGAAAATCCACATGAGCATGGATCATATCCTCGTCGTCAATTCTGGAATGTCTTCCCTCCTCACCATGAGAGAATTTGCTTGGCCCCTCCAGCGGGCGCTCCAGTTTCCTTCAACGGTCGTTCCCATTTCCAAATTAGGAAAGAAGCATGTGCGGCCGGCGCGGGCCATCATCTTCTCCGGTTGCCCAGTGCAGGATTTCACGTATGAGGCGCACGTCAAACGATTAGCCTGGCTACGGAATGTGGACATCCCCATGGTGGGTATCTGTGCCGGACAGCAGTTCCTCGCCCGCCTTTTTGGGGCCCGCGTGAAAGCACGAAAAGTCCCTTTGATAGGAATGAATCTCATTCGTAAAAAGGGCAATTTTCCTTTCCTTGAAAACGTGCCTTCTTCCATTCGGGTGTATTCCCTGCATGCCAAGGAAGTCACCCTCCCCAGCGTCTCATCCACCTCCCCAGCCCCCTTTATCCCACTGTCCGCCTCTTCTTCTCCCCCATCCTCATCAATTTTATTCAAAGGGGCATTCCTATGCTTTTCCAGCCCCTCCTGCCCCATTTCGGGCTTCGTGCATCCCCAAAAACGCATTTTAGGGCTATCCTTCCACCCGGAAGTGGGCCACCCCTATATTATTCGCGATTTCATGGATTGGGCCATTAACAACTCCCCTCTACCGGCTCGTACAGGGCGTAAGTGAACCCTGGCTCCCCCCGGGACGCATCATAAGACCCACCCCCTGACAGTGGCGCGGTGCGCTCCCAGGCCTCCCGACATTCGAAGGCAAACGTACACCCCGTGCAATCCCTCTGGGCCCGGCAGAGTTCGGTAAACCCATCCCAAGTACCAAGGCCCCGGTTTTCAAGAATAGGTTGGCAAAGGGAAATAGTCTCTCCCGTGATGTGCACGTCCTTCCGCACGCGATCGAATCCCCCTTCCTGGGCGGAGGCAAATAGGTCGATCGTATAATTCCCTGGGAGAATAGTTTCCGTAAACGCCAGTGGATATCCCGAAGAAGGATCGAGTGCTGGGATAATTTGTTCCTGCGTGTGGATGATGATCTTTTCCTCGTTTCCAGCGAATACTTGGGATTCATACACGCGCAATAATACGGTGACATCTCTCAAAATTATTTCTCCCGTGTTAAAGATAGTGGCCTGCGCCACGTAAGGGAGATCATCCCCATTATTAACTTCCGGCAACACTAAGTCGCGCCACTCCAGTTGCGCGGGCCTTTTTCCCACGTACACCGTGCACGCGTGGATGCCAGCTGTTTCCTCACAACGCGCCGAAAAGGTGGTGCGGATATCCTGGTGGAAGAGGATGCGTTGGGCATTAACTGTAAGGGGGAGGGGGCAGTCCCGGGGATCATCGCAACAGTCTATGCCCGAGCAAGCAAAAGCCACACTCCGGGAGGGTTCATCGAGGGATCGGGCATCCAATGATTGCTCCGCCCGCACATCAAGAGTAGTGGAATAGCTTTTTCCCAAATCCGTTTGGGCGGTGAGCAACAGACCTTCCGCCGCATGTGCAATATTGGGAGGGGTTGAAAACAAAGGGGCAAAGAGGAGGAGAATAATGTACAGCAGGGCCACCGCTCCCACGGCCATGACCAGCAACTTGAACACGTTCATTTGCCCACTCCCCATTTCCATTGGAGGACGAGCAGGCGTTTCAGGACATACGCGATGAGCAACCCTAACGCCGTGATGAGGAGCAGTTCTTCCCAAGCCCCCGCGCGGAGGAAGTAGAGGCGCTGCTCGATGACGAATGTGTCCAGGGATACGACCGCGAAAACCACGATGAGAAAGGCGAGGACGAATAATCCCCATCGCCAGATCCAGGTCAGCATTCGTTTGAATTTGTGTTTCATCTGGATTCCTTCAGGGAGACCCGTTTCTGGGTTTTATACATGTCGATGATTTCCTTCACCGACGTGGCCTGCTCAGGATCCTTATCCCTACGCAATCGGAGGATGCGGGGAAAGCGCAACGCGTATCCTGTTTTCCCTCCCTTTCGGCCGGCGGTATGCATCGGACTTTGCGTAATTTCATCCGCGCGCACCTCCACGACAAATTGGGGTTTTACCCACACATCGGGTACAATATCCGAGTCCACGCGGGCGGGTTTCCTTTCCGATGTATGTTTGGATAATAGGTCATGCAGTTCCTGCAGCATCTGCTCGCTGAACCCCGTTCCTATGCGTGTGACGGATTTGAACAGGTCTTCCTTTTCCTCATACACCCCGGCCAATAACCCCCCTAAACCGAAGGTGGTGCGTTTTCCTTTCCCTTTGTAAAAACCAAGTATGACCAGGTCCACTGTGTCCTGTAATTCTCCCTTGTAGGATCGCTTGAGCTTGATCCATGCAAACTTGCGCGCCCCCGCGATGTAGGGAGCGTTCAGATCCTTGCACATGATGCCTTCCAGTCCTTGGGCCACGTTCTCATTGAAGAATTTGTCAATCTCCCCAGCCTGGTCCGTAATGATGGAATGAGTCGGAGCGATGGTGTTCCCTTTTCCGATGAGGCGCTGCAATTGCTTCCTCCGTTCCCCGAAGGGGAGGGACATAATATTTTTCCCATTGATGGCCATGGCATCGAAGAGGAATAGTTTGAGTGGCAGCTCTTTGGCCTTCTCCTCAATCTCATATTTCCGTTTGCGCTGGATCGTCACTTGAAAGGGAAAAAATTCATTCGTCTCTTCATTCACCGCCAAGGCCTCCCCTTCCACGATACAATCCTGTGCGTCGAGCTGCTTTTGAGCCCCCTCAACTATTTCGGGAAACATATCCGTCATTTTTTCCAGGTTGCGGGAAAAAATCCAGATGGATTTTCCCTTTTTGTGCACCTGAACTCTAAATCCATCGTATTTGGATTCCACGGCACACTTTCCTAACTTGGCGATGATATCCTTGGACAAGGGCAGTCTTTCCGCGAGTGTCGGCCGAATAGGTACGCCGGGCTCGAGGTCGATTTCCTCTAACCCTATCAATCCTTTATGGGTTATTTTTTCGGCGATATGACCCAAATCAGCATGGATGTTATATTTGGCTTCAATGGTCTCGCGCAGCCTCAATTGGATGCGTTTATCCTTTTCCTCATCCGTCTTCCCATCTATCTCTTCAATGAGCGCGGGGTTCTTCCGCTTGAATTCATCCAAATGGACTTTGGCCAGGGCATCCATTAGGGTGGGGTCGCCGGCCCCCAATCGAAGAGCTCCCAGGGCGAACCGAATGATGTACCGTGCTTCCAGGGGGGAGGCGGCGTGCAAAAGTTCCGCGAGCAATCTGATTTTGGTATCTTGGGTGCCCGTCCCCGCAGTGGTCGCCAGCTTCATGAAGTTAGCGTGCACCTTCTTCACGGTAAGGGTTTGTTTCACCAGGCTCTGCTGGGTCTTTTTCTGCAGCAGCTCTTCCGCCGTGGTCCCCAGATCCCCTGTTTTCTTGAAGCGCTTGGCCACCTCTTCCTTAGAATACCCCGTTGCATGGGCAATGGCCTGCTCCACTAATTTCTCCCCTAACCCTGTTTCGATATTCTCATACGCGGGGGCCAATCGCCCTTGCAATAAGTAGATGACTTCCCGCATCTCTTCGGCAGGGGTTCGGGCGAACAGCTCGGCCAGCTGTTCCGTCATCTCAAGACGTTTACTCGTCTGTTCAATCTTCTCCAGGGAAGCGGCGACGTCGACAAAGGCCATACCTATTCACGAAACCCCTGATTTATTAGAAGAGGGGGTCGTCCTTAATGCCCCAACACCCGTGCTACTATCCGGCGGGGGGTCGGGAGCCTTTCGCGCACCACTAATCCATGACGGGAGGCAAATCGTCGGGCGTGCATGGACACTGGGGTTTCCAGTTCGATTTCCTTCAATCGCGTGGGGATGCGCACCGGCCAATCCGCGTGGCGGATATCGATGCCTTTGCGTTTGAGTTCCCCGATGGCCTCCCAATGTTCGATGAGCGCCTGCTCGGGAATCTCTTCTTCGATCGTATGGTGTTCACGCGGGTGAACCTGGTTAGAGTGCACCACCGCTTTGGGGAACCAGACGGCCCGATGTAGACCCCGTAACGCCCGTTTGGCGCGCTGCAGGTTATCACGCGCATCCGATTCACGCAGGATGTCAGAAAGGGTGCGCGACGTCACACGCGTGTTTCGTGGGGAAACGCGCGTCGCGCGCAATGATTTTCGTAAACGTTTAGGTCTGGGTTTGGGTCGTGCTTTCAACCGCCGACGGGTGAGCGCGCGTGATGTTGCAGTTGGAACAGGGGTCGCGTTCCGTTTCCTTTTTTTAGCCTGCTTTGCCACACGTCCGGCTTGCAACCGGGCGACCAGGGCTTCTTTCTCTTGTTTGGACATTTTCCTTTGGGCCATGAGGGGCATAAAATTTTGGTCTTTTTAAATGAATTCCTTAAGGTCGTTTTTTTCCTTTCAGGTGGAGGTTTCAAATCCCCCAGAGGAATGGACAAAATATTGGAGTAAGTGAAAAATAGGGCGGGTGAAACATAGGAGCGGATGGGATGTTACCTATGGTGAAGCGGGTGGCAAGTCACATCATTAGAAATCGCAAGTCAAGTGGTTTTTCCTGGACCTTTTTTTAAGGAGGTTTGACTAGTAGTAGGTATGGCATCATTCCCTCCCAACACCCCTAAAGATCCCGTTTACTGGGACTACTGGCACGAGATGGTGAAGGCCAGCATTCGGCGCGACACACATGAATTGCCCGCCATCCTTGAAGAGGCCAATATCGTTGGAAAGCATGTGATCGATGCGGGCTATGACCCGGGTCGGTTGGTTGTGCCTTTTTCTAAACTAGCGGCCTCTATCACCTGTGTTCGGGAGAGCGATTGGTCGGTGACGGCCATCCAAAAATTGGTCCGTGAGCATGGTTTACGCGATAAAGTGCAGGTTGTTAAATCCCCTTCCGTGGGATTGCCATTGGACGATGAAGTGTCGGATGCCACGTATTGCGTGTGGGTGATTCATTATGCCAAATCTCGATGGGAAAAAATAGTCAAGGAGTTGGTGCGCATAACCAAAAAAGGATGTCCCATCGTGATAGGGTTTACATCAGGTGAGAGGGACTTGCCCCATTTGGAAGGGTTCACCAAGCCGGATAATGTGTTGAAAACCAAAGCGTTCGATCAAACGTTTCCCGCGTTCTGCGAGGAACAGGGGTGGAAGGTCTCCGTGCGCAAACTCGTGCTTCCCTTTCAATTCAAATCCCCAGAATGGGCATTGGAAGTATTTTCCAATACCTTCATGCGGCGCGAGGAGGCCGTAGCTAAACAGAAAGAGATAATGGAATTCCTGCGTCAGCACACCAAAGACGGGAAAACCGTCATCGAGCAGGAAATGCGCATCTACACGATCAGGGTGCCCTGATCGTTCGGACTTTATAGGCCGGGGATGAGGTAAACCTTTCCAATAGGAAAAATTTGGTCAATTAATCACATTCTAGATAAGTATTTAGATGGTGATGGGGCAGTTTAGTTCTATCTATGAGGTCTACTTTACCCTCCTGTATTGGATCGCTGGAAGTTCGACCTCTTGAGCGAGGTGACGAAAAATATCTTAAAGCATTTGCGGATACTCTTAGCGCAAATTCCAAAGAACTATTTGCCCCTTACCGGTGGGATACCGATAAACAAATAGAAGATTACCGAATGGCCATTGCAGGCCACGAAGCAGGAAAGGATTCGTCCTATTTGATATTCTCTCCTTCTGGCACCCCGATTGGTCATTTGGCCCTATGGAGGATCACACAAAAATATTCCTTCAATGGTAAAAGCTTACAAATACCCATTCTTGGAATATGTATCGCAGATGCTTTCCAAGGGAAAGGTATAGGTCGTTTAGGTATGCAGTTTCTTATGGGATATGCACAAGACTCCAAAGCGGATGCAATCGAATTGACATTTGCTCATTGGAATGAGCGCGCAAAAAGGTTGTATTTTTCAATTGGTTTTGAAGATATTGGCACCCTAAAAATTCCCCTGGGTGTGAATCCTGCCACTCAAGATGTAGATTTTAGCTCAATAAAAATCTGGCGTGAAGAGCGTCATTGCATGTATATTATTAACGAAAGTAAAACATCCATAATCAAATCTTACCTTAAGAGCAAACAATCTAAAAAGGTCTAAATATGGCTTTGGATAAGCGATTTCCTGAAAAGATAAAAGCCGCCATTTTTGATTTCGACGGTATTTTAGTAGACACCGAGCAAGTAGGCCTTGATGCAAGTAAAACTATCCTGGCAAAGTATGCCATTAGTTTGACCCCTGAAGAAAAAATGGATTATTTCCAAATTCCTGATTTGCGTTTTTATGGAGATATTTTCAAATCCAGAGGAATACAGGTTGATGCAAATATGGTGCTAAAAGAACACAAAAACCTTTATTACCAGCTTATTCAACGAATCAACACTCCTCTTCCTGGTGTTTTAGATATTTTGGATTATTATAAATCAAAAAAGGTTAGCTGCAACATCTGCTCAGGGAGTACACGTCTAATTGTTGAGCGGGTATTGAAAAACGTCGGAATTCGTTCTTCTTTTGACTTTATTGTTGCACGCGAGGATTATCTGGAGGATAAACCAAACCCTGAATCATATACTCATAGTTTAGAAAAAATAAAATTATCGGCATCAGACTGTATTGCGTTTGAAGATACACGTCGAGGAGTTGAATCAGCCAAATCCGCAGGTATACTAACCGTGGGAGTTCTAATTGGAAACCACGGTTCTGACCCATTGACAAAAGCAGACTTTCAAATTAACACATTTGAAGATGCATTCGTGTGAAAACAGTAAAATATTAGCCCTTGACTCAAAGGGTGACGGATACCAGTCAGCCGGGAGGCCTCGGTGAACCTTCCCTAATTTCGAACGCCCTAATTGGAATGTGGGTATGGGGAAGCCCGGATTTGAACCGGGGTCACCACCACCCCATGGTGGCATACTACCAGGCTATACTACTCCCCCTCTCCCAGGAAGAGGTGGAGGATTGATTAAAAAGGATTGGGTGAATGGGCGGCTAATCATTTCCAAATGGATGAAGATGTAAATTAGTGAGGGGGAATATAGGTTTGAGTGGGATGAAAAAGGAGATTTTTCTATTCATGCATCCGCGTAATTCACATAACCGAGTTGGAATGGCCTCGTTTTTTTCCCCAAGTCAGATTGTAACCCTGGGTAAAAAAAGTTAAAAACCAGGTACCATTGCCCGCGAGAAACCGGCCCCTATTTAAGTGAATTTTGGGAGTAGGATGGTGGTATGCCCAAGCCTAACACCCCAACCCTGGTGGGGGTCACCGTGAAGAAAGCCGATGATTTATCTGAGTGGTACACCCAGGTTGTCTTGAAGGCGGGGCTCGCGGATTATTCTCCCGTGCACGGTTTCATGGTTTATCGTCCCGGCTCGATGCGGCTCTGGGAAGATATCCAAGCGTATTTCAATTCCCGTTTGAAGGTGTTGGACGTGGAGAACGCTTATTTCCCCCTCCTCATACCCGAATCCTTTTTCAATAAGGAAAAATCCCACGCGGAAGGCTTCGCTCCCGAAGTGGCATGGATTGCCCAGGAAAAGGAGGAAGCGGGGGCCGAGCGTTTAGCCATTCGTCCCACGAGTGAAACCATCATCAATGACATGTTCGCCAAATGGATTCAATCCCACCGCGATCTGCCATTGCGCATCAACCAGTGGTGTAACATCGTGCGCTGGGAAATTAAGATGACTAAGTTCTTCCTCCGGGGGAGGGAATTCCTCTGGCAGGAAGGGCATTGCGCCTATGCCACGCATGAAGAAGCCAAGGATGAGGCCCTGCGTTTCCTCATGGAATACCAAAAATTGTCCCACGAATTGCTGGCCGTACCTGTGATCGCGGGAAGAAAGACGGAAATGGAACGCTTTGCGGGGGCGGATGAAACCTATACCATCGAAGCCCTCATGCCGGATGGGAAAGCATTGCAGATGGGCACCTCTCATGATTTGGGTCAGCGGTTTGCCAAAGCCTTTGGCACGGTGTTCTCGGGCGAGGATGAGAAAGCCCATCTTCCCTACCAGAATTCCTGGGGCATTTCCACGCGTCTGTTGGGCGCTTTGGTCATGGTGCATGGGGATGATAAGGGATTGGTTCTCCCTCCCCGTCTGGCGCGCCAAAAAGTGGCCATTGTTCCAATTCTCTTCACCGATACCCGGGAGGGGGTGTTGAAGGCCGCGCGGGGTCTGGAGACCACCCTCTCTTCTTTTGGAGCGTTCGTGGATGACCGCGACGGGTATTCTCCGGGATGGAAATTCAACGAATGGGAATTGAAGGGCATTCCCCTCCGAATCGAATTGGGCCCGCGGGACGTGGCGCAGGACCAATGCATCCTTGTTCGGCGCGATACGGGGGAGAAAAAAACGGTTTCCCTTTCCCAGATAACCCAAGCCGTGGAATCCGAATTGGAGGCCATGCATCATGCCCTATTTTCCAAGGCTGAATCCTTCCTCCATGGAAGCCTAATCACCGTAGACACCATGAAAGCCTTCGAGGAGGCTTTGCAGCAGCGCAAGATCATTCGAATGAAGTTCTGCGGGCGTCCCGAGTGCGAGAAAGCCCTAAAAGAAAAGACCACCGCGACCTCGCGATGCATCCCATTGGATGAGCAACCAGAGAAAGGGGTGTGTGGGCATTGCGGCCAGACTGCGGAATGGTACACCTTGTTTTCTAAAACATACTAAGTGAACAAACCACAACCAAGTCTTTTGTAATCAAACCGTATTAATCCAGTATCAGTGCACGTATTCCGGTTTAGGGGGGTGGAGTTTTTTGGCCCATTGCTCCACGGGCTTTCCCTCGATGGGAGGCGCTTCTTTTTCGAATACAAATCCTAAAATGGTGTACAATTGTTTGGCGGGCGCATTGGTAGGTTCCACTAGCAAAACCATTCGCGTCATTCCCCTTTCTTCGCTCCAGGCGATGGCCGCCTTTACTAATTGTCCCCCAATACCATGGTATTGGGATTCTTTCCTCACCGCGACGCCATTCAGCCGCACCTCTCCCGCGGAGGGAGTAATGATCTCGATGTCCACGAAACCATGGATGGTTTTCCCTTCCTCATACACGAGGATGGCGATGTTCAGATCCTGCATCCTCTGCTCCAGGGTGGGGAGATCCATGTGTTTGTATGGGAAGAATTCTTGGATGAAAGCGAGCACGGTGGGCGCTTCTTTTATGGTGGCTTCGCGGATGGGCATACTCTATTTCTTACTATCCGAAAATAAAAACGAGCAGGAAGGGTGCGATGATTCCCCTCTTTTAATTTGAGAATCCGCGCACCGGATGAACCTTTTTTTTATGTTTTGGAAATGGGGTCGCAGGGATTCGGAACGCACCCCTTTTCTTTTTCAAAGAAAAGTCGCGCCCGGTCAAAAGAAAGCCGGAGAAGAGTATGTCGTCCCTCCCTCCCGATCCCCCCAATAGAATTTGGAAATGGGGTCGCAGGGATTTGAACCCCGATTTGCAGGTCTGGAGCCTGCCGTGCTACCAGGTTACACTACAACCCCTTTTTTTGTTTGGAGTTACCGTGAGAGGTATGGGTGCCAACCTTTAAGTGGGTACCCTACCTTCCATGCGGCCGGAGGTTTTTGGCCGGATACACGACAACCCCTTTTTTTGGCGGTTTATCAGAGATATTGGAACTCAACAAACCCGCGTAGAAAAAACAAAGGGATGGGAGGAATTATAACCTATAATGGGGTTTTCCGCTTATGAAAGGGGGGGCTACCGCATTCCATGCCATTCTCATGGCCGTGTTCATCATTTCGGCTTCTGGAGCGTGGGGGTTGCAGGCCTTGGATGCTGAAAACATAGTGGTGAATGGCCATTATCTTGAACCCGGTGAGCGGGCCGCGGTGTTCAAGGCGCTTTCCCAGACGAATGGGAGCGCCAAGTATTGGGTGGTGGGGGTGTATGAGAATGACGGAATACGCACCCTCATTCCCATAGGCGACAAAGATGGGGAGATTGTTCCTCAAAGTAATCTCCGCTCCGACCTCTTATCCGCTCAATGGTGGGTGCAACGGATTGATTTCCTAAAGAGTTCCTCGCAGTGGACTATTTCCCTAACCACGGCCTCCAAGCTGGAGGAGTTGGCCAACGCGGTGGAGAATGAGCGTTTCGACGTGGAGGTGGTGCGGGATTCCATTGATGATAATTCCCTGAAACCCAAAGTGGCCGCGCTCCGGCCCAAACTGGATGATCTGTCAAATGAATTGAGGCAGGGGGCCCAAGATATCCGTTTACTCTCGGGAAAGGAAGCTGTTTTTTTGGGAGTGACCATTGACACCCAGGAAGTGTTACGATTGCCGGATGAATATGGGAATGTGTTTTCCCGCTTGAACGCCCTCAAGGATGCGGCGGGGACGTATGATGGGGAGGTATCCCAGGTCAAGAATGCGATTGCCACTGCTGAAGGATTAAGCGTGGATGAGAAATCCCAGTTCATTGCCCTCATATCCCCTCTTTCAGCCAACCAGACATTGGGGTCAGCTATTTCTCCCTATGCGGCCATCGCCGCTGACAATGCCCAGCGTTTTGGAGCAGAAACTATAGCCATTCCCACGCGCGTGGCGGCGTTCGATGCCGAACTCGAGACCCGTCTGTTTAGGAAAGAGGCTTATACTTCCATCCACGGAGAAGACACATCCCTCCAGAACACCACTGGGTTCATTTCCCTCCAGGAAGCGGCCACCTTCATCCTGCGTGAGGATGTCAAACCCTATTGGGTTGATCAAACCAGCGTGGCCGCGTTAGACAAATCCTGGGCCCTGATTCAAAACCAATTTGACCAGCGCCAATATGCAGGAGTTAATTCAAATGTTCCCGCCGCCAAAGCCCTGGTAAAAAAAATACACGTAGCTGGCGTATTCAACCCGGATGCGGAGAATGACGTCTTATCCCAGAATATCATCACCGGCCTCGCCTACCTCTTAGGAGGGATCGCCCTCCTTTTGCTCATCCGGTTCGGCTGGAAATATTTGAAAGGGCGCGTGGGAAGGTAATATTATTTCGAACCTCGATACATTTCGATATATGGTTGGATAGCTGCATCGGTGATGGCCGAGACAGGAACGTCTAGTAATGGTGCAATCTGCGCTTCAATCTTGAATGAGCATGCAATGAATAGGTCCACTTTAGGATGGGTCATACTCGTATTTTTCCGGTGGGCGTACCTTTCCTTGACTTCCTTAAACCTATCTTCGAGGGACATCACTCCGTATGGTCCTATTCTCTGATCGGCATACGTGCAAATCTTGAGCTCCCAATCATCCGAAGCCAGTACAAAATCATTGTTGATGAACTCCTTGTTTTCGATGAGGAATGTGACCCGCGCGTTCACCCCCAATTCGTGAATCATTTTTCGGGTGACCACATGATCGTCGGCCGAACCATATTTTTGGATGGTGTCCGCTTGAACTTTTTTCCAATAGTCGAGCGGTTCATCTCCATACATGGCAATTGGTTTGGGGTTCACGAAATCCATCTTCGCCAAATTCCCCAAATCGTGAATGAGGCTGGTCGCCACCATGTTATCCTTGTTCAACGGGGGCCCTTTCCAATGGTCGCAAATGTATGCCGTCGCGGCCCCGGCTCGAAACATGTGTTCGCGCATGTTGGGGATAATGGTAAATCGGTCAAAAATTTGGTGAATGGATGCAATGATCTCTCGGCTCTCCATGAAGGGATTCCATCTAACCTGAATAAAAAGGGTGAGCAAGGGTCGAAGCGCGGATTTGTGTCGACCTTTCGAATGCATTCATCATGGTTCCGATAATTGAGTCATTTCGGCCGCCGGGGGATCGAAGAATCCCGTAATCCCTCGGGTGGCATGCTCGATAGTAGGTTGTCGGTGAACCAGTCGTTTCGGCCGCCGGGAGGGTGTAACCCTCCCTCGTCCCTCGGTGCGGCCGGACGAAAACGGCCACTACCAGTTGAATTCGATGACATCCCCGTTTTGCACGGGATAGTCTTTGGCGACCCGCTGGCCTTCGAATTTGGAGCTACCCCATACTTTGGCGTATTTGAATGTGCGCACGATATCCTTGTGCACTTGTTCCGCGATGTCAAGCACCGTGGCCCCTTTGGGGGCTACGAGGGGGATTTTGGAGGCGTCTTCTCCTGCTTTTTTGGTGTAGACATAGACTTTTTCGATGACCTCGAACATCTTTTCAGCTATTTCATTTGGTCGGGGATTTTGGGGGTCCCACGCGATGTGGAGAGCGGTTTCCCCGGTTTCCACGCGCCGGGTGGGGCTTCCTTTCGTGTACACGAGCATGGTGCGCTTGTACACCAATGTTTCATCCAGCGATTCGATGGCATTCTCGAGCGTCGTGGGCTCCTGGAGAATGACCTCTACATTGTGCATCCCTCTTCCTTTGAGAAATTCAACGAATTTCTCCTGAGGAATACGAAGGTATTCTTTCCCCGTGATGGAAATACCTGGGAATGGGGTGGGAGTAATGCGGATGTTGGGGCGTTTTCGATTGAGGAGGATGCCGCTTTGGTTTAGTTCGTGGGAAAGGATGCGGTAATCCTCATCCTGCGTGGCCACGTTCAGCATCATGGCGATGGCATCCGCATTTCGGACAATGGCCAATATTTCCTTCCCATTCGCCTTTCCTTCGCTGCTCCCTTCCAGGATGGGGGGCAAATCCACGAGTTGTATTTTGGCGCCCTTGAAGTCCACCATTCCTATCTCGGGAGTGGAAGTGGTAAATTCGTAGTCTTCCACTGGCGTGGTCAAACCCGTGAGGGCGTTGAAGAACGTGCTTTTTCCAGCGTTAGGCAATCCCACGAGTACTACTTGCCCGGCTCCTTCTTTTTTTACCGCGAGCGTGGCCCCCCCTCCCCGTTTGGCGGCCTGTTTCTTTTCTTTCTCGAGGTCGGCGCGCAATTGGGATATCTTGCGGTTGATTTCCCCCCGCATCTTTTCCCCCCCTTTGTGGGCGGGGGCGTGCGAACGCATCTCTTCTAATGCGGCCAGTTTTTCCGAGGGGGTTTTGGCATTCTCGTATTTGGCGAGGGCATTGGCGTAGGCAATGGAGACGTTAGTAGTCATTCTACTTGGGTGGGGTGGAATATCCAATTAAAGGGAATATGGAAAAGTGGGTTGGGGGTTCAAAAATTGGGTTATTATGGGTATTTTTCTGGGGGATCAACGAGGGAACTGTTTTCCTCATTCCGCGAGGGGCTGGCTTTTGTTGGTGTCCGGTTCACTCAGGTCATTGGCCGCATTGACATCCATGGAGAGGGCATCTAGAATGGCTGTGCATCCTTCCAGTTCGGGGTGGGTAGAACAGAGGTAAGCTTCTATGGCATTGTGACCCGTGAACGCGTAGGTGCAGTCCAATACAAACCAGGGCGTCACCCAGGGGGATGGGTTCCAGGCCTGGGATTCTTTCGTCTGGACCACGAGTCGTTGTTCCGCTTTTCCATCCGCATCTCCTACGCAGGTTTGGAATTGGGATTTGGTCTCCTGGCTTTTTCCTCCTGCGTCACTCAGACAGGCGAGCATGCGGTTGAGGTCCAAGCTTCCATAGAATTGGGAGTCAAAGAAATGGCATTCCTGGTAATCCTCGAAGAATCCCATTTCTTGGGTGCAAACCGCTCCCTTGTTGCTCACGAAGGCCGCGGCCGCTTGCGCGGGGGTGCGGGGGAAACCAAACATGATGGGCGTTATTTCAACATCCAATGCAGGGTATTTGGTTTCCAACCGCTGGGTAACCAAGTAGGCCTCTACACAAGGAGTGCATTCCCCGAAGTCCAGATAGGCGCGTAAGGGAATTTTTCCTGGAGATGAGGAGCAGGCGGTGGGGGGGCTAGTATACGTAACTGGGAAAGCTTGGTTGGTGAGATATTGTTCGGGCGCCACCACAAACCCATTCACAATGCGAAAGGGGTTCCGAATAAAACGTCCCTGGAGGGCGGCCTGAATCTGGATGTTCTGATCCAGACCCGCGACACTGATGAGGGCCGTGGGGGCGTAGGGGATGTCGAAATCAGCGACCAACTGTTTTCCTTCCGGGCTGTGCAGGCTAATGGTTTCGGTGGTGTAGCGGATATTGGATTCATCCAGCTTGGCGAGAATAGTATTCGTCTGCAGGCAAAAATCGCAGGCGTCATCCACCACCACCCGGACCTGGACCATGGTTAGGTCATCCGGCACTCCATTAGTTGGAGGGGACACAAACTTGGTGTACACTAACACCCCCACAATGAGAATGAGAAGGATGAGAATTCCCCCGATGATGAGCGCCCGATGCGGAGAATGGGGGAGTGGGGGGACTGAAGGATTTGGGTCGGGTGGAGGGTTAATGGGTTGAGTCGGGGAGGGTGGAGAGGTGGTTGATGGGGTGGGGGAGGGAGAATAAGTTTGGAGCGGAGAGGATTTGGGTGGAGTGGAAGATGGGTTTTCCTCGATGCGCTCCTGCTGGGGGTGGGATGCGGCCATACCCCATTTTGGCCGGGGAACGGCTTTAAAATACGCCGTTTTCCCAAGGAGTCATATGACTACTCCTGAAAGCCCTGTGACGTGGATCGATTTTCACACGCACGTATTGGATTCCCCCACGCTTCCTGAGGATGCATTGGCCGCCCGCCGGGAGGGTGTGGGATTATGGTTGGTGAACAGCGTGGATGTCCAAAATTGGGTGCAAAATAAGGCCCGCGCCACCCCTTATCCGGAGGCCCTCGTGGGGGTGGGTTGGCACCCCGAGCACGTCATCCAAGTCCCTGTGTCCCAGGTGGATGCCACATTGGAAACCCTTGAAAAGATGATACCTGATGCCCCTTTCCTGGGTGAAACGGGGTTGGATTTCCTGTATGGTAAAACGGTCGATCAGCAGGCGGTTCAGGAAAAAGTATTCCGCCGGTTTATTCATTGGTCCAATCAAACGGGAAAATTGCTTGAGGTGCATTCCCGGCATGCTAAGCAGCGAGTAATAGACATTCTCGTGGAAGAGGAAGCGAAACACGTGCTCTTGCACTGGTTCAATGGTTCTTCCTCCCAAGCCAAAATACTCATCGAGAAGAATTGGGTGTGCACCGTGGGTCCCACCATTCTTTCGTCCCCCCATATCGATGCCTTTATCCGAGAGATGCCATTGGCATCCATTGGCCTGGAGACGGATGCCCCCATTCCCTTTTCGGGAAAACCAGGAACCCCCGCTTTAATCGTGGAGGTGGGGGCGCGCGTGGCCGCCCTAAAAAGAGTATCCCTCGCCGAGGTGCAGGCAGCCCAAATGGGGTTGTTCAGACGGTTTTTTCCCTAAGGCCTTTAAACGCTGCTCATGGATAGGGATATACATGGAGCCCTTTACCATCGGACTCATCCTCTCCATCCTCATGCTGGGGGTGGCCAATTGGTTCATCTCCACTCTGCCAAAGAAGCGTCGCCACGTGAATGTGGCGTTCATTCCTCCAGCCGCTCATTATACGGAGGGTGGGGATATTGTTTCTCCTAACCTATCAGCCAAGTTGGACGCGCATGTACAATCCACCACCATCAAATTCACCCAAATTCATTCGCGTCTGAACGATCTCGAGCGGGCCATTGCGCGGCTCGCCCAATACATTCAACCTCCTGCCGAGAGCGTGCGGATCATGCCCCCCGAACCCCTTTCCAACCCGGAATTTCCAATCGAGGAGAGAATCACAGTCCGGACCAAGAAACGGAAGAAGAAGGCGTGAGTATGCCTCGCGGCCATCCTCATGAGTCTTCCTCCCTCGTGACAACCCCCTGCCCTCAGTGTGGGAAGGGAGCTAAAATCGTTCAGCTCGTGGAAAAAGTTCCCCATTTTGGGAAGATGATGATCCAAACAGTAATATGCGAGCATTGTGGATTTCGATTTTCTGATGTAATGAGCCTTGAATTCAACCAACCCATGGGTTTTGAAATAATAATCAAGGACGAGAAAGGGCTTTCCGCCAAACTCATTCGAAATTCTTCCGGAACGGTTGAAATTCCCCAAATTGGTTTCCGCATGGAACCCGGGATGGTCTCGGAGGGTTTCTATACAAACATAGAGGGGTTGCTCGAGCGGGTGGAAATGGTTTTGGATTCATTCATCCGGAATGGGAACGCGGAAGAAAAAAACAATGCCCGTGCGGTGCGGGAGATTGTAACACAATTCAGAGAGGGGAAAACCCCTTTCACCGTGCGCGTGCTGGACCCGGATGGGGGGAGTGCTATCTTGGGAGAACGCGTAAAAAAATGGAAATTGACTGAGAAAGAGATAGCCGAACTCGGGCGGGGAATCACTTTGGTTTAACCTTATAATCCTCAATTAGATCGCGCACGTGCCTTTCGAATAATATGCGGTTATGCAAGCGCTCTGTAAAAGCTATTTCCTTGAAATACAACTCCCTTACAATTTGTCGGTACTTGGTGATGTCTTCTTTACTTCTAATCTGATTCCTAAATAATAAGGACAGATAGATCTTCTGTTCTATCCGGCACAAATCGACAATGGTCTCCAATCTCCTTTTAGCTAAATCCCTTAGATCTTTTTTATTTAAGAATAGAGAATTAACAGATTCAAAAATGGCATAAGTCAATTGGAGTTCATGTCGCTCAAATAGTATTCTCTTCCGATTCTGGAGGTCCAAATTCTCGGTATGCCAATTTGGAGGTTTTTTCCGATATGAATCGAATAATTTTCGCAGATAGGTTGACCTTTTTTCCCTCCTTTCAAATATACCCTCCCCTTCTCCTACCTTCCGTAGAGGAAAGAGGTTTTTCTTCCCATTTTTTCCTTTACGGGGAGATTTCCCGCCCCGATTATTGGGTCTTCCGCTTCCACGTCTTCCTTTCATCCGTATCCCCACTTTCGTTTCTCAAGTGTTTGGCGATGATGCTCGCCGCGCTCACACTGGGTTCGATGTCGTCCGCTTTTTCTCGGAAAACAATGCCACGCAACCCGCGTTTCAAGGGTGCGCCATCCATGATGGTTTGGCTTTCTGGAAAGAGTTTCTGGGTGAGCGCGTGCAGGTGTTCGGCGATGATAGCCTCCACCTCATTCATAGTAAATCCCTTCTCCCGCAGGATATCCACAGCCGTCGCGTTCACGCTCACGCTCGCTTGTAGCCAACTATTTCCGGTGGTTTCGGTGTAACGCGCAGGAACATCCTTTGTTTTCTTGGAATCCCGGATTCCGCGCAGGGCATTTCGTTTTCCAAGCACTCCCGCTACCACTAATGGACCATTGAGTTCTCCCCTCCCCGTCTCATCGAGCCCGAATATCAGTTCCCCATCCTCCCCCACCCATTCCTGGATGGTTTGTCGCACCTCTTTTTCGATGAGGGAATTTTTCCCTTGAATAACTATTTTCCCGCTCGTGTATAATGTGACTTGGCACACCCCCACGGTGTGCCGCGCCTTCTCATAGGGGGAGGGGGTGGGGAGCGAAGGATAATGTGATAGTCCATTCACCAAAAGGGGGATATCCTTCTTCTCGAAGGAGAGGGTGAGGGTCATGGCAAATGAAAATGATTCCCCCTATTTAAGGATTAAGAATGGGGGGCCAGGATGTCAGTTCCCTTTTCGGGAGATTTTTTTTAAAGCCAAAACATGACTTCCTGGTTTAGTTTTTTTTCCAAATTCGTTTTTTTCAAAAAGGTCGTTTTTTGATGAAACTTTTTTCTAAAAAGTTTCTTTTGATCAATCTTTTTTTTAAAAAGATTGGCGTTCAGACGTGAGTTAATTCATCATCTGGTGTCAGCTGGGGTTTACGTCATCATCACGCCTATATAGTGGGCTAATATCCCCCTAAAAGCCTTCTCACCCTCTCCCTTTTTCAATCCCAAAAGGGTGGGGAAAGCATGGTGTTCGAGGTCCTTGCCGAATCCTTCGCCGTCCTCATTGCGACCACGGGGTATTTTGGAATATTCATCCTGATGACTTGGGAATCCATGATCATTCCCATTCCCAGCGAATTGGTGATGCCTTTTGCAGGGTGGGCGGCGGCCAAAGGGAATCTTGATTTCGTTCTAGTTGTTGGGTTTGCAACGTTGGGGAGTCTGGCCGGCTCCTTCGTTTCCTATTACACCGGAAAATATTTCGGAAGGGACTTCATCGTGAGCCACGGGGAAATTTTCGGGTTGAAACGGAAACATTTGCGTATGGTCGAGGATTGGTTTGCCAAGCGGGGGCATGCCACGGTATTCATTGGCCGTTTTGTTCCCGTGGTAAGACATCTCATTTCCATTCCGGCCGGGATGAGCAACATGCCTCCCGGGAAGTTTGCGGCCATGACCATCGCGGGCGCGGGGATGTGGAATCTCTTCCTGGCGTCATTCGGTTATGCCCTGCAGGAAAACTATTTCATCGTTGCTCAGCACCAAGCCCTTGTTGACGTGTTGGTGGTATTGCTTATCATCGTGGCATTGGTGTATGCGGTTGTAAGGTATTGGCGGCACTAACTATTAGATTGGAAGATAGTTGATTTTACCGCAATATTGAACATTTTTTTTCCATCGTTTTCTTGGTTAAATGAAATGTCCTCGAGGGAGGATGACTTTCCTGTTCAAGATCCAATGGGCCAGATGGGGTAACCCAGGTATGAGTTCGAAAAGAATTGGACAAGTCTATTTATCTTCATCCGCGGCATAGCGCATGGATTGCACTGCCTTGAGCACCCGCGCCCCTTCTGGGGTTATCGTGTAGATGCTTACGTTCTTCTCTTCAGGATTGAGGCGCTTCACCAGGTGTTTGGCCTGGAGGTCTTGGATCACCATCGAAACGGTGGGGCGATGTGAGTGGAGGCGCTTGGCCAGATCCGTGGGGTTATTTGGCCGAATGAGGGACTCCAAAATCTGCATCCGTAGCCTCCCCCGCCGTACAAATGAAACCAGGTCCCACATTCTGGGAACGGCTTTTTATGGAGTTAAATAGCGGCGTTAGAATGAGCGTAGGATTATATACTATTGAGGTATTCTGGGCTTACGAGGTGTCCAGGGAATGGCAAGTACGGTAGTCCGGGTTATTTGGTTTATTTTAATTGGATGGTGGGTGGCCTTGCTTTGGGTCATATTAGCCTTGATAGCCTGCCTAACCATTATTGGACTTCCGGTTGGTTTGTGGATGTTTGGTAAAACATGGAAAATTGCTACATTAGCTGAAGATCCAGCAAAAATCGTGGCGGGGGTAACCCAACAGATCCAGCAGGTCACTGTTGTCAACAACACGCCTGCTACTACAAGCATTGAATCACCGCTGATCGTATTGAAACGAAAATATGCAGATGGGGAAATAACCAAAGAGGAATACGAAGAACGTAAAGAAGTCCTATCTGAAAAAGGAAATATTGAATTTAAAAAAAAGAATAAGGTGAAGGATGAAAAATGAAAATAAAATCTAATGAGCCTGTGATGGGGTGGAAAAAAGGAGGAGAAAAAATGAGTCAATTCAAAATTTATGTTGGGGTATTATTGGTCGCGATGTTATTCCTTGCCGGGTGCACAAGTAAACCAACCTATTCTGACACTGAAAATACGGCTTCAAGTGGAGAAAACGATACGGTGTCTCAAGCCTCTGCACCGTCTAAGCAGGAATCTAAACCTGAAGTCTCGACATTATCAATCTGGTCCGCGTCTATGGATAACTGGGATGCCGATCCAGAGGTGGATGGAATCAAGGTTACTATTCAACCTGAAAATAAAGAAGGGAAATTAGTCCGAGCCGAGGGACTATTGAATGCCAGGGTTTATGATTCAGATTATGACTCGAAATTCAAAACAGTAAAAACGGATCTTATCAAAGAATGGAATAACATCGTTATCGATTCGGATTACGGATTTCTCGGAAAAGAAATAAGGTTGGAATTCGATGAGGGATTCGTACCAGATAGCACGGTTTATCTAGAAATCGATTTTATATATGATGGGAAAACGTATATGGCCGTAAAAGATACTGTTTTCGATTTCTCTTGAAGCAGGTTTGGAAACCTGCTTCAATTATTTTTTTTATTCGAATACAAAAATACCCCGAGAGAGTGGCCAATTAGGCCATTTCGATTCTTTTTGTCTGGGCTCCTGCTAGGGAGCCCTAACTCCGCAGCGGCCCGACGGAACGGGCCATGCACGGAGGAGGATTCGAACCTCCGAAGGCACTAAGCCACCAGGTTCTGAACCTGGCCCCTTAGACCGCTTGGGTATCCGTGCTTCAATCGCATCATGAGGTGTTATTTTGAGGTGACAATTGGAATCTCTTCCTTTGATCCCATAGTAGGTCTGTCGGAATAGGATCCCAGAGGGCATTTAAAGGGTTTGATAACGTTTACAGGCAGCGGTTTTTAATTGGGGATTCGTGTCCCCGGTATGATGGAAATTCCCTTCTTTTTGAAATCCCCAATACTCCCATCCATCATCTTGATTGGATTGGGGATGGTCGGAATAATGGTATTAGTGCAGGGGTATTGTCCAGACCCCAATAACCCTTTTTGCGGAAACAGCGATCCCGCTAAAATGGGTCACCCCTCAAATGAAATAGAATATACGTTCAATTCATACCAGGTGGATTGCTCTGGAAGTAATTTCCCGCAGTGCTATGCGGATTGCCAATTGGGAAATGAGGTTGCCGTGGGTGGAAATTGCATCAATGGGGCGGGGTGGGTTTATTGGAAGATGGGGATTTCTTCTTATTATCGGTGGGAATGCACGGATTTGTCTTGGCCGACCGTTGGATATCTTAACGGGAAATTCATCGCGGAAGTAAAGTGCATGGAGGTCAATTAAATGGTTTATTCGCCCGCGGCCATGCGTTGGCATTTAGTGGGGGTATTGGTTGTGGCTTTGGCAGTGGTGATTGCCGCTTATGGCACTAATATCCCCCGGATCTTCGGGCATTCTCCAGATGAAATCGCATTGAAAACCGTTGTATATGATACGGATTGCACCAATTTCCAAGGGTATGCATCGGGTGCCGGGAATCCCTGCCGTGCTACTTGTATCCTGCCGGACGAAGTCGCGGTCGGTGGCAATTGTATTTCTTTCACTGGCTATGCGTACCAGGCCTTTGGTCTTACTGATGCGTCCACGAATCAAAAATTTTGGGAGTGTTCGGATGGCTCCCATGGCCCGAGTAGCTTCTTGAGGGCGCAGGTAATCTGTTTGAAGGTGAGTCCATGAAATATTGGTTTCAAATTTTCAAATGGCCCATGTCGGGAATCGTTATCCTATTTTTGGTAACCTTGGCTCTGGCCGCGGGTCAAGCTATTTTTTTCGGTCATTCAGCCGAGGAAATAGAAGACGATATTATTACCATCACCCAGGCATGTGATGGATCCTCGGGTGCACGGTATAAGTTTTGCGAAGCGGTGTGTCCCACGGATTTTTACGCGATCAGCGGTTCATGCAGCACTGAGGTGGATTTTCCTAATGATAGTGGCTACCAATACAATCTCTCCGGGGTCCTCCCTGACCTTCGGGGATGGAGCTGCTTCAATGGGAGATTGGAAAATGACCCCAATGAATTTGTTATCGCTGAGGTCGTATGTGCCCGTACAGGAGGATACACCACCTTCACCTACCAATATTGTGGCGATTATCGAATCGAGGATGGTTCCGCGAGCGGGGGCATCACAGAAGCCTGCGATTTGACGAATCTTGGGGATTGGTTGGATTGCACGGATTTCTACACCGAGGGAGGGATCCAATTGTGCAATGGGGAATTGGGTTGCAATAACGCGTGCACGGGGTTCGATATCTCTTTCTGCCAGTATTGTGATACAGGATCATGCTCTCCCGGAACTATTTTATGCCAGGATGGTACATGCAATCCCGATTGTTCGAGGAATGGCGGCCCTTCCGGACCTAATGGTAATCTAGTAGGGGATGCGGGTCTGAAATGCTTTCCCACCGCTCCTTGTGATGGGGTATCGGATATCTCCATCTATCAGGGTATGGGCTTCTGCGGGAATGGGGTTTTGGATCCGGGGAACAACGAGGTGTGCGAGGCGGATAGCGATTGCGCGGGTTCCGGGACGTTTGGAGTCGTTTGTCCAGATGGGACGACGGTTTCTTCGGGATATGTGTGCGCGGGGTGCCAGTGCGTCCCCAACCCGGAGCCTTGCCGAAGCAGATGTCCTCCCGGCTGCACCACCAATCAGGATTGCGGTTTCGGAGGTTCTGGTCAAGGCCACCCAGTCTGCATTATGGGCTGCTGTGTAGACATTGGAACCCCCTGACGTTTCTAACAGGATCAGATCTGGAGGTGCCACACCTGGAGTTCTTCCATGAAGAGTTTTTGGGTGGCAATGATTTTCCCAGTCATTCCCAATTTTTTCATTTTCTGTTCGGTCATCTCGGGAATGTTGAGGCTGGATTGGAGGAGAAAACAATGCCCGCCCGGTTTCAGGTGGTCGGCAAGTTTTTCCAAAAACGCATCGATGATTTCACGTCCTTTTTTTCCTCCATCTGTGTCGCGCCAGCGGATGGTGGTGGAGGGGACATAGGGGGGGTTGAAGGCGATGACATCAAATGTTCCTTTCACGTGCTGGAATAGATCGCCCTGCACGGGTTTGGTTTTGGCGCTGGGGAAATATCGTTCCACCAAGGAAGCAGTTGCGTGCAAGGCTTCCGGGGCGATATCCGAATAGGTTTCCTCTTTTCCTCCCACCAGGAGCATTGCGGCGGTCTGGATGCCGCTCCCGCAGCCCATATCGAGGCATTTCTTCCCGCGCACGATCTTTTTGTTTTTCAATATCGCGTGAGCTAGCAGCCAGGAGTCTTCCCGGGGGGCGTATACGTTTTCTCCGGTTTGGAATGAAAGGTCTTCCAGACGCATACCCTATTGGGATATTCGAACGATTAAAAGAATACTCGTGAGGGGTTGGAATAAACTCTCTATTGCCCAGGGAACAATATTGGCGACACCTTTCTCCAAATCCCTAAAAACACCCGTGCTGGGATTTGAACCCAGGTCAAAGGCTCCGGAAGCCTTTATGCTATCCAGACTACACCACACGGGCAACATAATTCCATCTCAACTGGGAAGGGGACGATTTAAGAATACTATCTTGTAGGTTTGCGCGGTCTTCCTAATCGTTTTGGGCCAGGTTTTCTTTTACGGGGCTTCTGTTGGTCCAGGAAAAAGGGATCTTTTTTTTTCTCTAAATGATCACGCAATATTTGATGTGCTTTTTTCACAAGATGGTATCCCTTGGCTATTGGATTCACCCGGATGCCAAGGTGGCGGGCGATAGCCACATTAGTCATCCCTTCGTATTTCAATAATAATACGGTGCGATGTGGATATGGTAGTTGCATAATATTTTGAATCAACCAATCTCGTGTTTCCGGATCCAATCCGCTTTCTTTTTTTGTTTCGAATTGGTCTTCCAAGCTAATATCGGTTGCGATATTTGAGAATGATGTTGGTTTAATGCGTATTCTTTTCTTACGTAAAGTATCGACTATGAGATGTCTGGCAATAATAAAAATGTAAGCCTTTGGTGTGCCTCTATCGGCAACAAAAGTGAAATTTCGAATAATCTTCAATGTAATCATGCTGATTAGGTCTTCTTTGGTTAACCTGAATGAAGATAATTGTTTTCGAACATAAAAAGCGGCCATTTCGATCGTTTTCATATTTTTAGTTATGAATTGATTCGCAGCATTGGTTTGATCAGCGGCCATGGACATCAGAAGTATTTCAGGAATTTAATTACTTCCATCGTCAGGGGGGTTATTTTACAATAATGAAAAAATGGTGAGATAAAGCTTCAAAACAACCTAATAAAATCAGTCTGAAAAGGTCTTTTTGGTGTATAGTTTTTTAAGTCAAAAGTATGAGATAATTATTATGGAAACGGAAACGAAGGCGATTTTGAAAGAACTCAAAAATATTCGTAGCGACTTAGACTTCATTAAAGGACGCTTGGTAGATTTTGATCTGGTATTAACTGATGATGATGTAGAGTCTATTAAGGAAGCTGAAAAAGATTTGAAAGTAGGAAAGACAAAGAGGCTGATATAGTATCTATGCTGTTCATTTGTCGCAGCATGCGGAAAAGTTTCTTGATAAGTTAGACAAACATCTTCGAGAACGTATTATTGAAAGGCTAAAACGTCTATCTGAAGATCCATTTCCTTCAGATTCAAAATTTATTACCAGGGATAACGGCGAACCCGTTCATCGCTTCAGGATTGGGGGCTATCGCGCTCTTTACAAAGTTAAACATCCAGAGAAAATAGTTTTGGTGACTAAAATAGACAAGCGGCCGCGAGTATACGACTAAAGGACCTTTTCTGATAAAGGATGAATGTCTGTAATTGAATGCCATTTGGCATGATATTAAAAGATTAGGTTAAACACACACTTTTCTGTCCTCAGAAAACATAACACGTGAGCGGGATCGAGGAACAAGACCCTCGATGCAGGAGGGAGGATTCAGAACCAACCTTTTGGGAAAAGGTTGGCGAAAACTAGTTAGCCGGGAGGTTTCTGTGAAACCTCCCTAATTCCGAACGCCCAAATGGAATTTGGGCATGCAGGAGGGAGGATTCGAACCTCCGAAGGCACTAAGCCAACGCGGCCTAAACGCGTTCCGTTTGTCCACTTCGGTACCCCTGCGTATCATGGAATGGGTTGGAAGGAATTAAAACGAGGAGGGGGGTTTTGTGGAAAATTAGTCCCGTTCTTTTCGGATCAATTCGGAGAAATTGACTTTTTCGGGAGGGTTGGTTTCCACGTCATTCCTCAGCCGGGCTTCCTCTCTGGATATGCTGGCGAACCGGCGCGGGGTGAGAGAAGAATCCTCGCGAGATGGAACGCCTTTGAATAGGGCATCCATGCTTCCTTCGAAGAAGGGCCCACTCTTTTTTCCGATTGAAGGGAGGCGTCCGCGGAAATGGAATAGGACCAATGCGCCCGCCACAATAAGGATTCCGAGTCCAATGAGGGGGGCATTGTTACCAACAACGAATCCCGTGGCGGGAGGGTTGTTTTCATCATCGTCTGGAACAATGGGTGGGGGGGTTGTCGATTGGGCGTTAATTTCTTCCTCTCCTGCGAAAGGATTCTTGAATGATTTGGCGACCTCTTTTTCGACCGCGCGCAATTGAGCATTCAAACCATCAATGGTTCCTTGCTGGGATTCCAATTGTATGCGAGCGTCATCCAATGATTGCTGCAGATTATTTCTTTGGGATTCCCCTATCTGCTGATTGGTGTTCAATTCCAGTTGCAGGTTTTGAATGGTAATCGTATACTCATCTAAGGAATTGGTTATTTGTAGCAGGCGGTTCTCCACATCCACCATGCTGGCTTTCAAACTATCCAGGGTGGTTCCCCCCAGGACATCCTCGGAGATGATTGATAATTCCTGGGTGGCGCTCGTGTTCCCGGTTGTGGATACGCGGATGCGGTGGTCTCCCTTGGCGAACCCGGAGTGGACGAAAACCATAGTCAATCCCCCCGTGGAAGAGGGGTCGCGGTCGAAAATAGTGCACGAGAGAACGTTTCCCACCCATTCAGGAAGGATTGCGCAATGACCGCTTGGGTAGGCGGTGGCGGCGGGTTGTTCGTCCAGGTATACCGTAGCTTCGCTGAATTGGTCCGTGGGGGGAAGATCGGTGAAAAAGGTGAAGGGGATGAGGGTGGGGACGTGAGTGGGGCCAATTAAGGTGAGTTCTTGGGCCCAGACCATTCCACTAAACACGAGCAACGCGAGGATGAGGATGCCTTTCCGCATGGAGGCCAGTACGCCGCGCCCTTTTATAAGCCTTATTTGTTGGGTTTTCATATGGGAGGGGGAATAAATGTCGCCTTTCTCCTTTTGAGTAAAATATAGGCCCGTAGTGTAACGGCTATCACGCGACCTTCACACGGTCGAGACGGCAGTTCAACTCTGCCCGGGCCTACTGAGGATTCGAAGAATCCTCGATGGTAGTCTTCGGTTGGTCCAATCGAAACTGGACCATGTTCAATTCTGCTTGGGTCTTTCTGGTCCTGAATTATTTTAGATTTTTAATCGAATGGCCGGGCATAGTCGATGAAGGCGAGGATGGAGCAGATGATGAGGTTGGTGATGGCGTTGGCGATGATGGGGATTTTCCAGGCCGCCACGATGGGAGCGGCGTAGCCAAGCGTTTCAAGCACGAGCGCGAGGTTCCACCCGAACATGGTGAGCATCCCGAATGCGAATATGACCCAATAGGCAATCTTTTCCTCCATGTGGGGCACACTCTTCCAGGCGTAGATGAAGGCACCCAGGAACAGGGGCACCGCCAGGATGTCGGTAGCGAGGATGAGGTCGATCATTCGTTTCAGCTCCCGTCATCCAGCTCTTCCATCTTCTTTCGGAGGAAGACGCTCTTGTGGTAATTTCGTTGCGCGTAGAGGAAAAAGAGGATGGCGGGCAGGAGAATACCCATTCCATGTTCGAGGATCTCAAAAATGGTTGGCCAGAGAAATGTTCCCAGGATGGCCGATACTAATCCCAAAAGGAGCAGGGAATACCCCCACGTGAAGAGTTTGGTTTCCGGGTTGTGGCGATATGTCCAGACAACAGGGATATATCCTAACGCCGCGATGAATAATAGCATCACTTCCCCGGATTCCAGGAAAACCATTCCGAGGGGAAGAAAGGCTCCTAAATAAACCATCCCCTTCAGCACGCCAATAATTCCTGGATAGCGGTACGGGTTTGGACGCCCGGGTAAACCACGTCATCGATGACCAGGGAAGGAGTATGGGTAATCTGGTAATCGGTGACCAAAAGATCCACCGTCTCAATGCCCCCCTTCACAGGAAAGGCAAAAATTTGGATTGGTGTTTTGCAGGTATCGCGCACGTCATCCAGTATTTGGGATTGTAAAAGGCAATCCGAGCACGGGGCGTTATCGGGGAAAAAATAGAGGATGGGTCGCTGCAGCGCCTCGGATGACGGGCATTTGATTTGGTATAGTTTGAGAGAAAAGAATAATTGGGCATTGGCGGATTGGAATCGCTGGCGAACCTTGATGTAATCATTGGCGAGGGCATTGTGGCTGGCCTCCTCGAGGGACGCGAGCAAGGGGAAGAGTTTCTCATTCTGCTGTTGGATGTGGGTCTGAAATACTTGGCAATAGCGTTCCTCCTCTCCTCTGCTCTCGAGGTAATCCAGATAGGATCTTGTAGCTGCCTCTTGGGTTATGACTGAATCGATTTGGGAGAGCAAATCGGCATTGCGTTGGCCCTCGAAGGAATACGAGAATACCACCCATGCCCCCACAATTAGGATAGTGAGGAGGAGCGCGCGGGCATAAATATTCACCATGCCTGTTTTCCCCCCATTACCACGCGGGCGAGGCTGTAGGCCTGCACAGTGATGATAAATAGGCCATAGGCCGTGACAAATATGATGAGGCTGGGAAGGGATCGCCAATCGAAGGAGGCCCGGGCGATGTGAATGCCGAGGGCCAGCAGCACCACCCACATGAGGATGAGGGTCCAATACAGGAAAAGGGTTCCCGTCACATAGAATGATGGTACGGCAATCTGTTCAAATCCTATGGAGGCCCATGAGAAATAGGTTTGAGTGATTTGGTTGAAGGCATCAGCCCCCATTCGGATAAGCATGAAGAGAAATATGACCGAACTCCCCTCCATGATGAGGCGCTGGGGGAAGAAGAAATAGAAGAATGATTTGGTGGGAGAGAAGAGTTCTTTTCGGTATTTGAACATGGTCTGCCAGCTGCCATAGCTCCAGCGGTTGCGCTGCCGCCAGAGCTTGGGAAGAGTATCAGGTACATCAGTATATACTTGCGCGCGGGGCTCCACGAGTACTTGGTATCCAATGGCGTGCAGGTGGAAGGTAATCTCCATGTCTTCCGTGATGTTGTGGATATCATAGCCCCCCATCTCGTCCAGGGCTTTTTTTCGGTATACGGTGAATGGTCCCGGGGTTACATACACCCCATCATGAGAAGAAAGCATGTTGTTGTGCAGACCAAAGGATAGGAAATATTCCATCTCCTGGATGCGGGGCAACCATCCATGGTTGTTGTGCACGCGCACGATGGTGGTGACGGCCCCTATTTTTTCCTGGGTGACCAAATGGGGGATGGCATACAGGAAGGCGTCTTTTCTTGGATAAGAGTCTCCATCAATGACCGCGACGAATGTCCCTTTCACGAGCGTTAACCCATGGTTGAGAATGCGGGCTTTCCCTTGGTTCTTCTTGAAATGGATGATTTGAATTTTTCCTTCAAACGTTTTCAGTATTTCCCGTGTTTGATCGGTGGAGGCATCATTGAGCACGATGATCTCTTTCTTTCCCGGGTACTCCATTGCGAGCACGTGTTGGAGGCAGGTGCGGAGACTTTCTCCCCGGTTGTAGGCGGGGATGAGGATGCTCAGCATGGGCCATTTGACTAACGTTGGCACCGGTTGGGTCTCCCACTCGAAATAACTGAGAAGGAAGAAGCACGCAATGTAAAGGAGGAGAATATTGAACCCAACCAATATCCACTGAAGCGGACCAAAAAAGGTCAACAACCCCAGGAGGAGGAGGCCGCCCAAATAGAAAAAAGGGAAGAGGGAATGACCTATCCATTTCTGGAGGCGGGATGGGGGCATATACTCCACTCCACCCCCAGGGCTTTTTTAAGGCCTATTGGGACGGGAATTGAAAGGGTTCAGTTTCATTCGGCCTTTTTAGAAAAAAGGCCGGCGAAAAAGGTTGATACCTCGCCATTTAGGGCGACATGCGTCGCCCGTGTTGGGCGAGCGATCACGCGAGCCGGATGATGTTCATGCGCACCATGGATACCCTGGCCTTTAGGTCGGGGGGAAGTCATTTCGTGAATGCGCTCGCCGTCGTTCCCCCATCCCAGGTCAGGCGGGGGCGGATCTTCACGGTGTAGATGGTTTCAGCGTTGTCGTCGAGGATGAGGGCGAATCCCCTTCCTCGGGGCATGGTGCCATACAATTTATCGAAATCCCCGTGCATGTAGGATGGTCTCAGTTGCGACACTGCGAGGATATCTTCTTGTGAGGTCATGCGGTGGGAGATGAATAGGTCGCATTGCGAGATGGCATCGGGGTGGAGTTTGTTGGGACGTTGCGTGGCTAAAACCAAACTTAATCCGGGCTGGCGTCCCACGCGCACCCATTCTAATAACACATTCGTGGCGATGTTATCTTCATCCTTGGGCATGAACATGTGTGCTTCATCGATCATCAGCCAGACGATGGGCATCGCGCTCTGCCGGCCCATCCCCTTCATGAGTCGGATTTCTTCTTCCTTGCGGTAGAGCATGCGTTCTTCGAAGAGCTTTTTTCCCAGAAGCGCGACGATAATATCCTTTGTCCCCTCCATCCCGATGGCTTGGCGGTACGCGGAGACATCGATGATGGTGATGGTTCCGGGTTGGGCGATGTCAGCGAGGCGCGTGCCTTCTTTTTCAAGCAACCCCCACTCTTTGGTCATCCCGAGCCGGTTTTTCAGGGCGTGTTTGGTTAAGTTTTCAGTGTCAGAATCTATTTCGATGGCGTGGAAGATATCCTCCATCCCGAAGCGCGTGCCCAGTTTTTCTTTCAAGGTATCGAGCACGCGTCCTAATAGGATGGCTTCAGGATCGCGCCACGAATATTTGAACATGGCCATCCATTCCGTGATGTCCAATTCGCTTACGCGCAGGGTGAAGGCGTCATCCACTGGAATATCTTTTTCGCGGTAGAAAGGGAGTTTTCCTTTGGGCACCAGTACGCGTACGGGGATAGCGTCGGGCGACAATCCCCACTCTTTCAACTCCTTGGCTTCCGGGTGATTAGGAATTTTGAGGGTCCAGAATATTCCCACCATGTCCACGGCGATCACCGCGGTGCGCTGGCGAATAGAAGGAGTCAAGCGGGAGAATTCTTCAAGGAGGACGGCTAAAGAATAGGATTTTCCCTCGCCCCTCTTGCCGCAGATCAGCACCACATGGGGTTTGGCCACATCCATTAATACCTTTCTCCCCAACACGGGGTTTTCCCCGGAGGACATGACCATCTTGCCGATGTAGGCCGTTCCATCCTCGCCATATAGTTTCACATCGGCGTCCGAGCGGCCGATAATGGTGTCTTTCCCGGCGAAGGCGGTTTCGAAGGTGGGGGTGGGCATGGTTTCCTTTCCAGGTTGCGCTATTTAAAACCGGGCGTGGTCAGGTTTTTCCCTGGGTTTTCGAGCGGCATTTTAAGGCGTCGGTCCACGTTTATTGTATGAGTACCTCCGAGATCACATTGGATAAGGATGTCTTCAAGGCCCTCGCGGGGGACACGCGTATTTCTGTATTGAAAGCCTTACTCCTGCGCCGGAAGACCCAGAGTGAATTGGCCAAAGAAATAGGGGTGGCCGCCCCGACGATTAAGGAGCACGTGGATATCCTCGCGCGCGCGGGGTTGGTACGAGAAATGGATGATGGGCACAAATGGAAGTATATTGAATTAACCGTGAAAGGGAAGGCCCTTCTCCAACCGGCGGATAAGCGTATTCTTGTGTTGTTGGGCTCCTCTATTGTTGGGGTGATGGGGGCAGCCTATTTGTTGTCTCAGCGCTTTTTACCTTGGGTCAACGGCCCGGGAGCCAACGAGGGTTTTTCGTCAATGGCCACCACCGCTAATGACACCCTGATGCCAGCGGCCCCCGAGGTAGCCCGGAATGTTTCCCAGTTAGGGATGGAATGGTTCTCCACCGGCATGCTCTTTGAAAGTTTGGTTTTAGGGATTTCCCTTATCCTATTCGGCGTGGCCATTGGGATGTGGATCAAGCACACGTTTTAGGGGAAAACGGATCCTTTTTATTGGGGGGATTCATATTTTTCTCATGCCATCCGACAAGCCCTTGAAACAGAGGGAGGAGGTGTTGAAATCCCTCCTCAAGAAGATCGACCAGGACATTGATTCATTCACCCGCGTCGCGGAGAAATTGCATGCCAAGCACGAGAAATTGCTGGATACGGTGATGGATGCGGGTCTTGAACCCATTCCCGTGAAATTTTCAGCGGCCAAAACCGAAGACGCGTTGCAGGAAGTGGAATCCCATATCCTTGAATTGAACAAGCTCAAGAATCTCATTTCAATGAAACTAAAGCGCATTCTTCAGGAGGAGGATTTGTTGGATCATCTGCAAAACCATTTCGGGAAAGAGGTTTCCTTCAAACGCACCAAGAAAGGGGCCATCGAATTGGAGGTTAAGGACCCTGAGGCCGATGCCGCCATGGCCATGATGCAAGTGTCCAAGAAGCGCGTGGACGATTTGCGCAACCAGATTCATGAGTTGGGCGATCTCAACGAATGATTATTGGGTAAAAAAATCCATTTTTTTAATATAACAAACTTGTTCCATGTTTGAAAATAACTATTTTAGTTTGGCCAAATTAGAAACGAAGAGAAGCATGGGTGGGGGGCGGTTTCCCGCCCCCCGGGTTGGTTGGTAGGCAAAGGGTTGGTCGTTCTGGAAAGGGGGAATCGGAGCGCGAATGTCCATCTTGGGTTGGGAGTTGGGAGGGAATGCGCGCCCCGATTGGTTTTGAGTGTCACGTGCTTCGCAGCAGGAACACCACCTTCTTTCCGGATTGAACCTTATTCAAGTGTCCATTCTTCACCAGCCCGTTCAGGCGTTGCGACGCGGCATTGGTGTTCTTGTAACCTAATGCGTCCTTCACGAGCTGGGCATCGATGTGTTTCTTTTCCTCCACGAGCGCCATGATTTTTTGATCGGCTTCGGGGAGAATGGAAACAGTATGGGAGGCGAGGGATGGGAGGATAGTTGGGGATAGGGAGGGACTTGTTTTCTGGGCGAAGGCCAGTTGGTCGTATTTATCATAAATGTCTTGGAGCAGTTGATTGGTCCTCTGGCGCTCTTGGGCAAGTTTGAAGAGGAGGACGGCGAGCAAAGCCGGGTCCTTGGAGGCCTGGGCGACTTCTCTAATATCCGCCGTCAAGTCGGCGAACTCGGGAGAAACCCGTTGTATCAGGGCCTGGGCCGAGAATAATGGATCGTCATGGCTGGTCATGAACCATCATGACATCATCATGACTATAAAAGGCTATGGGAAATGAAGCTTGGCACAATCAGGGGTTAAAACCTTGGATTCTGAACCCCCTTTTTGGGCAAACTGGCTTCCTGCACATTAAGGGGTTTCATGGTCTCCCAGAGGGTTGCGGCGGCTTTAAAGATGTCGTTCTCGCCCCAAATGGCTGGAATCGTAGTTTTCTGAATTGGCCTTACGATTTATATAATGTAATCAATGTAATGATTATAACGATTATAAAAAATAGTATTGGAGGGAAATGATGGGTAGCACAATGGCCGTTTCAGACGAAGTAAAAGAAGAAATAAAGAGCTTCGGCGTGAAGGGAGAGACTTACGACGCTATTCTCCGAAGGCTGGTTGAGATAGCCAAAGAAAAACAATTACAAATGCTTCTGATGGATGAATCAAACACGGATTCTGTCGCCAATGCATTGGAGAGGGCGAAAGCCAAATGGCAAAAGTAATCATTACACATGCGTTGGAAGAAAAAATCAACAAAGTCTTCCAAAAAAAGTCCGTGGAAATATTTTCTTTATTGTTGACGCTGGAGGAAAATCCTCAAAAAGGGAAACCTCTTGGAACGGTTGGAAATATTGTTATAAAGGAAATAAAATACGAAAATTTCAGATTCTACTTCATCACTGATCAGTTTAGGTTGAAATTTCTATCTTCAAAGGAACTAAATGATTTGTTGATCAAATTCGTACGAATGTCCGGTAAGAAGGATCAGCAAAAGACGATTGATGAAATCAAACATGTTCTCAGAAATTTTGGGAGTGAAGGGTTTTGAGACCAGCATGGTCTCCCAATCCGGCCACTGACCCATTCACCTCTTGGGCCCATCCCATCGTCGTCAATAATACCAGTACCAGCGCCATCAAAAGAGCTTTCCTTATTGGTCATCAACGCAGGTATTTAATCGTATTTTCAAGTATGCCCGCAGTGATGCCGGGATTGTAATTGAAATAGATGACCTTTCCTCCGCCGAGCTGAGCGTGTTCGACGATGGCCGGGAAATTCTGTCCCGTGCGGGCGTCTTCAATGTACGCTATCTCGTTTCCGGTGACCCCGATGTCATAGGTTTCCAGGAGCAAGTAGCCCGCTTCGGCTTCCGCGGGCACGCGTTCGATGCCCAGCATGATGGGATGTTTGAAGTCCTGCCGCCAGATAACCCCCACCACGGCGATGGGTCGTTTGCAGGTGGGTTGTCCATCCAATATGATGTCGCAGTTCACCGGCACGATATTCCCAAAGTTGGCCTTCCAACCTAAGATGTCTAATGCCCCCGGGCGCTGAATCCCTGAATTTTGGATGATGATGAGTTTTCCTCCGGTTTTCACATAGTCTTGGAGCGCATCCCCAAGTTGTCGGGGAATCTCTTTTGAGAGTTGCCCGGATTGATCCATGATCACGATGTCGAATTGCGCCAATTGGTTGCTGGGGTCCCGCGCGAAGGCTTCCGCCACTCTAACAATTGGATTGCCCACCAAGTCTTTATTGGCATTGAGCACGGCCATCAGTTCAGGTGATGGGGCGCCTACAATGAGCACGCGGGCAGTGGCATTAGGGGAAATGAAACCCACCACCGGTCCCAGGATGGGAGTAGATGAATCAACCACTCCCAATCGGGCGAGGAGGAGGAATCCGATGATGACGATAAGGATGATGGGGATCAAGGCTTCCAGATTGAAATGCAGTTTGGAGCTGAAAGAACCCCCGTCCAGTGGGGGCAATTCCGCGCCCTCGTCCTCGTAAGCCATGCGTGTTTCCTCCTCACTATAGATATTTTCCCCAATAACCCAGATGGGTGTCCTGGCAGGTAAAGACGTTAACTCCTTTATAAACAATTGGGTGGGGGGTGGGAAATAGGTCATCTCCCTCGTGATCCACGCCGCATCCTTTTGGGTCGTCTGGATGAAGAATTGTCCTGAAACTTAGGATCAGAACGACGAAAATGAACAGGAACGAGGGATGGTTTTAGTACCGGTTTTCTGGGAATTTTTTCCATCAATTTGCGTAATTGCTCCTTAGCCCACTTCTTAACCGGTTCCGGTGCTTTAGGAGGCTCGATGTATCCCCGCCACCACCAGGGATTATATCCCAATCTTCCGAGCAGGGATTTCTGAAAGAGATAGCGGAAATATTCCATTCGCGAATTTTTGACGAAAACAAGGTTTCCTTTCATATCCACATAATAGATGGGGTGGGTTTCCTTGATGCGGCTGGCCTGAATCCATCCTTCCGGATAAAAGCGTTCGAAGGGGGGCATGATGATGGGTTGATCCAGGGGTAGTTCGGAATAAAATCGTTGGATAATTTGTGCTATAAATGGATTAGCAGATAACACAAACGCGATAGATATAGCTAATTTGGCTGGATAATTTTTAGGATCACCCCCAGCATAAAAGGGTGATATAAGAATTGGTCCTGAGACACGTGCCGCGCGAATTTCATTAATTTCTCCATTTTCTATTCTAAATGAAGGGTTCAGGTGCCGTCGAAGGATAACCACTTTGGAATTTCGTTTTAACCGATTGTTGAACCGTTCCACTTGGGGGCTCATCGCAGCATCCCCACGTACAAGTTCTCGAGGAGCAGCTTATAGGTCATGGGGGGAGCGCCATAGTACTCCGGGGGCACGGCGTAGTAGACTATTTTCTCCCCCACTCCAGAAGTGATGATGAGCGGGAATACGCGCCCTAATTCCTTTCCTCCGGTGTCCCGAACAAGGGTTTGCGTGTCCACGCTCAAAACGATGGTGCTGCCTATTCCCAGTTCCCGCACGAGCGAAAAATCCCCGTACAGGTTCAGGTTATTGGCAATCCCAAATATGAGGGGGTGGTCGGCTCCGGTTTCGGGAACGAGCAACCCCACTTGTTGTTCGATGGCACACTCCCTTACTTCACACCAATTCCCCTGGTAGGCGGCTGAAATGTATTGGTCAAATCGGATGGGGGTATTGGTTTCACTATCCTTCCTAGCCCAGGGCGTTAAAATCTCGTGCCCGGCATTCTCATCCAAATCATCAGCGTACAGGAACTGGTCTTCATTCGTCAGTCCCGTTCCCGCGTCCCCCGTCCAAATGAGCCTTCCTCCCGCGTCCGCGTATTCCATGAAGGCCTTTAATTTTTCCGTGGGCATGGTTCGCGCGCGGGTGACAATTACCAAATCGAATTCTTTCAGGTTTCCGGCGGAAACGAAATCCAATTGTTGCCGAGAGAGGTTGCTCGCGTGCGCCCCATTAGGATCGCGCAGTTGCTGGGCCAGCCAATCCGGATTGCCTAATCCATCGTCCCCGAAAACGATGAGCGTTTTGGGGGAGCCCTTGATCCCATAATACACGTCGCACCACCCCGGGATGTCGCGGCAGGAGAGGAACCCCGACCACGTGATTAAACCCAGGATGACCAGTACCAGAACGAGCGCCACCCCGACATGATATATGTCACGGAGAATGGGGCGCATGGGAGGCATACGAGGACACAATCCCCCTGCTCATTTATATGGGTGATGCGTCCCACCTTTAGTATGGTCAAGTTCACCCAAACCGCGCCCCAGGGACAAGGTCCTTCCTCCAGCATTGGAATTCAGCGCTTCTTCGACACTGATGAGGGCGGTCCCGTCCTCACGCCCCCCATGGTTATCGGGGCCGCGATCGTGGTAATCATCCTCATGCTTGTACTGCACGGGCTCGCCTAACCTATTCCAAATCATTCGCCCATAATCTGTTTCAAACAAAAAATATCTTGTTCCCCGAAACAAAAGGATTCTTTTTCGATTGGGTTTTGATTCAAACTCTTGAGTTGAATTATTTCTTCTTTTCCTTCCGCCCGAAATCCTTTTCGCCCGCAGAAGTGGGCCGGCGCATGGTTTTTTTCGATTTCCGCGTGGCCTCGATTTCCCGCTCCGTTTGGTCGGGATTCATATAGCCTTCCATGAATCCCGCTTCAGCCGGTTTCAATTCGTCCTCTTCCATCTCCTCGGCGATCTGGTCCTCGTCGTAGATGTCTTCCGTGTCCTCGACTTCATCGCTGGATTGCTTGTCAGTCATCCTATGATTAGTCATTTTGGGGTTAATAAAATGGTTTCTTTTGGTCCAATTTTTTTTTTGGAAAAGAAATTAATATTCAGTTGGCGCCGGAACACCTCCCATCTCTTGAATAAATTGTTTGGGTGTCCGGTATTCTGGGAAGGGTAAATAGTCCCGGTCCCAGGAGACTAGACGGGGTATCGAATATTGTTTCACAACGGCCAAATTCTCCAAATCCTTCTCCTTGATCTGGCCACGCCACTGGATCATCGTTTCCTCAATGGCATACCGGGGAATAACCGAACAATGGCGTCGGATGAGGCGGGCCGTTTCCGTTGCAATAGATGGATTGGCTGTTCGCCGGAGCACGATGTCAATCTCGCGTAATACCAATTCAGAAACAATCGCTTCAATCGCATGCATTCCTATGAGTTCCATTATCTTGCTGGAGTTCGATTCAGGGAAATGGATGGCATAGACAAATGGATTGGTGTCGATGAACGCGATAACCATTATTTATCGAGATTACTCAGGGCGTCCTGGATCTCTTTAATACTACGCTTATTTTTTTGGGCGGCCTGCTGCAATTTCATCCACTCGGCAGTGAAATTTTCCTTCCACTGGAGCTGCATAATGCCTGCGCGGATGGCTTCCGTCTTGGTCTTATAGATGCCTTTCTCCAGGAGATCGTGCAGGACCTTCTCGGGTTTCCCATCCAAGCGGATCAGTATTTTTTCCATATATCATTATGTTATCATTATGATATTTAATGGTTTCCTTTTCCAAAAGAAGAAAGGATTATGAACCTCCTTTTTCTCGAAGAGAGAACTATCTGCTATTCAGCCTTTTGCCAAAAAGTTGACCAAATTTTTAGTAGACTATTTTCACCATTTTTTTCGCCGGCCTTTTTCCTAAAAAGTCGTTTTTTGATGAAACTTTTTTCTAAAAAGTTTCTTTTGATGAAACTTTTTTCTAAAAAGTTTCAGAGGTAGAACCCCGTCATGAGCAGGGGAAACCCGATCGTGGCCTCGCATTCGATGTGGGCGCTGTGGCGGCGTTCCTTGAGCTTGTTCCATGAGATGGCTTCCTGGGGATGGGCACCGCTGAGCGATCCATCGTAGGGGGTGCCGGTTCCCATATACACCGCATAATCCAATCCGTCCCGCAGGATGGCGGCCCCGATGAGGTGGTGCTTGGCAATCCCTCCCCCCAGGATGACGCCGCAGGTCTTGTCGGCTGCGAGTATTTGGTCGTAAAATACTTTCAGCGTGGCCGTTTGGTCGATGATCAGGCGTTCCTCCGGCTTTTTGTTTTGATTGAAAAAATACCAGTGGTCCCCCATCGCCCCATCCACGAATCCGGGGACAATTATTGGGACGCCCCGTTTGGCGGCCCAATACAATATGGAGTGCTCATCCTTTAATTTCTGGCCCATGCGTAAAATGTATTCGTGCGCGGGCCAGATCTTCTTTTCCTTGTACAGGGTTTGCATGAATTCGTTGTGCCAGGATTCGAACTGCACGTAATGCGCATCCGGCACGTAGATGTTGCCGATGCGGTTGAGCTTATTGGCCTTCACCTCTTCATCCGAGACATCGAATTCCCCTAAACGGAATGCATTGAATGTTTTTATAACGTCCTCCTCAATCAATCCGGTGGTGGTGATGAGGCAGCTAATCTTCTTGTCCCGAATGAGTTGAGCAATAAGTTCTCGCAGGCCGGAGCTTCCCATGTTAGAGGTGCATGACAGGAATATCTCGCAGTGGTCCTCTCGGGCTTCCTTGATGATCTCCATTCCCTGCGTGAGGTGGGAGGCCTGGAATCCCATATGCTGGTAGTAGCCCACGAATTCCTTCACGCTCATCTGGGGGGAAAATTCAAATCCCCGGATCTCGCGGAGCTTGTTAGGATCAATGCTCTTCTGGGTCTGTTTGCGCTTGAAGGATGGGTTGGGGGTGGGGAGTATCTCTCGGGGCATAGATGGGTTTCACGTCCTTTTCTGGAGTTGTATGGTAAGGGGTTCCTCTTTGATGATGATATTGGTTTCCTGCAATGGATTAGTGGCCTTACTATAAGTGATGGTGCGGGCCCGCACCTTGGCTTTCACCTCCTCCGAATGAGGAGAAATCATTTTTTGGAATTGGGGAGAGGATTCCAGGAACACCTCCACTTCTTCCTGGGGCTGCATATTGGCCTTCTTCCTCAAATCCTGGATGGCCCGCATGAGTTCCCGCGCCGCGCCTTCCGCGAGGAGGGTGGGAGTGAGTGTGGTGTCCAGTTCCACCCGCACCCCGTCTTTTCCGGCCTCCGCGAAGGACACTTCCTTCACATGTAATTCATCCTTGAAAATGGATGACATAGCGTCGTTTAAAGTAATCCCATAGAGCGTGGCTTTTGACAAGGGCTGCCGAATCGGTATTTTATGGCGTTCCCTCTGGTCAAGGGCGAGGCGCACGGCTTCCCGGCAGGCGTCCATGTTCTGGAGGATGATTGGATCAATCATTTTTTCATCCGCGCGGGGCCAGTCTTCGAGGTGCACGCTTTCTTTCATCCCGGGATGCATTTTCTTGAGTGTTTGGAAAATTTCTTCCGCGAGGAAGGGAGTAATTGGGGCGAGCAGGTGACTCAATTGGTGGAGGACATAAGCCAAGGTACGAATGGCGTCCATTTTATCCTGGTCATTCGTTCCTTTGACGCGTTCCCGGCTCCGGCGGAGATACCACGTGGAAAGATCGCTGATGAAGCTGGATAAGGCCTGGCAGGGAGTAATAGTATCATATCCATCCAACCCTTCCGTCACGCGGGAAAGGGTCTGGTGGAGGCGCGCGATAATCCATTTGTCTAAAATGTGAGGGGAATGGGGGTTTTCCAATTTAGTTTTTTGAGCGGCATACATCCGATAGAAATCCAATGTGTTGGCCGCGGGCAGGATGACCTTTCGATACACTTCCTGCACTCCCTCATCCTTGAAATGGATATCTTGCGCTTGCGTCACGGGGGATTGCATCAGGTAAAAGCGCAAGGCATCTGCTCCATAGGTGTCAAAAATGGTGAAGGGGTCGGTGAAATTCTTTTTCGATTTGGACATCTTGCTTCCGTCGGAAGCCAATATGTTTCCACTCACCACGGCGTGTTTGAAGGGCGCGTGATCGAGGAGGAGTACCCCCAACACGTGCATATAATTGAACCACGCCCGTATTTGGGCCACGTACTCCGATACAAATTCCGCGGGGAAAAAGGTGGAAAGGTTTTCCTTGTTCTCGAATGGATAATGCCGCGCGGCATAGGGCATGGCCCCCGATTCGAACCAGCAGTCGAGGACTTCGGGAATCCGACTCATGTTTTTCCCGCAGACGCATAACAGGTGGATGGTGTCCACTACATGCTTGTGCAGATCAATGTCTTTGGGTAATGGTTCGATGGCATATTTTTCCAGTTCAGCGATGCTTCCTATAACCTTCATCTCCCCGCAGGATGAGCATTTCCATACGGGAATAGCGGTGGCCCAATACCTATTGCGGGAGATGTTCCAGTCGGGCATGGTTTCTACGATATACGAATATCGGGTTTTGGCAATTTCTTGTGGGTGCCATTGGATAGTTTCTGCTCGAGCCAGAATGCGTTCCTTGGATGCTTGGATGCGGACAAACCAGGAGTCCATGGGTCGGTAAAAAAGAGGGGTCTCACAGCGGTAGCAGAATGGATAGGTATGCGAATGGGGCTCCTGCTTGTACACCAATCCCCTTTCGGTTAATTCCTTCAGGATGAGGGGGTCGGCTTTCTTGAACCACAGCCCATGCCAATCGGCGTGGCCCCCGTGAAGGGTTCCATTTTCCTGTACATGCGTGAACAGGGGTAAGTCATATTTAGTAATGAGCTCGTAATCGAATTCCCCGTAGGAGGCGATGTGCACGATTCCTGTTCCCTCTTCGGCACTCACATTCTCCCCGCCATCCACCACATAATGCCCTTCTTTTTCCGAGTCGAGATGGTATAGTGGATTGTATTTTTTCCCCAGCAATTCCTTTCCCTTGAATTCGGCCATTTTTGTATAGTCCCCGGTGAGTACTTTCAGGAGCGCCTGGGCAAGAATGAGGGTGTCTTTTCCTTGTTGCACCTTCACATAGATCATTTCCGGGTTCACCGCGAGCGCCGCATTTCCTATTAATGTCCAGGGGGTCGTGGTCCACGCCAGGAGATAGATGTTTTCCTCCCCTTTCAGGGGAAACTTCACATACGCCGCGGGTTCCGTGATATTCTTGTAGGAATGGTCCATGGCGATCTCGGCCTTGGCTAATGGGGTTTGGCATCTTGGGCAATACATGAGTATTTTTTTTCCCTCGTAAATGTGACCTTTGTCATACAACTCCTTGAACACCCACCACACACTCTCCATGTAGGATGGATCCATTGTTTTGTAGGCGTTCTCGAAATCGATCCATTTTCCCATGCGTCTAACGGTTTTCCCCCATTCGTGCGCAAATTCCAACACTTGCTCCGCGCACGCGGCATTGAATGCCGTCACCCCCATTTCTTCGATCTGCTTCTTGTTTTTGATTCCTTTCAATTCCTCCACTTTTGTCTCGACGGGGAGTCCGTGACAATCCCACCCCCACTGGCGTTCCACCCGATACCCTTTCATGGTGAAATATCGCGGATAAAGGTCCTTGATGGTCAACCCCAAAATGTGCCCATGGTGCGGCAAGCCGGTGGCGAAAGGGGGGCCATCATAGAAGATGTAGGGCTTCTCGGGCGAGCGCTGCTTCACGCTCTTCTCGAAAATCTTCCCCTCCTCCCAGAAATCCAGCCACTTCTCCTCATTCTTAGGGCTATACATCACTAGAATGGGCTAGAGACTGTTTTTAAGGGTATGATGGGTAATCTAAATATGGTTGGAAATGATTCCTATCAAGGGCCTATTTACTCGAAAGCAGGGAGAAATGGTTTCATTATTTTTACTTCGATATTCCTTTTGGCGTTTACGGGTTTGGTGGTTGCCCAGGATTGTTGCGATTTACACCCCCCGCATTTTCATAAGAATCGAATGATTTGGATTATTACTCCCCCATCTTCTTTACCACCTGAACCCCCATACGGGCCTCCGGCTCCGCCCATACCACCTCAACCTCCAAAAGAAGTCGACCCCGGATTCATTGGGCCGCTCGAACCCGGTTGGAGATATGTTCCCGCTTCGCCTTGAGACAAATTCGGTGAGTCAGCTATAGGATCCCATGATAAAAATCATTTGGTACTAATCATGGGAAGGAGGCATTTGGATGATATCCACCGCCCCCCGATCGTCAATGATTTCTTTCTTCCATCCTTCAAGAAAACGGTGCATCACTTCCTTGGCGCGGGGTTCGGGTAATGCGTCAATGAGTTTACCTAAATAAGCTGAATTCGCTTCCACATCAAGGGAAGATAACCGGTGGATTACTTTCTTGTAGTGCACGCATTCGATGATGTCTGAAATCTTGGCCACGAGGGCCTCAACCGTTTTTCCCTCTTTCATCTCCTGAATAAGAGCGAGATACTGCTCTTTCTCATCCCCAAAAAAACGAGATAGAAACATATTGTTCGCCGCCTCGAATTCCTTCGCGTGCTTTTTTGCTTCGGGATTGGCGCGCTGATAATAGAAATTGATGTCTCCCCCAAATAATTCACCCAAGTCATGGATAAGCGATATTTCGAGGACACGTTCGACACTGATGGAAACATTGGCATGATGTAAGAGACGTGACAATCGCCAAGCGGTGAATGTGACCAGGTAATGATGTTGGGCCAGATCGCTGATGTCAGACTTGTATGCCTCCGCTAACGAATACCCGTACTGGGGTTGGAACCGCGTGGTCTGCATCAATTTGAACAAAAGGGGGAGGGCTTTCATGACTACTACCAAGTCGCCTTCTATTTAAACGTGGATGGATTAAAATGGATTTTAAATAATGAATTCTCCCTTCATAATAGATGGAAAATGATCTAGTTGTAAATCCTACTGATTTCGAGAGGAAGAAAAAAGCGTTGATGCATGGAGGCGCGCGGCAACTCCACGTGGTCGCGGATTTCGATAAAACGCTCACCACGGCCTTCCATAATGGGGAGAAAAGGAATTCCCTCGTGGAGATTATTCGAAAGTACAAGTATTTGTCCCCGGAATACGTCTCAGAAGCCTATGGGTTGTACGAGAAATACCATCCGATGGAAATCGATTTGACATTGGACCTTCAAACCAAGAAATCCAAAATGCTGGAGTGGTGGACTACTCACGTTAAACGCATGAGCCATTATGGCCTAAATAGGGAAATAGTGGAACGAATTGTGAGGGAGCAACCCCTGAACGCTCGACCTGGTTTGGGCCCATTCTTGGACACCCTGAACCAGAAAAACATTCCCCTCCTCATCCTCTCGGCAGGAAACTCCGATTTTATCGAAGGGTTGTTGAAGAAGGAAGGGTTGTGGAGGGCCAACATCCATGTGGTCGCCAATCAGTTAGCCTACGACGATTCTGGTAGGGTGATGGGGTATAAAGGGAAAATTATCCATTCCCTCAATAAGAGTGAGGCAGTGGTGAAAGGCACCCCGTATGAGGGGATGATTCGGGGGCGGCGGAATGTAATCCTGTTAGGTGATAATTTCGATGATGTGAAGATGCTTGCGGAGTTCGATTACGACACGGTAATCAAGGTGGGATTTCTCAACGACCATGTGGATGACTTGAGGGAATCTTTTTCCCGCGTATACGACGTTCTCATCCTCCATGATGGCCCCATTTATTTCGTGAACCAATTGATAGAGGAAATAAAATAAGTCCCACGTCCATATTGGGAGAAAGAGCGTGGGGGAAGATTATTTCAGGCGTGCGTCTTGTAGCCATTCAGACGATTTGCATCACCTGCTCGATTTGATAATTTTCCCCACTGTAGTGGTGCACGTTTTTGGCATGAGTCAAGGCATACTTTAGGAGTTCATTTTCGTTGTAGCTCTGTACCATGAAGCCACAACCCCTTTCGCAGATAGCCCTTCTCAATTTCATTCCGACCAACCTCCTTCGCCGCCTATTGCCGGAGCGAAGGCCAGCACTAGGGTTTCCGACCATAAAAGGATACTTTACTCAATTCGTCGTAAGGGCTTTAGACGATCGAAGAAAATGGCTACTGGGATATCCCATTGATGGAAACCACTCATCCCTGTTCCCTCATCATTCGGGCTAGATTGTCTCGAACGCGGGTATGGAAGACTGATTTCCCAGCCGCGTCCCGGTACTGGGTCGTCACTTGAATATTCTGGCTCAAGTAGAATCCAATTATCTCCTCAGATTGTTTTTTCCATTCCTCCCATGAAATGGAATTCCCATGCATCAGCTCTTGTTCTTTCTTCAGTAGGCGGTTATCTCGGAGGAATGCGGAGTAGGGGCCAGCCATTCCCGCCAGGTCAGCAGCACGAACGATTTTCTCTTCTACCGTTTGGAAGGGCGCATCCCGGTGCGTACTGAGAATGGCTTTCTCCACGTCTCGAATCAACATGGGATCCATGTTGAGACGTTCCATTTCTTTTCGGGCAAGCGCGGCCGAGTGGGCCTCTTTGGTAGGATATCCAATTTTGCGGTGATCGTGGTGGTAACCGGCATCATGGAAGAGCAGCGCCCATTTCACTACTTCCAAATTTACGCGAATGCCCTCACGTACGCATTGCCGGGCAATGGCCATTCCTTTTTTCATACGGGAACGGGCGTGGTTCCAATTGTGAAAGGGTAATTCGCCATATAATTTGGCTGCTCGTCCTTCAAGCAGAGTCGCGATCCGTTTCTGGCGTAGGTTTTTTCTGAGATGTAATTCATTTTCCCGAATCTGATTTCGCGTTTTCCGATTGATACCTCCGGGCATCCGTTTTCTTTTCCTGCTTGGCAGATAGGCCATACTAGGATGTAAAAAATAGATAATTTAATGGCAGCAGTGGACCCGGGAGGATTTGAACCTCCGACCTTCGCTGTATAAGAACGCTGCTCTACCAGGCTGAGCTACGGGTCCATCACTAATCTAATTCAGGCCTACTGGGGGTTGATAAACCCCCAACGTAGTCCCTCGTCCCGCACGCGCGAAAGCGTGCAGGCTGAGCTACGGGTCCGTTATTTTATTTGATTTATCGAGGGATTGTAAATCCCTCGGTAGACCGTCGCTGCGGCCCGCCGAAACGGGCCAGCTGCGGGTCCGTATTGGTATACCATGCTGGAGAAGGAATGGGTTTTATAGCCACGTGCCCTTTTTCAGGGATGCCTGCTCGCAAACCCGAGCCATTTCGGTTGAAACACTATGTCATTGAGAACGGAAGGTATGTTCGAATCCCCCGTCTAGGGCCAAACGCCACGAAGAGTGAAGTTCGAATGGCCATGAAATTAGCAAGAGAAAAGTTGGCCCAACGGAAAAAGGAATTGGAAGACAGCATTAGGGAACATGCTTTGTTCGTGCGCGGGAAGATCCAACCCCTCAACCGAAAATCCCGAAAGGAATATGCTTCCCGTGTGATCGATTATGGGTTACTGGCGAGCCAACACTTTGATTGGCCGGAATGGAGGTTGGCTGACGAACTTAAGCTCTCGAAGGAAGATTTGATATGGGCCCATGCCACGTATGGGGGGTTGGTAGCGTCTCTTCATGCGTGGGCGGCGAAGCAACGGCAACGGAAAAAGGATCTTCGAGTCGTGGATTTATCCATCGCGCTCCGGATTCCTTTTCCCACCACCCGGAAATGGATCCTTGGGATGGGATATTATATCGATAAGAATGGGTTTTTCACGCTTAAAATGAAAGGTTGAGGGGGAATTTCTCCCCCCAAAAAAGAGGTTATTCCTTTTTTTCGCAGGCCTTTTTTCTAAAAAGGCCTTTACATATCCATGCCGCCCATGTCCGGCATTCCGCCGGGCGGGGCTCCTCTTCCCGAGGAGGTGGCGGCAATGATGTCGTCGATGCGGAGGATCATTTGGGCCACTTCCGAGGCGGAGGTGATGGCCTGCGTTTTGATGCGCAGGGGTTCGATGACATTCAGCTTGCGCATATCATCAATTTTGGCATCGTAGACATTCACTCCCATATACTTGCCTTCCTTCCCCTTGTGCCGGGCGCGCAACCCGACCAGTGTGTCGATGGAGTCCATGCCCGCGGTCTCCGCCAACGTCTTGGGGATTATTTCCATGGCTTCCGCGAAGGCGTGGATGGCCAACTGTTCTCGTCCCCCCACTCCTTTAGCGAATTCCTTGAGCTGCATGGCGATTTCTATTTCCGTGCTTCCTCCTCCTGAGACAATTTTTCCGTCTTTGATGGAGGTGCTCACCGAGCCTAATGCATCGTTGACGGCGCGTTCGGCTTCGTCCACGACATGTTGGGAACCCCCTCGGATGAGGATAGTAACGGCCTTCGGGTTTTTGCATCCTTCCACGAAAACCATATTATCTCCCGAGATCTTTTTCTCGCGCACGATCTTGGCGTGTCCTAAATCTTCTTTGGAGATGTCATGGAGGCGTGAGACGATTTTTCCCCCGGTGCTCTTGGCGAGCTTCTGGAGGTCGCTCTGCTTCACGCGGCGCACGGCTAAAATACCTTCCTTGGATAGGAAATGTTGGGCTAGATCGTCAATGCCCTTCTGGCAGACCACGACATTAGCGCCCGTCTTCTGGATGCTTTCCACCATCTTCCTCAACATGCCCTCTTCCTGGTCCAGGAAGGCCTGCAATTGGTCGGGCGAGGTAATTTCGATCTTGGCATCGGTCTCTGTTTCTTTTATCTCGAGGGCCGTATCGATGAGAGCGATCTTGGCGTTCTCGATCTGCCGGGGCATGCCGGGGTGAACCACTTCCTTGTCCAGAACGATTCCCTTGATCAATTCGGATTCATGTAAACTTCCACCGGTTTTTTTCTCGAGCTTCACGTAGGAAGAATCAATTGAATATTTTCCTTCCTCTTTCTCCGCGACCGTTCGCACGGCTTCAACCACCAGATCAGACAGGCTAGCCTCGGATTCCGCCGACTTTCCTGTCATGGATGTCATGGCGATTTTCTTGAGCGTGCGCGCGTCCTCGAATGTGATGTCATCCGCGATGCTCGCAGCGATCTCTTTGGCTTTCCTCTCGGCCATTCGATAACCATTGATAATAATGCTCGGGTGGATATCATCATCCAGCATGGCTTCGGCTTTCTGCAGGAGCGCCCCAGCCAGTACAACGGCGGTGGTCGTTCCATCCCCCACTTCATGGTCCTGGGTTTTGGCCACTTCCACCATCATCTTCCCGGCGGGGTGGTCTATTTGCATCTCCCCCAGGATGGTGGCGCCATCATTGGAGATGGTGACATCCCCTAAATCATCCACGAGCATTTTATCCATGCCCTTGGGCCCTAATGTTGATTTCACCGCGTTCGCCACGGCTTTGGCGATGAGGATATTGATGCGCTGGGCATCCCTCCCTAACACCCGTTTGCTGCCCTCGGGTAAAAACACCATGGGTTGGTTCATCTGTCGATTGTCTGCCATTATGCTATCCCTCCAAATAAGATTTTTCGTCTTTTATCGTGAATTTTGGAGCCAAAACCCTATTTGATGGGTCTCCTGGCGCCATACTATTCCCAATACCATCAGTAATAGTTTAAAAAGTGAATTTTTTCGCTGGATATGGCTGTTAAATTAAGAGTGGGGTTTTTGGCTGAATAGGAGGGAAAAAAGGTATGATATTCCAGCCCACGCTCAACATAGCCCAGGAAGCCTGGTTGGCGGAAAAAGGAGGCACCCAATTCCTTTTTCATGCACGCGGGAAGAGCGCGGGCATCTGGCGCGTTCAGGTGGACAACCATTTTTTGGCGGCCAAGGCCGAGCACGCGTTATCCACGCGTCCCCGAATGGTGGAGCGGGAGGCTGAAAACCTCCGGGCCGCGAATGCCAAAGGAATAGGACCTCGTCTCCGGGCGCATGACCCTTCCTCCCGTATCCTTCTCATGGAATGGGTGGATGGCATTCCATTGGGGGAGTGGTTAGACAGAGACGCTCCTGAATGGGAATGGCACCCAGTTCTGCGGGATCTGTTCACGCAAGCGCATCAGTTGGACACGATGGGATTGGACCATGGTCAACTGGGCGGGAAGCTCCATAACATCCTCATACGACCTGATGGCCGCCCGTGTATCCTCGATTTTGAGAAAGCCGTCTGGAAAGAACGCCCGCACAACGTGTCCAAGCTCCATCATGTGTTGCTAAGCGGGAAAACCCAATACTCATTGCGCGTGCGCGAGCGTCTGGGGATTGTATAATCTTCCCGGCAAGGTTTTTTTTTCCAAAATTAAATGTTGCGCAGTTCCTTGACGAGTTTTCGATAGGCATTATCTAATATTTTGTTCAGCTGGGTTAGGGTTATCCCCATGTTTTCGGCGGTAGTTGACAGGTCGTTTCCCTCAAAAAAGGTTGATGTAATCGCTTCTGCTTCTTCGGGTTTGAGTCTTTGGATCGCTATTTCCACTTGCTCTTTTCGTTCTCTTTCTATGGCTTCCGATTGAGGGGTTTTAGTTGTTCCAGCGATTAGTTTTTCTCCTTTTTCGGCACGATTATCAGTAGATTTGATGAGTCCTCGTCCCCGGAATTCTGTCAGTAATCCTTTTCTCACCAATGACCAATAACGTTGAAGGCCGGATCGGATGAGTTCGGTCTGATTGGCACGCCATTCGGAGTCTTTCCATAGCGCTTTCGTTCGGTCGCTGATTCTTTCTACGTATTTTGGGTCTGTTTTTCTGAGTCTTTTTGCTTTTGCTCTTGCATTTACGATGGTGACTCTTGCTTTGTCTCTGACGCTTTCGCGGTATTCTGGGTTTGTTTCTCTGAGGCTTTCATGTTTTGCTCTCGCTATTTCGAGGTTGGCCCTTGATGCGTCTCCGAATCTTTTGGCTCTTTCTGGGTCTTTTTTTGCTTCTTCATATAATTTCTTCAATTGTTTTGAAGCGTGATTTGAGAACTTCAAACTTCTTTGTCGCCAAACTATAAATGCATCTCTAATCTGGTCCTCTGATTTTCCCTCGAACAGCTCTGCAAGATTGGGACTTGGACCAGGGCGCTTTTCAAAAAGATAACGATACATTTCGAAGTAGTCCCGAATGCCCCATTTTTTGGCGTAGGTGCGGAAGTAGTGTTCTAATACGAGGTGGCGTGGCATTCCGCGTTTATAGAGCACCGCTGCTCGCCCGAGTGAAAATCTATTGAACCGGCGGCGGGTGCGGGTAGCAGTCGACCTTGGTTTTTGACCGGGTTTACCTTTAACCATGACCGAGACTCGTTCTTTATCCTATTAAACGTATGGCAGCAGAGAATTCGACTGCCTCAATTCTTTGGACAAAGAATGATCGAAACTTCGCTTTTTTCTAATGAGAGATTGGGGATGCCATTTTTATAGCACAAGCCTGTAAGAGCAACCCATGCACGTCGGCTACCGCCATCATTCGTTGTTCAGGCGGCACTGGAATTTTTATGTGGCGTTGCAGGTTCTCATTTTCATCAAGGTGATCCTCTTCTATATCTTCCTCGGCCATGGCGTCTCGTATGCCGGCCAACCCATGTGGCTCGACTTACCCTTCATCGGCATACCTGTCTTCGGGAACCCTATCCACGTATTCGACTACATTTTTCATCAACTCATGCATGCCCTCATCTTCGTGTGGGTTTTTCTCCTGGCGAAGCACATCCGGAAAATAGAGTGGAAGAACCTCGCTCTCTTGTTCCTGGTCGCGGTCGTGCTTCACAACATCGGGTATTGGTTGACCGCATCTCATCCGTCCCTCGCGTTCTCGGTGAGGGACTTTTTGGTGGACTACGCGTCCTTATGGGTGTTTTTTGGTCTCGCGCGTTTTGGATTGAAAGTCCTCCCGCAAGTGGGGAGATTTAATGTTCCGGTACTCGAGCCGGCCCGCTGAATGATAATGGTAATCTCACCAACCGGAAATTGATTGTCACAGGGTGAATTTCCGGTCCACTTCGCGGATGAGCACATCGCATTGGCTTTTCACGGCTTCCAATTGCTTGATGATGTGTTCCTTCTCGAGTTCCACGTCCTGGATCCTTTCATAGGGGTCGATGGCCTCGCGGAGCATCCCGAAATCGACATACGTGTAGGGGTGTGCATTCATCTTCTTGGAGATGCGTTCCACCATCTTTCCCAGCCAGATATTCATCTCGTCTTTCACTTGTCCCTTGATCTGCTTTCCAGAGTCCATGTATTGGCGCATCATATTGGTAACGGTGGCGCGGGGGAAGGGGAGTTTGCTCTCCTCCATCGTCCCTTCCTCTTCCGAAAGAACCGTTGAAGGTGCCTCTTCAGGAGTAGGTGTTTCTGATTCCATTGTCTCGTCATCGGCCATAAGATTATCCAACCCCCGTCTATAGTCTTTCTATAGGGTAAATCCAGTTTTAAAGGCAACGTGCCCCTTCAAAAGACCCTCCCTCTTCGTACCCTATTGATTAGGGCCCCTAAGTATCTATTTTTCCAGAGAGCGGTTTTTTTCCCCTGGAAAGCGGGGATGGTCTTTTTTCTCCTATTCACCCCCCTAATGCTTCCCACGATGGGGTTGATCCTTTTTTTTCAACTTAACATTTAGTCTCGTATTGTCATTCAATTGTTACCATTCCCATTCATTTTGTATGGTAAACGCTTCGAGTTCCCCACCAGCCGTTCCCGGTTGTTTTGTGCTTGTCTTCGCCTCTTATTTTAGTCAAATTGAATGTTGAAATCGGGTCAAACGTGAGATTCAGCTTCAATGGCTTGATGGTGTTCTTTCTCATTATCAGGTTTGGTTTTCGTTCATGCCCTTTTGGACGAATAAATTTGATATCAAACCCTTTTTTCCGGCATTGTTTAATGATCGAAGATAATTTAACTATTTTTCCTTTTTTGTAGATTACAAAACGGGGCGTTTCGTGAGAAATTTCCATAAAATCGGGCAACGTATCATCATTTCCGACTGTTTCAATGTGGACAAAAGCGATACCGCCAACCGTGAGCACTCTCCAAATTTCTTCTAACAAGCGGGCTTTATCTGAGACATAATGAAAGGCAACCTGGCTTAGAACAACATCAATGGATCTATTTTTGAAATGTAATCCTTGCCCCGCATCATAAAAAAATGGTTTAGGTAATTTTTTGATGGGTTTTAATCCAAATATTTTGGCATTCTTGGCAAAATCGCTTCGCTGGTGCATTCCGTGTTCTTTTGTAAAATTAATTCCAAATAATTCCAAATTTTTAGGAAATAAGGTTTGCAAATCCAGGAGCAATCGACCTTCTCCAAATCCAATTTCTAAAATTCGTATTTTACCTGATTTTTTCAATTGAGATTCGACAACACGTTCGATATTAGAATCAAATCGGACATTCAATTCTGAAAGTCCTCGAATCCGCCACCAAAGTTTCTTTTTCTCCATGAAGAAAAAAGACGGATGTGCCTTTTAATATTCACTGGATAATCGATCTGTGCCGATAAAGGTATTTGGATGAGTTCAGATTCCCACCTGAGACCTCAAGGAGAATTGGAATCCAAAAGAATCTCTTTACTCGAGTTCGTGAGGGGGATTCAAATATTTCTCCAGGGGTATCGTAAATAATCCGGGTTCGGAGCGACCGATCGAAAGCGGCCCAACGGATCGGGCCGGAGCCTTTTTTAATCGGGCGCGCCTCGTGAAGACATGCGTGGCTGGGGAAAATGGGGGTTTGGTCTCATCGTTATTCTTCTATTAACCCCTGGGGTATTTGGCCAATCCGGTAGCTTTACTAACGATTCTCCTTCCCCAATGGGGGGGTTTACTTCTTTCCAAGCCGTTTGCCCGGAGGAGGGGGCGTTCCAAACATTAGTGGTCTGTGATTCCCTTCCCTGCTCGCGTACGACGTCCTCGCTTTGCACCTCGGGAGGATCGTTATCCCCCATCCTTTCCTGCAGCGGCCCCGCGACTCCCGCGCACTTGGGGTGGGCCCCCGTGTATGGGGCGTGTTGTAACCTCGCTACCGGCACGTGTGCTCCTCTTCCTAATTCTTCTCGCGTGGTGGGATTCGAACAGTATCTCGTGAGTGGGGGCACCATGGTTTTGCCGGATCAGGATTTCCGCCAATCCAAGGTAATCCATTTGGGGAGCGGGAGCTTACTTGTGGCCTATGAGACGACTCAAGGAGCGATGCTCCGTCGTACTGATGATGGAGGGGCTTCTTTCTCCCCGCCCTTTCCCCTGTCAACGCTTATTACCAAAGATGCGTTGCCTGCGAATCTAGAATTAGGTTCGGTTACTCCTCGTCATCCCGCCCTGGCCCGAACGCCTAATGGAAATAGTCATCTGGTGTTTTCCCTCGTCGATAATACTAATGGGAAGTCAGCCATCTATTACAGCCAATGTCCTTCCTCCCGTGCTTGCACCTCGGGGTCTGATTGGTCCAAAGCCATTAGTATCGTAAATCCCCTTGTCGCCACCGAGAATGGGAGATGGCGTTATTCCTTTTCGCAACCTAAACTGGTGGTTCGGGGGGACGCGTTGCATGTGATGTTCGACGATGCACAATCCAACCTGGTCACGCGACTCCAGGGAATATTTCATTATGCGTGCGCCGCGTTCGCGGACTGCACCGCCACCCATGTGAATTGGATACCCCCATCGGATGGTCCCGATATCCTAGTGGGGGGAGGTAATGGTAATCCGCGTTCGCCCACGCTAGCATTATCCTCGGATGGGGCATTGGTCGCGGGGTGGGTGGATTATCCCGTTCCGGGAGGGGTGGGGTCCACGATGTTGTATTTCGCGCAGTTTGATCCCGCCGCCAATGAATGGACAATCCCTCATGCGATTCTCCCAGCTAGCGGGAATTTTGTCGAGCCCATTTTGGATTTTGGAGGGGGCGTATGGTTCATGGGCGCGCGCCAAGGAAATAATGCGGTGGGATGGGAATGCGCATCCAACTGCACCCGCACCATTTGGAATGGAGTCGCCCAGGCATATGGGGAAGGATTGGAAGAAGTAGCTATCCATGGTTTGGTGACTCATCCAAATTCACGGACGCGCTTGCACCTGTTAACCGGCAAGCCTTCCGATCGGAATCCCATGAGTATTTTCGCTTCCTTGGATGGGCAGAATACTGTCATTTCTCCCCGTTCAATCAGCGGGCCGGATGCGCAAGCCCTGATTCTCACTGGCCTCTCAGATGGGATGACAGCTTCAAGTGGGGATGAAACATTCTTTTTCACCGCTCACCGGGATGGGATTGCCTACCTGTATTCAAGTGATGCCCTGGACGAAACCAATGTTCAACCCCGGGTAACCGTCACGCATCCCGCATCGCCCGCGCAGTGGGTGCGACCCGGGGATATTACAACCACATACAATGAAAACGTCTCTTTCCTCGCCCAGGATGGGGACTCCGAGGAGGGGTATGTCTCCATCTTCCTTTCTCCCAACCCGGGGGAACTGACATACCCCCTGATCGAACACGCCCCTTTATCCCATTGGCAGAATTCCGGGGGATTAGGGATTTGTGCGGGAACAGATTTTTCCATTTCCCAACCCTGCCGCGTGGATGTAACGTTGTATGCCCCCTCCTCGGGCGCCGTGGCCCCGGATGGGGAATACTATGTGGTGATGCGCCTACAAGATAGCGATGGTGGGGAATCCATCGATTCGAGTGCCAACCCTATCCGCTTGGATGTGAGCGCCCTCAGTCTGCAGGTTCATGATCCTTTACCTAATTCGTCATGGGGGGGAACTAATCCCCATTCATTCCGGATGAGCCTATTTGATTCGTCCTTTGCTGGAACATTGGATGTGATGGTGGCATTTTTTTCACCAGATGGACACCCATTTGAATTGGCATCCTTTCCCGTCGCCGATCATCGCGGGGTGAAAACAGGTTGCACGGGCACGCGGTCCCTTTACTCATGCACCATCCCCTTTACCCCTTCCCCCGATCTGAAAGAAGGGAAGTATGATTTAGTGGTTACGGCGCGCGAGGATGGACGCGAGAATGCCGTGCAATTATTGGAAGACGTGGTGCTGGATTATATTGGCCCGGAAATAGTGAATCCTTTTCCGAGTGGCGTTATCGAATCACCCGTGACGTCGCTCTCATTCACTTTGACGGATTTTTCCATTCCCCAACTTCAAACGGTGCGGATGGGGGGGAGTGCGTTATCGTCTTCCTGCGTGGAGGGCGGGGGAGACAAACCCTCAATTCTCTGCACCATTCCCTTATCCACCCCCACCACGGGAGGGGAATTAGTGGTGGAAACCATGGATGGGTTAGGAAATGAGCGCACGCACACCTTTTCATTTAGCCTACCTGGGGGGAGCGTGACCACCCCCCCTCCATCCGAGCGACCAATATTCTCGGGCGTGTTCCGTTTTGATGAGGAAGGCAACCTTGTCCTTGTGGGCACCCCCCTATACATTCCCCGGACGGTGGTGGATGCCATCTTCGGCGGGATTCGTGCGCTCGTGCTATTTACCTCCAATCTTATCGCCATCGCCGGGCCCATGGCGTTTGCCATCTTCATCGCATTCTGCGCCCTGGCTGGAATAGGATCGGATAATCTGTATCGCCAAGTCCATCAGCAGGGGGTGATACCCTTTTCGCAGCAGCAGCGCGAGCGGGTCATCCGCACCGTGCTCGCGGGCATCTTCATGGGATTGCCCTTGTTCATTGGGTTATTTCTCTCTCTTGCCATGGGGTTCATTTTCGCCATCATCGAGTTCGCGGGGTTCATCGGCGCCACGTATTTGGTGAAGATGCTCCAGTATTGGGAACACGTGGGCTATGCTAAAATCGTCCCCCCAAAGAATGCGTTTAATAGACGATCAGGGGATTGAAATCATCCACACCGGATGACGAGAAACCCATTCCTGAACCATGATGAGTGATGGGCGTGCCGACGGTGATCTCGCATTTTTTTTGAGTTTTGAGATAGGCGATACCAGTTCGACAATCCCAATAAACCCCTTTAATTCGCCGAATAACGGCCTTTTTTGAGAATCTGGGCGGGTGCTTTTATATAGTTTGAAGGGGAGGACTTTCCTAAATCGGCCTCAAGGCCGATATATTGGGAGGATTGGTTGATATGGCCGAAACCTATATTGTGAAGAGCAAAGTCGCGGATTTTATTCGCGGAAAGGATATGATGATGTCATCCGACGCCTATGATGCGTTGAATGAACAAGTTCAGGAGATGTTGAAGCGCGCCATTGGACGCTGCTCGCAGGGCGGGCGGAAGACGGTGAAGCCATTCGACTTTTAGTCGCACGATTTCGATCGTGCGCCCCGATGGACGAGGGGGATTCTTCGAATCCCCCGGCGGCCGGGCCCTCCTGGTCAGTCCATCATTCAGAATTATCCTTTTTTACTCGCATCGACGGTTTTTCATGGATCTTTTTCCTACATAATTAAATGCTAGTGCGTACGAATATACTCATGCACCTGCGCATCGCCATAGTAGTCCTCGTCTTCCTCACCCTAGCCAGCTCGGCGTGGGCCTGGGGATTCTATTATACTGATACCTGGAATTCCAACCAGGTTCTGGTGAGCGCCTACTCCCGGCCCGCCGCCTATGGTAACTGGGTGTACCCGATGTACAATCATCTGGGCTATCCCACTCTCGGGGGCGGGCGGATCTATGCGTATCCCTCGTACAATATGTATCCTTCTTATGCCCCGTATGGAACTTCCTATGCGTACGGCGCGTCCTATCCGGGTCACTATGTGGCAGGATATGCCCCCGTTCCCATTCACACCACGACCCCGTCATTTCAGTATTATGGATATTATGGACGTTGAGAAACGGATTGCTTTTCTACATCCCAGCAGGCAAGAATTCGTTTCATTCAATCTGTTGGTGAAAATTAATAGAAAAATAAGTACAATAAAAATGTTCAATAAAATACGGGGATATTCTACATTTTTCTGCGGAAGACAAGTCATTTCGCAATAGGTTCGACGCGGGGTTCGAATGCCCATTTCAGGATGTCCGCGCTCTGGATCTTGAGCAGGGAGTGGGTGTCCCCTCCCCCGCAGGCGACCCAGGGATGCGTCAATACTCCCGGGTCTATTAGAGTGGGGCTGCCATAGATGCTGATGGGCGGCACCCCACCTACTTCATACCCTGTCGCGTTAAGCACCTCTTCCGGGGTCGCGAGCCGAACCTCGGAGACCCCGAGAAGGGCTTTTATTTTTTGGAAATCAACCTTTTGGGTGGCTTCGAGGATAGCCAAGATCAAAGGGTCTTTTCCCCCCGTATAACAGACAATCGTCTTCACGATAGGATAGGTTTTTTCCAGCCCGGCCGCTTGGTGGGAATGCGAGACGTCTTCATCGAAATGAATGATTTGGGCAAGGATGTCATTGGAGGCAATAAAGAGGTCGAGCATAGGCAAAAGGGGAAAAATAGGCTTTTTTAAGGAATCTACCCCATTTATAAGGAACAGAATACCTATTTAAGTTATTCACATGAATAAGTGAATACTCCCATGCCCAAGAGAAAAGCCCTCATCCCTAATGAGCTGAAATTGGTCCTCATCGTCTTAGCCTTCTTTCTCGCCCTTACTTTTGTGCGGGGATTCGAGGTCAATGCCCCCTCGACGGTTGTTTTCACGGGAAATGAGCCTTTTCCTTATCCCATTGCCGTAACCAATACCGGGACGGAATCCATCCAACCTAGTTTCATCGCCGATGGCCCTTTTTCACTCGCCTTCGCAGGTGACCCTACCTCCATCCACGTGGCCCCGAGGGAATTGAAGGTCATCCAGTTCTCCTTATTCCCCAATGAGGGCTTGCGGGAAGGCGATACGTACTTCGGCCGTATTCGGGTAATAGCCGGGGACGATTCACGCGAAATCATCATTCAGGCGTCCAAAGAGGATACCCCTATTTCCCCCTTTGCCGGTTTGGCTGCTCTTTCGTTAGGTGACGGGGCGCAAATAGTGGATGCCCTCCTCATACTCATCGTCATCGTATTAGGCATTTCATTGATATTCCGCTTGCGGAACCGGATGTGAACCCATGACAAACAATTTTTTTAGATGGATCATCCTTGGGCTTTTCGCCTTCATTCTAATAGCGGGAACCGCCCACGCCTTTCCTTTCCGTGGATTCATCGAGAGTCCCTCTAATTTCTCTTTGCTCTCCGGAGACCGTATGAGCGTTCCTTTGGTTATCGACAATGTGGATTTTCGTTCTCATGACGTGCGTATCCGGGTGGACACGTCTTCGCCATTCATCCAGTTGAAACCCGCCTTCACCCGAGTGAATGTATCTCCCTACGAGCAATTCCGTTTTGGGGTTGAGCTTATTGCCACCGAGGATGCCCGCTCTGGCACGTATGATGCCGAAATAATCCTGGACGCGGAAGGTCAGATCACCCGCATCCCTTTTACCGTTTACGTGGGAAGCAATCCTTTCCTGATCGTGAATCCGTTCGAGAAAAGCGTGTGCGCCAATGACTATGTGGGAACGATTTCCGCGGAGATCCAGAACCGCACCGGGCGCATCGTCGATGCCAATATCTCCGCCTCGCACCCTTTGCTCATGCCTCAAGTGAACCCTCCGGAGATCCGTCTCACGGGAGGAGAAAGGGAATTCGTATCCATTGTATTGAACGTGGCGCCCTCCCAGGAAGGAGATTATGAGGGGCGTTTATTCGTTCAAACGAATGACATCTGGGTCCAGCGTCCCTTCATGGTGAACGTGAGCGATTGCCCCGCGCCCGTCATCAAAACCATTTCCATTTCCCTTCCAACTAGAGTTCCACAGCTTCCAAAATTGGAGACCACCTTCGTACCTATTACGGTGGAGAATCTCACCGATGTTCCCCAGGATGTCACGCTCATCCCTATTTCGGTGGTGGCCGCAGATAACGTGAAAGTCCAAATAGGACCGAGGCAGAAAGCGACGCTCCAGTTGGCCCTAACCCCGGGTAAACACGTGGAACCCGGTCGCCAGCGCGTGGAAATCACGGGAATGACTTCCACGTATTCCCAGACGGTGGTATTGGAAGTGGATGTATTGCCCCTCTCGCGATTGACAATGGAACAAATAGAAGGCTTTACCCATATTCGGAAAGGGGAACAGGCCTTCCTCCAACTTCTCGTGGTTAATGATGGGGATATAGACCAGTCCGTCTCCATGATGGTCGCCGATGCCATTCCTGGTATCACTGTTACGTTTGTCCCGCAACAGTTCATCCTCACTAAAGGAAATAGCCTCCTCGTTTTGGTGGGAGTAGAAGCCCAAATCGACACCCCCGTGCGTCAAGTTACCACTTTTATTCAGGCCCAAGGATCCGTGACGGCCACCATCCCCCTGAGCTTCATGGTGGAACCCGCCCGAGGACCCCCGTTGGAACCCTTGCAGGTCGTGAGTTATCCCATTGATGTTTCCCTTCAACAGGGGGAAACCCGCACCATCAGCATTTCCGTCCATAACCCTAATTCCACGGCCGTTTCCGAGGTGCGCTTCACCCTTCCCGGGGATGCGCGTGAAGGAATCTTCTTGGTTCCCCGTGGTGCCGCCACCATCATTCAGCCCCTGGAAACTAAAACCATGGAGGTAACCTTGTTCCGCGAGGCCGATTCCCCAGTTACCGGAGTGGTTGAGCGTCAGTTAGCCCTCCATTCCCAGGCCGGGACCCAACGGGTGCCATTGCGCATCCATACCGATGCTGGATTTACGGGCTTCCTGAGTGGCCTCGTGGCCTTCGTAGGAGAGCGGGGGATTTGGTTGGGCGGGCTCATCCTGATATTATTGGGAATCTATTGGCTAGGGAAACGTACCCAAGGGCCGCAACCCGTGTGGGTGCGGAAGGGGCGGGGGGAACCGGATGCATTCCTCATTTCGGACTAAAATAGTTTCTTCCTTCTGGGTTGGAGAAAGAATGAAATCTTTTTTCAAATGGATAAAATATCACCCCCTCCGCGTGGCATTAGTGGGAGTGGGAATCCTCCTCCTCATGATGGCCCCCCAAGTCCAGGCCACTGCATTCGTGGATGTGTCCTCGTCTTCCCATGCTTTCCAGTTGAAGCCCGGCACCTCGTTACCCATTGACGTGAGCATAGTTATTCAGGGGGATGAAGCCGTAACTCTTTCTTTCACCCCGCAAGCCCACCCCTTTCTCCAATTGGATGGTCAGTTGCACCCCATCACGAGTCCTTTTTCATTCACCCGGCATCTGACTATCAAAGCAGCCCCCAACGCCCCTCCGGGGGACCACACCATTACCTTATTCGTGGAGGCGTTTATCGGGGGCGCACGGTATGCGTTTCCCCAAACGTATGCGGTTAAGGTAATGCCTTCCGGTTTTACTGAATTCCGCACCACCCCTGACTCCACATTAGCCCCTTTCATCACCCAAATCGTGTTTTCGGAACAGGACATCGAGTTAAATCGGAACGATACCGAGCTGTTTAGTGTTTCATTCGTGAACCAGGGGTCGGCCACGGATTATCGTATTGAATTCACCGAGCAACCTGTCCATTTTAAAGCCCGCATTCAGGGGGGAGTGCATCGCTTCGTGCAACCCGGGGAAAGGGTGCAGTCCGTGATTGAGGTTTCCACGGATACCCGAACCCCTTTCGACACCTACTCCCTTTCCCTTCGCGCGCGGAACCTGGTAACGCAAGATACGACTTTCCTGGGCACTGTTTTGGTGCGCGTGGATAAAGTGTCCCATGCCTTGGTGGCCTTACCCACTCTCCTGTATGAAGTGGAAGAACAGGGAACCGTGGCATCCTATATCACCATTGAGAACACCGAATGGAATGAATTGGATGTGCTGATTACCACTTCCTCTCCCCGCATTAAAGTCTCGTCTCCCTCCATCCGGGTTCCTCCCAAATCCAGTTTGAGCATTCCTATCACTATTTTTGGATCCGATTCCCCAGGCCTGAGAAGTGAATCCTTATTCATCGTGTCCCCGGATTTCGATGCGCAAGTGCATTTCACGGTGCAAACTATTCCAACCAAAATCATTCCGGGAGAAACAGAACGCGTGACCCAAACGATACTCATATCCAATGCCACGGATTCACCCTGGGGGAATGTGTTCATTATTCCCACCTCTATTCCGCAAGGATGGGACGTTCGCATATCTCCAACCCGGACCTCTATTCCCTTCCAATCCGGAGTGAATGTCACCATTGACGTCATCCGCCCCGAAGGGGAATCCGGGTCGTTCGACCTTCAGGTGTTTAACGATGGCGTGGAAGTGGACCGGGTTCCCATTGAATTCCAAGGGGAAGAGCGGGATCCCTTTTCAGGACTTTTCGTTTTGACCCCGGGTCCCATATTCTTGGGTATATTGCTGCTTATCCTCCTCGTGCTCATCTTCTCCTCTCGCGTGCGGGATTTTGTTAGGGCAAAGCTATACCGATCCCCTTCTTCTGGTATCCGGGTGCGCGACGAGAAAGTGGACAAAACCATCCAGCAGCACCACATCCGTCCCCTGGAAGAAGGCGGACCGGACATGAAAGAGATTGAAGAAAAAAAGGAAGCCGACGACAGCACAACCCTACTGCCCACAGAAGAGGAAGAAAAAGGGCCAAAGATTGTTCGGAAGAAGAGAAAGCGGTAAATTTACGTCCACAAATAAAATTTGAAAAAAATCGTGTTAGGGTATCCAAATAATTTTTTTTTAGGGCCCTCGCCTATTCAGGATATTTTAGGGTCACTCGTATTCTTCCACCACTTTGGCATTCACGCACGCAAAGCAGGCTAATAGACTGTCACACTTCCCACAAGGGTCTGGGGTCAGTGGCTCAAGCAGGGAGAGGATATGGATATCGCTGGTTAGGGCCCCTGTCAATGGGGATAAATCATTTTCCCCAATCCCTATTTCAGTGATCTTGGTTTCTTTCGCTCCGGTTACTTGAATGATGAGCGTGTATTTTCCTATAGTAATGTCTTTATTGGTCACGAAATGAGGAACGCCATCAACCGTCGCAGAAATCATCTTGTCTTTTTCGGATTCGCGGGTGGTGCTGGTTTTTTGGAGGTACACCGCCATCTTATTTTCCGGGTCCCCATAGATATCATAGGTCGGAAGGTCCAATATTTCCCTGATTAGGGCTTCACTTTGAGATTCGAATTTGAAACGGAAAACCGTATTGGACGTAGTTTGCGACAATCGTTCGGATGCGTCTATTTTTGTAATGGAAATACCGGTCGTCGGATTAATGGAATATGAAATATTCACGTCCCCCCTCTCTTGATTTACGAATCGGACGAAACGATTTCCAGGCTGGACCAGGACTGGCTGGTTTACCGGCACCGTTTGAATGACATTGGGGTCTAGGGATGCGAGTACAGGGTTTCCCCCGATAATTGAATAACGTTCTGTGAAAATAGCATCACTCCAAATATTGCTCCATTGGCCTCCGGTGCGGGTGTACAATCGCATACCCACTTTGAAATAATCAACTTGCGGCTGGTTGGTTTCAAAAGGGGCATACCGCCACACTTCCAACAAATACGCGGGATTTCCATCGGCTTGAATACAAAAAGCATTGGCTGGCGTATGTTCTGCATTGGAAGTAGCCGTAATGGTCCAAATTCCGCCCTGACCACCCGCCATTATCTTCGGGGTCGGGCAATTGAGGGTTTTGGGGACATCTTTGATGACATCCGTGATGATCGCATTGGTTACGATCAGGGATTCGGACGTGAGATGAGTAGTGGAAAGTTTTCCTTGCGCGATAAGATCTGAGAAAATACGATTCCCGATGGGTAGGGCATCCTTGAAATATTGTTCACCGATATAATACAGGTCCTCATTGAAAGAATATTCGGCTTCCCGGTCCAGGGCGCCAGCCGAATCGGTGCATTTCTGTTGGATGAGGGTGTCTAATGTCATGCCGGGGGTGATGGTGGCTGGGCCTGTAAATGCATGCTTCGTTTGTTCCGTGACGAGTATGATTCGTCCATGTGTTCCTCCAAGTGAACAATCGAGTTCCCAGAACGTATTGGATTCGGGAGCATATTCGTAAACATAGGCAGTGGGCCGAATAATGGGGGTTAACACGTCCAAGCCAATCAACTTTTCGCCATTATGCACAACCGCAAACAGTTTTCCGGAAGAGGTGTAGCCTAAGAATCCCGCTCCCTTGTAGGTGGGTTGGGTCATAGCCAATAGGACATCATAAATTGGCGTTCCCGGGCGGGTGACAAGGAATTTTCCCTCCACCTCCGGCGGGATAGGGGCGAAATAGGAGGAAGTGGTTTGGACCTGAGCTTCTGTTCCCGGGAGAATAGCCACCAGCGCTCCCGCGAGGAGAAATATTCCGATGATGACCCAATGGGTGGGTTGCATCCTCCCAGGAGGCATTTTTGGGTTTATATACTTTGGGCCTGGATCAATCCTGGATATCCAGGAGCAGGGTAGAAAGTCCTTCAGCGAGCGTCAAATCGTCTTTTTGAATGGCGTGTTCCATGGCAAGGAGGATGGTCTCGTATTCGATCAAGGAGGCCGTTTGATTGAAGGTCAGGAGCAATTGGGTGCCGGCGCGAGTATTTTGGGTTATTCGTTTTTTCTGTTTGGTAGTGGTTCCCATGTTGGCTATCACTGTTCTTGTTTTTCCGAGCAGGTCCAATCGGATCTTCTCTTTGAACGTTTCCAAATAGTGGAATGCCTTATCCCGGCGCGTCGTATTCCGGCGCATGGCTATTTTGGTTTTCAAATCATAGCGTTTCTTCACATTACGAGCATACCCCGTCATGGCCTCCGCCAGCTTGCTTAAGCGCCGGTGGCGGCGGGTCAGAAAGGCCACCCGCGCGACCCAGAAGGGTTTGAGTAAGATGGATGTTTTTTTCCGTGCGTGGGCGATGGACCATTGACTCGCTCGCGTATCTCTCTTTTCTTTGATACGAGTTACCTTCCCTTCGGCCCGGGCGATGGCGGTTTTTCCATAGGGATTAGCTTTCAGGCGGTCATTCTTCTGCGTGGCCAAAATGGCACGCGCCCTTTGACGTTGGGATTTGAAAGGGTGCATCCAGCGGCGGATCCAGAGACGTGTGCGGCCGAGTGCAGGGACAAGGGTGGGGGCCTTGGGTTTAGTGACAGATCGACCAGGGCCTCGATCAAAACCTATTTTCGTTCCGGCATAGGGTTTCCTAGTGGCGCGTGGCATATCCGCGAGAGGGAGAGGAGATATTTAATCCTTCCAGAATCCCTTCACCCGTTCTTCCGGGTATTTTGTCACCTCATAGGTTTGGGTGGGGGGCAGGCAGGTTTTGTAGTTTTCCTGGAGGTAGCGCGTGTCGAGGTAGACGATAACCCCTTTGTCCGTGGGGGAGCGGATGACCCTTCCGGCGGCCTGCACCGCTTTTCCCATGGCGGGGAAGATGTAACCATAGTGCCAACCCCGGTGGAACTTTTTTTCATAGTAGTCCACGAGCGCCCGTGTCTCCATATTCATCTCCGCGAGGGGGATTCCTACGATAACGACGCCCAATAATTCATTTCCAGGAAAATCCATTCCTTCGGCTAAACTTCCATTGGCACACGCGAGGAGCACCCCGCCAAACCCATGGGCATACTGGCGGAATTTTTTCACCAATTCATTCGTCTGGTGCACCTTCATGTTTTCATGCTGGAATAATAATACGCGTGGGGTATAATCGCGGAGCTTGTTTCCCATGTTCTCGAGCAGTTTGAATGATGGGAAAAATACTACTGTGTTCCCCGGGATGGCATTCACGATGCTTCCAAGGCGCGCGGCCATGTGCTCGAACGCCTCCTCGGAGCGGGCCGTGTATTTGGTGGTGCCGATGGGGGCGATCAGGGAAAGGCGATTTTCCTTGGGAAAGGGGGAGGGGTAGAATCCGGTGGCTAATCGTTGTGGTGAAATGCCCAAAAGATCCGCATACATGTCCAGTGGGTGCAGGGTGCCTGACATGAGCATGCAGGCGTGCATCTTCTCGAGCACCGGTTGGGTGAGGGGTTTGGGATCCAGGGCTTTCACCGCGAGCGACACATCAGTGCTTCCCCGCCGCTTGAGGATGCGCGCGTTTCCTTCAGATGGGGCGGCCCAGCGTTCCATGAATTCCCCCACTTGGATGAGGGCGGCGTTTTCGCGTCCCGATTTTTCCAAATAATCCGCGCCTCCCGCTTCGCATTCCAGAGAAAACATATTCAGGTCTTCCCCAGGAAAAATAGATGAAAAAAATTGGTCGTTCACTAATGCTTCAGGGGCCTCAATACCATTCCCGCGGGCCATAAGCGCGTCGTCGATGGCTTGCAGCCGGGACGCGAGATCATCCTTCCCCAGGAAGAGGGCTTCCTCCTTGGCTTTTTGCACCTGGCGCGTGGTGAGGGTGGCGGAGAGTAAATTCCTCACCCGCTCGGGAAGGTTGTGCGCTTCATCCACGATGAGGATGCAGTTGTCAGGTTTCTTCCCCAGCTTGGGGAGAACTAACTCGGCGACTCCGGGGGAGAACACATGGTAATAGTCCGCGATGATCACATCCGCGCGTTTGGCCAGGTCCATGGACATCTCATACGGGCATAATCCGCACGCGTTTCCATTCACCGAAAAGGTGGCGGCCGCTTCCTTGATAGCCATGGCCGCGTGCACCCCTTGGACTTGTTCCTGGAAGGCCTTCCGGTACAGCCCTGCTTTCTCCCGCTGTAGGGGGTTGTACCCTCGGGCATTCGCAAAGAACCCGCAACCCTCCATCTCCTTCTTTTTAGCGCAGGCCTCGTAGAACGCCCTCCCTTCTTTGTGCATCACACTCTCTTCCACACACACGTGTTTCTTTCCCACGAGGTCAATGACGCGTAAATCGAGGGAATATTTTTCCTTGATCCCCCGTAAGGCCTCCACGGCAATGGCATGCTGGGAATTTTTAGGCGTGAGGAAGAGAATGGTTTTTCGGGGGTCGCTGGTTAAGGCGACTTCCAGCGCGGCGCTAAGGCTGGCATCCGTTTTTCCCAACCCGGTTTCGGCGTGCGCCAGGAATATTTTCCTTTCTCGGAAGGCCGTGTGGGCGTCGCGGATGAGTTGTTCCTGCCCTTCGCGGGGGGTGTCAAACCGGAAAGGAAGGGTGGAGGAGAGCATGGTGGGAGGAACCACGGGAAACAGGATTATAACGCTGTTCCCACCCCATCGCCGATGAATTCGTGCGGTTTAAATAGGAGAATTCCGTGCCCTCGGGATGGTAGATGTGCGTGCCCCCCCCGATGCCGCGCCCTCGTTCGAATTGAGGGAGCCCGCATTCATCGCTTCCCGTCCTCAAGGGGTAAGGGAGGTGGCTCCCGTATCCAAGTCGGGCGATAAGAGCACTCGTCCCAATCGGGTTCCAACCGGCATACCTGGCTTTGATGAATTGATCGAAGGGGGTTTTGAGGAGCGCACCAATACGTTGCTCGCGGGGTATGCGGGTACTGGGAAAACCACTTTTTCAATGCAGTTTCTTTACAATGGCATCACTCTCTGGGATGAACCCGGGGTCTATTTGAGTTTCGCCGAGAGCAAGGAATCCATCTACCGCCATTGCAATAGTTTCGGATGGGACTTTTATGCGCTTGAAAAACAGAACATGGTGCGTCACCTCTACTACAAGGCCCACCAAGTAAACAAACTCTTGGAGGAAGGCGGGGGGACGGTACGTGATACCATCGCGGAGATTGGGGCGAAACGTCTGGTCATCGATTCCATTACCGCGTATGGGTTGTTGTTCCGGGATGATTACAAGCAGAGAGAAGCCCTGCTCCTGTTTTTCGAGATGCTCGTGAAGTGGGGGTGCACCTCCCTCATCATCGCGGAGCAGCTCACGGGAGTCGTGGATGCGCGGGCGGGGGAAATAGGTTTCCTGACGGATGGAATCGTTTCCTTCTCGTATTCTCGGAGCGAGGATGATTTAGGATCCTTCAAACGGAGGCACACGATCGAGATTTTGAAGATGCGGGGAACCGACCACTATAATGGGGTCGCGGAGATGCTTTTCACCAAGCAGGGATTGACTATCAAAGTGCCTCAATAGAGGGCGGGTTTCTTTTGAATGGGGAATGGGTAATTGAGCGCTACCCTTTTATCTCATTCCCAGTACGTGATGGGTATGCCCCCCCTCCGTATCCAAGCCTCCTCTTTGCGGCGTGCCCTGGATGAATCCCAGAGCGACATTCTATCCCTCCCCCGAGAAGGGGAATGGGAAATATCCCGTAATGGAGACCAACTCACCCTAACCTTCATCCCCCCACCCCCCGGATGGGAGATGAAGCCCATTCACCACAAGGTGTTGAAGCTCCTGCGCACGCATAAAGCCCCCGATCTCATCGAGGGGCGTTTCCAAAAATTCCTCACGGAGGAGGAGAAGGTAGCTTTTGATGAGTTGCGGCGGGAAGGGAAGATCATAACCCGCAAGTCATCTGAGAAATTTTCCAAAGCCCTGTATGCCGAACCCCGGCCAGGAGAAGAAGTGGCATCCCCTTCCATTAAGGTTCAGCCCCCTATTCCTGAGCGGGAGGCGGAGGAGTATTCCCTTCCCACCGATGGGTTTGTAGTGTTGCGTTCCGAGGGCGCGGCCAAAATGGCTTCCTATGATTTGGCATCCCGCATCAAATCAGGGGAAATCAAAGGTATTCGTTCGTTCGACGGTTTCTATTATATCATCGAGTCCTCTCTCCTGGAGAAGCATCTGAGAAACGTGATGGCCGTTATGCGGGCCAATAAAAAAATGGATTTATCCTCCCTGGCGGATGGGGTAAAGGGTCCACGTGTCTTGGTGCGGATCGCCATGGAATTCGCCAAAGAGGATGGGTTGGTCATCGAGCCAAAAAAAGATTTATATCAGTGGGTGGGTTGACATGAAGATTCTTATGCCCGTGCTATCAGTGAAGGATCATTCCCCCCATTTCGTGGATAAGGCGGTGGCGAAGGGGAGTGTGGTGTATGTGTTATTGGTTCTCGATTCCTCTTCCTCCCGCGGGGGGTTTGGATTCAAGACCAGTGACATCATGAAAGGGCGCGTGGTCGTGGATTCTATCAAAGAGCAGGTGAAAGGGAAGAAGAAGTTATGCCACGATATTCTGGAATGGGGTCCCACCATTGAAAAAATAGCTCAAATAGCAGAGATGAAGCAGGTGGGGGAAATAGTGGTGCATAACCCGGAAGGGGAATTATCCATCCATCAGCTGGTAAAAGATATGAGTCAATCCACTCGCATCCCCATCCGTATTGTTGAAGGTAAAGAAATTATTCCGACACGAAATTGACCCGATCCATCTTTTTTCTGCATTTGTTTATATTTGCCTCGAATGTTTGGAGGAACGCAGTCATCTTCTCTACGGCTATCTGTTTCAATTCCCCGGATAGCATTTTTCCACTTGCATAATCATCATGGATTTTCTTCAGCTCGTTATCGTTCTCCACCAGGTGGTGTTTCAATAATTCATAAACCATATCTTTCTCTATTTCGGCCCCCAGTTGGCGGTGTTCCAGAATGGTTTTTCTTCCACCCGTGACCGCGGAGCGGATGGCTTTTTCAGCGATGGAAGGATCTTCCGGGATGGATATGTTTCCTTTGGGGTTGGACTTGGACATCTTTATTTTTCCATCGAGAGAGGGGAGGAATTGGTGGTAGATGGAGGAGATGGGAGTAAACCTTTTTTGGGATTCTATCTTGTGCAAATAATCCCGACACAACCGGATATGGGGTTCCTGGTCAATCCCCACCGGAATAATACCGGGGAGGGGGTGGCCTTCTCTTTCCTGAGGATAAATCATGTCCCCGATCTGGGTTACGGCCGACATGATGCGTCCGGGTTCGGCGTTCCCATATACTCCTTTGAATTCATTGAGGGTGATGCGCTGCCCGGCCTCAAAGGCTAATTTAGAAACGGTTCGGTTTTCGCTCTGGAAATAAAAATGGGTTTTTTTGATGTCCAATCCCAATGCCAGGTAGGCGGGGATGTGGAATTCTAAGGCGCGTTCCCTTGCCTCGCTTATTTTTACCCCGCGGGCGGCCGCGCTCTCCAGATCCGCCACGAGGACGTAAGTTTGTCCTCCCTGTTTTTGGAAGTAGGCCACATTCTCCACCACGCTCTTGTTCCCAAAATGCAGGCGTTCCGCCGTGGGCATGATGCCCGTTAGCACATAGAAGGGTTTTTTTCCCTTGATGGCATCGGCGATGCGTTTCAGATCCCGCCCGGCGAAAACGATGCCCCGGCGCATGAGTCGGTTGGGCTGGGGGAATAGTTTGGCGTCGAATGGTTCCAAACCGAAATGCGTGGCCACCCTGGAATAATCCGCGATGAGATTATCCCCCCAGGGATCCAAGAAGGGTGTGGTCATGTCCTGCATGGGGCGGGAAGCCGATTAAAAGCCTTCCCTGAAAAAAGGTTCAACGGGAACCCGGGCGACGCCTGGGGGGTTTGGGGGGCTTAGAGGGTTTTGGGGGATTGATGCGTTCATGTTCTTTCCTCATGCGTTCAGCCATCTCGGCCCGGGCGATTTCGATTTTATGAAGTCTGACTGCCACCTCAGCTTCAGCTTTGGAAAACCCACAATGTTGGTACCATTTGATCAACAATTTCCTCGTCTCTTTTCCACCGTTTGCTTTCACAAACGCATTCCACCCTTCTTTCAACCTTTCCAAATCTGGGCGTCGGGGGGGTGGATTAGATGCCATTCTGGGGAAAGGGGGGGCGGATATAAAATCCTTTGGGATCGCGGCGGCGCGCCCTCGTTCGAGTTAAAAGGGGTCTTTGGCGGAATGATCGTATGAAAAAGCGCGCCTACAAAGCGAAGACCGATGATAACTTCCTGAATCAGGTGTCATTCATCGTGTTCGTGGTGCGGTTCAACTACAAAGTGGTGGAGGCGAAATGGCCGCAGATTGAGAAGGCATTCTTTCATTTCAATATCGATAGATTATCCAAAATGGATGAGAATGACCTCGAACCCTTCCTCCGCGCTCCCGGAATGATAAAAAACCCATGGAAGATTCATTCTGTCCTCATCAATGCCAGGAAATGCGCGGAACTGAGGGACAACCATGAAACGGTCTTGAACTGGATCGCTCACGCGAAGGAGGAAATCAAAAAATCACCCGTATTAGCTCCCGACCTGAGGGAATGCTTCCAAACCTTCCGGGGCATCGGGCCCCTCACCTCGACGTGGCTGGAATCCATCTATTCGTCCGAACAACCCTATGTGGAATACGAGCTACCGGATTGAGGCCAATGAAAGTTGGACAGCCATTGGAACTGTTTTCTTCTTTCTCGGAAATATTATTTTTGGTTTTGAAACCTAATTATTTATTTCACCGTTAGCTTATCGCGCCACCCCCATGTACCCTTGCCGGGCCAGGGTGAGGGCGTTCTGGAGGGCGGTATCGGAATCCACTTCGATCTCCACCCATCCCTCCTTGGCAGCTATGGGATTTCGAGAGGGTTCGGCCATCCCTAATTGGATTGCCCGTCCTTGATGCGTCTTAGGTAAGCGCACGCGCATCTGGATGAGGCGCATGGTGTCATGCGTCTCGGCGAATACCTTCCCATTCACATGGAAGATGTCCCCCAACCCCTTCCGTTCCTGCGTGACCCCTTTCCACCGACGTATACCCGCATGCATGGTTTCTTTCCATTTTTCCACGGACATGGGTCCTTGTTCCAACATATGCTTTTCCCCCTGTGTGCGGTCAGTGCACCATTTTTTCGAGCTTTTTGAACTGCTCCTCCGTGCCGCTGACCAAGAGTAAATCCCCCGCACTCAACGTTCCTTCCACCAGGTGGGAGCGGAGCCATTGTTTTTTCTGCTTGACCGCTACGAGGCTCACCCCGCTCAAATCCTCGATGTGCGCTTCCCCCAGCAGTTTCCCGTCCACCGTGCTTCCTTTCTTGATGGCCACCTTATACACCTGTTTGTTGGGGTGCGAAAGGGCTTTGGTGAGAATGGGATGATGTTTTCTATCCGAGGCCGTAAAGGCCGCGATGGTGCGGGCATTATTGGTAATCTGTTCCGTCGCGTGGGCCACTTCGAGGACGCCGGCCATACTTTCCACTTCCTCCGCGGGGACGCGGGAGGAAATAACCCGTTTTTCCAGTTCCACTTTCAATTCATTCATCTGGTGTTCAATGGCAATGACATCCTCCGCCAATTCCTTATCATTCAGGATGATCGCTGAAAAAGCCAGGTTGATGGCGACGGAGGAACGGTTGTACATCTCATGGATGTAATCCAGGACCGATTTGAATTCGTTCTCGACCATACGCATTAACATTCCTTTTTTTATCCTTGCAGTAATAACCCGCTTGTCCAAATAAAAAGGTAGACCCCGACCCAATCGGAAAGGGTGTTCAGGATGGGGGTTTCCACATTATCGGGGTCCCACCCATACTTGGTGGCGGCATAGGCGATGGCCAGGGCCGCGAGGCTTCCAATGAGGACGGTGAGTATTCCCGGAAGGATGACGACGAGCATGAATGCCGGCAAAGAAGGGGATCTCCATCCCACGAAAGGGGAGAGGGTGTGGAGCACCCCCACTAATACGCCGAAAAGGAGGAAGGTGGTCAGCAACCCCCCCACCCCGCTCGTGAACCAAACCCGGGTCACGCGGGAGGATTTCCATCCGCCCAATCCCAATGCAGTAGTCACATGATTGGATACATTGTCGGAGATGCTTCCGCACGCATTGATGAACGCGGGGAGGATGATGAGGAGCACCGGGAATGCCTGGAAAAGGAGGACGCTGGATTCGATAGCCTCCCCGGCCATGAGGGAGAAGAAAAGTAAGATTAACAGGACGGTGCCGCTCTGCCGCAATATGGATAGCGTCGCGTGGTTCATGCGAGAAACCCTCGGCGAATGGAATTCATCAAGCCAAGCCCCCTAAAATTTGGAGGAAGAAAATGATGAAAATGATGGTGAACAAATCCCCCAAAGCCATAATCGGAGGGATGAGGGTGTTGTCAGGATCCCACCCCCGTCGATGGGAGAGAAGCAGCAATTGGATGAGCAGCACGTGGAGGATTTCCCCCGTCACTAATCCAGTTACCACGGATATTCCCACTAATTGGAGAAGATGGGGAAAAGTGGCCTGCGGGATTAGGAGGAAGGCCCCCACCCCTGTGGCGATGCATAAGACTAATGTGAGGATGCGTCGGCTCTCGAATATGGTTTTCACATCGGGATTGGAATCAATGTTCTTCCGCCGCAAGTCAATAAGCCCCAAGTGCGTGTGGCTGGCTAATTGGGAGGCCGTCGACGCGGCGATGCTTCCCCGGATGTTGTTGAGCGCCGGCAACAAAATGAATGCTCCCAGGAAGGAGGCAATGAGGGTAATATTGGCCTGCAGCCACATCCCAGCTAAGATCTCGATGGTGGCGGCGAAAAAGAGGACGGGAAGGGTTTCCCGGACGAAAGCGGGGATAGTCGAATGGACCCGACGCATGATAAGTCAAGGTTGGGAGATGGGATGATTTAAGGGTGGCGGGCGACGAAGAGGGGGTTAAGCCGAATCGAATTGAAGTTCCGCCCCTTCCATGATGTCGTGCTTGTTTACCCCGTGCGCGGAAATTCCGACCGTCATTCCTTCCTTAGCGACCTGGCAATTGGGGTATTTGCTCTCAATCTCACTAATGGTAAAGGGGCGGCCATTGGCCATGCCAATCATATCCGTGGAGATGCAACCCGAGGTAACCTTGCCGATGATATATACCCCATCGAATCCCAAAAAGGTCGATACTTTCTGAACGTGGAGCCTGGGTTCTGCTCCCTCCTTGACCTGGATGCGGTCCTCCGGGCGGTGGATCACCCGAATGGGCGAGGCCACGCTCATTTTATTTCGGCCATCGCCGAACGTTAGGCTTACGAGACTCATGTTTCTATCACCCCATTCCGCCCTTTTCGGGCGCTCTTTTCTGGTTTCGGGCATTCATTAAGGTTCTGGTGGGCAAAACCGAACCCTCCCGTGCCCTCTGGTTTCGCTTTCTATACTTTCTCCTTTATATGCCTTACGGCCGGCTTTCTGGTTCTTGAATGAAAAAGGGTGCCTGGAATACCCTTATTTCACCAAATGGAGAGAAAAAGTAATGCTTTCACGGTTAGAAGTGAATTAATTTTTCGTCAATTGGCCCTTTACTTTTTTTGTAAATAGGTTTCAAAAAAGGGTGAAAGATATAGCCATATTACTACATAATATATATTTTTTCATCCTCACACCCCCCTCGTTCAAATACATCACCTTCCATTCCTTCGTATGCTGGGTGCGCTCCTCCGTGGAATAACCAAACCCTTTTTCAGGGCGCTCGCCCAGCCCTTCATCGTCCTACGAATTAATCCATTTTGGATTACCTGGTTAGGCATCCCTTTTGCCCTGGCTGCCGCTTGGGGTTACGCCAACCAAAACTTTTCTCTCGCCCTCATCCTCCTCATTCTTGCCACCATCTGGGATGGAATCGATGGTGCCGTGGCGCGGGCGCAGGGAAAGCAGAGTCTCTGGGGGAATTATTTCGAGACCATGGTGGATAAGCTCATTGAAATCATCCTCTTCCTTGGCTTGGCTTTTGTATATCCTATCGCGGCCATCGCCGCACTGGGTTTCGGTTTATGGAGCAGCTATGCCAAACCCCGCGTGGGATTGGTTATCGTTACGGATAATCGCGACTGGCCAGCGGTTGGTGAACATGCTGATAAATTCGTTCTGTTGTTTTTGGGTACCCTCCTCACGATTTTCTATCCGTCCTTCCAGGGAATGGATATCCTTGAAATTACTCTCTGGGTTATTGCCATCATCTCATTCATTGGCACACTCCAACGTATGACCTATGCCAAACGGCTTATCGCCTCGGCCGAAAAAGAAGGGAACGTGTTGCCTTATTTGAAATCCGGGAAGGAAAGGTAACCGATGGCCCGGATAAAACAATGTATCTTTCCCTGAAGACATGGTGCCATTTTTTTTGTTCAGACATGGCACCAATTGGTTTCATCAGGGAAAAAACCCGCCATCCTTTTGGAAGATTTAAAATCCCATTTGACCCTCCATTATTTCATGATGCCCCCCACTAATTCCCCCGATAACTTACCCCAAAAATTCCCTCCCTTGTCTGTGGATCAATTCAAGTCTACCGTGCAATTGCGCACCGCCCAAATCGTGGAAGTAGATGATATTCCGGGAAAAGATAACCTATATCAATTAACCATTCTCCTGGGAGAAGAGACGCGTACCCTGGTGGCGGGAATCAAGAAATGGTATACTAAAGATGATTTGCGGGGGAAGATAATTGCCATCGTCGCCAATCTCGAGCCCAAGAAATTGGGAGGGGTTTTGAGCCAGGGGATGCTATTGGGTGCGTTAGATGATGAGGGGCATTTTTCCCTGCTCGTGAGTGAGCGTCCGGTAAAGTCGGGAACGGAAATTAGGTGATGGGTGTTTAACGGGGATTATTTTTTCCCGTAATCAAAATGCCTATCATAAGTAGGATGATCAATGATTTCGATCACCGTGACGATAAGGATTATCACATCAGGGTCTCTCGCCGTCGAATAAAGCATTCGCCAATAGACTGGCAAAGGAATCCAGAATAAATTGGTGATGCCATAGGCATCGAGGTAGCGTTTAGGAATGCGTTTTTTGGCGATTGGCCTTCCATAATTAGGATTATTTCGGATCAATTCGAGTTTGGCTTCAAGTCCCCGAAGGATGGTTTTGGATTTTTTATCGAAGGGAGCTTTACGCACCAGAAAATCATAGGTCTCTTTTGCGGTAGGGCTCAAGATGACCTGGACCTTCATATACCCAACTCTTTTCCAGCATTTCCCTGAATCTCGGGTTGTTGTTTTCGATCCAGGCAATGCCTTTTATCCCTACGTATATTTTTCCGCTTTCCTCGAGATATTCCAGAATCACCTTAAGCGTATTATGATTAACCTGGCGAGGGAGCAACCGTTTCAAATCGGCTAATTTGATGACACTGGTGGGGGCTTGGCGGATCGTCTCTTCCACCATGCGGATGGTGTCCAGCGTAGGGGAAGGAGTATACTGATTTTGGGAGGTAGTTTGCATAGGATTCTCTCATCAGGAAATGATATGAATTCGTATCTAATAGGTATGAAATAGTATATAATGGGGCCGGTTTCGATCGGCGTCCTTTGAATATATGAAGCATTCGCAATACCGCTTTTACCCGAACACTCCTGATCAATGATGGGATCATGGTTAGCTCCACTCAGGTAATTGCAACAGAACCCCGTCACCAATGCGCACTTACCCTATTTCTCTTTATTCCATAATGAAAGGATCCCCGCACTTACCAGATACCAAAAAACGGCATTCAAAATGATACCACTAAAATTGTAAACGGGTTGTCCGCAGGTGGGATCGAATTCAATCGGTCCACAAAAACCATTCGCGGCAGAGACAGTGAATGGAAACCCGAATGTTGTAGCATCGAACATGACGTTGATCTCCCCCCACAGGAGGGAAAAAACGAAAAACAATACAATCGCTAAAATTACCTTCAAAAAAGTGGGGCGGACAAAATCCCATACCTTCATCCCGACGGGAACCAATAATAGAATATATATCTTTTGTTTTTCCTTACCCAAGGACCCCGATCAAATACGGAATAACCGCGAACGTGGCGAGCATGCTGCCGATGTTGGTGAGGACGGTGATTAGCAGGATTTTGGTTACCCGGTTCTTCTGGAAATCCCCGATCGAGTTGAGGGTATTCAGTTGGGTGAAGTCCTTTACGGTGGGACTGTGGCGTTTGGTCTCCAGGGCGGCGGCAATCCAGCCCGCGGCGATTAAGGGATGCAGGGCCGCCAACCACGCGGTGGCCACTACTCCCAAAACGGTTTGCCAGTGCCCCCCGGCGATGAGCGCCCCTAATCCAGCTAATATTCCATGGCCGATGACCCAGAAGGCGATGAATTGGAAGGATGATGTGAATCCTTCCTGAAGGAGGAGATACATGAGGATGCCCAAAAAAAGGATAGGGATGCCCCACGTGAGTAATAGGTTGGGCCGGTCCTCGGGAACCCGGTTCAACTCCTCAATGGGAATGGGCCATTCTTTCTTCTCTTGATGCGCCCGAAGGTGGAGGAGTATTCCTTCCACGTGTCCGGCCCCTACAATTCCAACGATTTTCTTTCCGGGAGCATGGATGAGGGCATGGGCGATATGCATATCCCTTTCGTCCACGAGCGTGCGTTTCAGTTTGGGATATTCCTTACTCAATTGGTGCATGAGTTTGTTCAGCAGATCATCCTCTTTCAGTTCCTCAATCTTCTGGGCATCCAATCCTTCCCCGCCCATGAACAACCCCATGGCCAGACTGCCGCCCAGTTTCATCTTTTCCCAGAGGGACAATACTTTGAGGGCGCGTTTCATGGTGATCTGCACGCTTCTATCCATGAGCAAAATGGGAATTTTCTTCTCTTGCGCAATCCGCACCGCCACGAGCATCTCTTCCCCGGGCTTCACCCCCACCTGTTCCCCTAATTGTTTCTGGAGGTTGGCGAGGAACAAATTGAGAAGTACTAACCCGGATTCCCCCCGTTGCACCAGGTGAAGAATATTGGTATTCTCCCATTTCTGTCCGGAAACCAATTGGCGCAACCGGAGATCATCCAATTCCACCCCCACGACATCCGGAGTTTCATCCAGGATGAGCTGCTGCACCTGGTCCACGCTCGCCCGGGAGATGTGCGCCGTCCCCAAGAGGATGATGTCTTTTTCGCCTATGCGAAGGTAGTGAGGGGGCATCCGGGAATCGTGTCCAAACGCCATTAAAAACCCCTAATGGGGCAATGGGTGCATGGAACCCCTTCCTCCCAGCCCCGAAAACAAATCCCTATCCCCCCTTCTCCGCGAAGTTCTTGTCTGTCCCAAGGATCATTCCAAATTGGATTACGATGAAACCAAGCACACCCTCACGTGCCAAACCTGCGCCACCGTATACCCTATCCATAATGGGATTCCTAACATGCTCGTGGATTCTTGATCCTTTTCCACCCATCCGAAAGCTTATTATAGGTCTACCTGGTGAAGGAACCAGGTGATGGTGCATGGCGGATAAAGGGCCTGATAAAATGTTCAGTGAAGAGTGGTTTTCTGGTACATTAGAGGGGAGAAAATTAAAATTGGCTTTGAAACTTACAACAGGTTTAAGGATTCTGATTTTTGATGCGTATAAGATTGTCGATAAATATACAGTGGATAGAAAAGTTCCTACTATTAGAGAAATAGAAATGAATTTAACGTCCCGAGATTTAGCGATTTTACGAAGAAAGAGAGTTATAAGCGACTCAAGACTCATGCGTTATTATTCCATTAATAGAAAGCCACCCAAGCCCTCCCAAGGTCGCAAGCCCCTTCAGGGTCCTAAGCCCCATCAGGGTCCCGGTTCCCGTAAGAGACCAGGACGTTGATTTTTTTCAGTGTTAGATAGGAATTTTATTATGGAAATGAAACCAAAATAGAATAATAAATTTTCAAAATAGGTGGGAGGCTCGCGGAAAAAATAGGGCCAATTGGCTCAAATATCCCCCAGCATCCCGAATTCGTACACGTGGTCTTCCACCAGCCACGCACGGAAGTGGTCCAATCGCTGTTGTAGGAAGGGGGATAGGGCGCCTTCTCGGGGGTCGCTCCCCATGTGGGCGAAGTTGAATCCCGGGAGGACGATCAACTGTTTCCCTTCCCAGGTTCCGGAGAGAAAGCATTTGTATTTTTGCCGGGTGGCCCCATCCTGCAATTGGATGGCAGGGTGATCATGTCCGATGATGATGGTTTGGGCTTTCTGAAAGGCCGCTTCTTTAGGGATTTCGTGGCCGTGGCACACATAAGCGTTGGCATGCGGGAGAAACAATCCTTCTTTCAGGATGTGGAGCTTGGCAAATCGGGCAATAGGGTCAAGGGCGATGTCATGGTTGCCCTTGATAAGAGTTATTTTTCCCGCGTGGGGGGAAATGGTTTCAAGTAGGTCGATGACTTCCCGCCACTCCTGGTTGGATGCCTTTCCGAATCCGTGCTTGATGTCCCCATTCAGGATGATTCTGGAGAAGTTTTCCTTCTTCTCGAATATGCCCAACAAGTGCTGTTTCACTTCCTTGTAATTGAAGCGGGGGATGAATATTCCTTGTTGGTTGTATTGTTCTTCGAGACCTAATTGTAAATCCGAAATGATTAGGCAATCCTCGGAAGGAATATACAACCCTAAATCTAAAGCATGGAATCCGGGAATGATCTCCACGGGGAGGAAATGCTTTTTCTCAGGCAGTTTGGGCGACATGAGCCAATACCTTCTCGTGCATGCGCTTGATAAAGCTGAGCCGGTCCTCCATCTTGACGATGTCATAGTGTCCTTGGGCCACCAGGTTGAAGGCGAATGGGGAGAAAGTAGGAAGATGAACAATCTGGACCTTGATCATGTGTTGTTCGATGTCCTGCAACACCTTTTGGGCGTGATGGACATCCATAAGATCCTCAAGGACTTCCCGCCGGGCCTCTTGGAGAATGGGGAAGTTCTCGTCCATGCGCTGGATGGCGGATAGCAATAGGCGGGAGCTCATCTGTTGCCTTCCAACGGATTTGGTTCGCCCCATATAAGTACGCAGTATCATGAAGGCGCGTGTCGCGCAATGGCGGAATCGTCGCCGCAATACTTCGGAGTTGCGCAGGGCCACGTGCATGATCTTTTCCAATTCCCATGAATGGACGACATCAATGAGCTTCTCCACGCTCGCCCGCCCGTTGTGGCGTAACACAAACCCATTATCTCCCAATAAAATATCCACATCCTGGTGGATCAGCTTTCCAAGCGCATACGCATAGCTTCGGGATAGGGCATCGTTCACGCGGCGGCCGTAGAGAGTATGGAATACGAGGTTGGTCATCCCTTCTTCCTTCACTTGTTCCACCACTATTTTTCCCGAGTGAGGAATGTGGGAGAATCGGTACTGCTCGCGCATGTATTCATAAATGGCGGCCGCCGCATTCTTATCCACGTACAAATACGAATCGATGAATGCCATTACCTCTTTTTTTGACCGCTTGGCGGCCAGTTTCTCTTCCATGAGCCGGCGGAAGGCCTGGATGTCGGTGGCCAAATCATAGGAGAGGGGAAGCATCTCGGATATCCATGCGGGGACGGTGGGGAGCTTTCCAATGGCCCCCTTGGCTTGAACAGTCATTCCTCGAGCGAATTGGAACTCGAACGTATTTCCCCCCAATACAAATCGATCTCCCTTTTGCAAGCGTTCCAGAAAGGCCTCGTCGAATGTCCCAATACGGGTTTCGCCTACCTTCACGGTTATCTTGGCTTCATCCGGAATCGTCCCCACATTCGTCATATAGAGAATACGGGCCATCTTTCCCCGCTTGCCCATCAATCCTGTTTTCTCGTCCATCCAAATCTTGGCGTAGACATGCCGCACCTCTAACCCCGCATACACCCCGGAGAGGTAGTCCAGGATGCTCTGGAATTCCGTCCGGGAAAGATTAGTATAGGGGTAGGCCCGTCGCACCTCCTCATACACTTCATCGATGCCCCGGGGTTCATTGACAACTAATCCAATAAGGTGTTGCGCCAAAACATCCAATGGGCGTTGGGGGATGTGGATTCGGTCAATCTTTTTCTCGAGGGCGTTCTTGAGGAGCACCCCGCATTCCACCAAATCATCCCTATCCAACACCACAATGCGTCCCTTCACTTGGTCGTGGAGCTTGTGTCCGGCGCGTCCAATGCGTTGTAAGGCACGCGCCACCCCTTTGGGGCTGCCCAGGAGGATGACTAAATCAATATATCCGATGTCGATTCCCAATTCAAGGGAAGTGGAGCTCACGCACACCTTCAATTCCCCTTTTTTCAGTCGGTCTTCCACCTGCAATCGGTGTTCGCGTGATAATGACGAATGGTGCGCCCCGATCAACCCTTCGTATTTGTGGGGGAAGCGGTCCTTGAGATGGTGCACGACCCTTTCCGTGGCCGCGCGGGTGTTGGTGAAGATAAGGGTGGTGCGATGCGCCGAGATGAGATCATCCAGGGTTTTGTAAACGGCCGCATCCATTTTTTTCTGGGAAGTGTTGATCAGGTCAGGCAATGGGGATAGGACTTTCATGTCCATCTTTTTGAAGTGCGCAATATCAACCACTTTGCAATCCCGGGGGGTGCCGGCGTGCCAATTCCCCACAAGGAATTGGGCCATCTCATCGATGGGCGCCACCGTGGCCGATAACCCCACTCGCGTCACGGAGGGGGAGAACCGTTGCAATATCTCAAGGTTGAGGGCCAATTGAGTCCCTCTTTTTCCGGAGGCCAGGGCATGAATCTCATCCACAATAATCCATTGGGTGGAGGTGAAGGATTGGGAGAATTTGGGGGCCACGAGCATGATGGCCAGGCTTTCGGGAGTTGTTATGAGGATATGGGGGGGCTTCCGGAGCATCTTGCTGCGCTCGCTGGCCGGCGTATCCCCTGTGCGTACCCCCACCCGGATGTCGTATGTTTTTCCCATTTTTTGGGCGGCTTTCTGGAGTTCTTCGAGGGGTTGATTCAGGTTTTTTTCGATGTCATTGGAAAGCGCTCGGAGGGGGGAGACATAGACGCAGTATACTTTGTCCTCCAGGTTTCCCGCATCCGCGTACTGCATGAGTTCGCTCAGCACCGCGGCGAATGCTGAAAGGGTTTTTCCGGTTCCGGTGGGGGCCGAGACGAGAATGTTTTGGCGCTGGTGGATATTCACGATGGCATACAATTGGGGCTCGGTGAATCCCTTGAAGTGGTGACGGAAATATCCCCCCAATAGGGGATGGAGCGAGGCATAGACCTCCTTCTCGGACGCTTTTTGGGTGAGGGTGGTGATCATGCGATGGAATAAAGGGGGAAAGGATGGATGATATAGAAATGGCGTGGATAGGGTTAAAATGCCGGTGGCGGGGCGGCGCCGCTTTCGGAGTGGGGGAAGGGATTTGGGCCGTGACACCCTCTACCTGTTTGGTATTTCATCTAACTCATTTTTTATCCAAAACAAAACAATGTATATTTTGGCCATTTTTACAAAAAAGAGGTCAGTAATGGAAAACCATTCTCTAAAAAGGAGTTGCATATTGGGCAATTTTTTTCCAAAAAAAGTTTGGGTGGAGCCGGGCGCGAGCCCGGCCCCGGAGGAGAATTTATGGAGAGGATTGGAGGGGCATTGGGGAAAAAAGGAAAAAAGGTGGTTGGGAGTCGGTTCTCGTTCAAGCCGAGTGAGCCTATCCTCCCAAACCAAGGTTTAGGAAATCTTTTTTCCGACGTTTTTCATCAACCACCTCGTGTCATTCTACATCTCTCCTGATATTTAATCCTGCCAAAACCATAATTCCGTTATTCTGTATCAAAAATTCATATTTGGTATGAAAATGGTCATATTGAAGGATGTACTATCCCATTATTTGGAGAATGGAGGCCATTCCTTGTTTTTCTGTCATGAGGGCGAGAAGCGTTAAAAGGAGAGAAACCATGTTTCTTATATGAAGAATGGCCTTTCATCCAAGGAAAAGAGGGTTTTGCTCGAGCTTTCGCGTAATGCCCGTTTGTCGGATAGGGAGCTCGCGTCGCGGTTGAAGACCTCCCAACCCACGATCACCCGCATCCGCACTAGGTTGTGGGAGGAGAAGTTCGTGGATCGGTTTCTCATCCTCCCTAATCTGGAAAGGTTCGGCCTGGATTTTCATGCGTTCACATTCGTCAAGGCCGCCCACCCGGCCATTCTTAAAAAAATTATTCAATGGGGGAATGAGCAGGGGAATGTGGTCTTCGCCGCGGAAGGAGAGGGATTGAATAATCATCATTTCCTTCTAGAATCCCTGCACCCTGATTATGGGGAATACCAGGTCTTCATCAAGCTGTTCAGGGAAAAGTTTCCGGGGCAGGCGATGGAGACGAGTTCATTCTTCGTGGATGTGTCCAATATTACTAAATTTTACCATTGGCATACCCTCTTGGAACACCGTTTGGCGCATATAGGGGATATTCCCCGTTGGAAGGGAGAGGTTCCCAGTCGCGTCAGCAACCGTGAGCGGTTGCGCCAAGCTTTGGGGAAAATTCCCAACCCCTTGCGTTCCCGAGATGTTCGAGTGGAAGAAGAAGTGGAGTCGAAAGAGAAAATAGAGGAATGATATTTTTAATTGGTAATAAAAAATGGGAGCGATTAGCAGGAAAAAATAGGTCAAATCCAATTAGATAAGTTTTCCCGTGTGACCATTTTTACTTTTTTAAGGGCGAGCTACAGCTGATCCACTTCCTCGAATGGATTGAGCAGGTTTCGGGTGCCGAAGCAAAGAGGATATTTGGGACAGCTCCAGAACGCGCGGGAGGTGCCCATCTTCACCACCATTTTGGTTTCGCAGTCCGGACACGGAGGCGCTTGCGTGCCCAGCTCCGCGTGCGTCCCGCAACTGGCTAGTTTGAAGGTATTCTCGACTGTGGCCTTTTTTCCGCATACCACGCACGCACTCATTTTTTGGATCGCCCGGGTTGCCATAGATAGTGCCCTCATAATATTTAACTATTTTACGTGAAAAAATGTTTTAAAGGGGTCATGCGGGAGTCCTTTTAAGGGTTCATCCCCCCTTATGGGAATGGCCACCTTGGTTAAGGATATACTTATTTTCTGCCTGGAGGATATCCTCATCCCCGGGAAGATCAATCCAAACCTAAAGATAGAGGGGACGAAGGCATTATTAGATGGCATGAAAACATTCGGAAAATCCCATCCAGAATTGAGGATTTTTCTCATTTCGACCCTCCAGAAAGAGGTTTTCGACACTAAAATGAAAGATTTCAGCCTCTTTTCCTATTTTGACCCCTCCATGGTGTTTGCCGTGGATGAGGCTTATATCGCGTCCAAGTCCCCTGAGGATAAAATCCTTTATGATCAACGCTGCGGGGAAGACCCATACTGCAAAGATGAGTATTTTCGTCAGGTCCAGATGCAAGCCATTCTGGAGAAAAAGGGAGCCACCCCTGAAAAAGCCCTCCTGATCGGGCATGATTATTGGTTTGATGGGTTTTACACCCGGCGCTTCTCAAAAGTGGACATGGCATTCATGACCGATGCCCTTTCCTCCCGAGACAAACCCATCGCTGAAAAAATTGAAGGGTTATGGTATGTGTCGCGGGATTGGAATAGCATTCAGCGTCTCCTCGAGGGGAAAGAATCTCCTCCCAATTACAATTTTCTCGATACCTTCGTCACCACCACCATCGCCGAGGAATTGTTGGGCGGGAAGGGTTTTCCCCTCATCAAGAAGGTGGTTTTGGAACGCCAGCGTGAACGATCTGGGGTGTCCTGATCCTGTTTTCATAAATAAGCCCACCTTACTGCTACATAATTAATAGATTTCTAATCAATTTTCCCCCTCTTTAAAAAACAAATCAATGCATGAAAATTCCAATTATTCCTCAAACATAGGCCGATTCACTCCCACCCATGAGCTCTTAAAGGGTTACACGCATAACAACAGCAGTATTTTTCCCCGTGTGAATCAAGCATGAAAAGTCCGTTTGCTGTCGAAAAACTGAAGGGGCGCTGGGTATTGGATGCCCGGGGGTTTCCCACAGTGGAGGTTGAGGCCCATTCCAATGGGATGATCGGCACGGCCATGGCCCCATCTGGAGTCAGTAAAGGTCGGTTTGAGGCCCACGATTTGAGGGATGGCGAAAAACCCTTTCTCGGAATGGGGGTCCAGTCCCCCTTGAAATCAATCCACACCGTATTAGCCCGCGAGCTCAAGGATGCGAATGCCTGCGCTCAAAATGAGGTAGATAAGCTCATTCTTGACGCCGATGGAACCCCTCAAAAGACCAAATTGGGGGGGAATGCCACCATCGCCGCCTCCCTCGCCGTCGCCCGGTTGGGGGCTTTGCTCCAGGAAAAACCACTCTATGAGCATCTGCGCACCCTAAAGGATGGGAGTACCAAACCCTTTTCCTTGCCCATGCCATTATTCACCCTATTCACGGGAGGGAGCCATGCCAAGGGAAATGTTTTGCCCTTTCAGGAGATTCTCCTCGAACCCCTGAAGGCCCGGAGCATGGCCCATGCCATCCAGATGGGGTCAGAGATCTATCATACCGTGCGCGATTCCGCTTCCAAACAATTCGATTCCCATTCCCTCAATGCAGGGGATTCGGGGGGCATGGCGCTCGCAACCGCCGATATTGAGGTTGCCTTCAACCTCATCCTCGCGTCCGTGAAAGAGTTGGGATACGATAAGCAAATCCGTTTAGGCATCAATGTGGCTGCGTCTCATTTCAGGAAAAAAGGGATGTATCACCTGACTGGGAAGACCATGACGCACCGTCAGCTCGTCAATTTCTATTCTAACCTTCTTGAATCCTATCCCATTTCCTTGCTCATTGACCCTTTTGCCGAGGATGACATTCCCGGTTTCCAGGGGGCCATGACGCGTTTCGGCCACAAGCATGCCATAGTTGGGGACGACTTGTTAGTTTCCAACCCCACCCGAATCAAACGCGTTCTGGATCTCAAGGCCTGCAATGGGTTAGATTTGAAACCCAATCAAGTGGGTACGCTTTCCGAGTCCCTGGAATCATTTATGCTCGCCCAAACCGCGAAGTGGACCACCATCATCTCGGATCGCGCGGGAGATACTGAAGATACGTTCATCGCTGACCTCGCGGTGGGATGGGAATCCAATTACATCAAGTGCGGCGGCCTCATGCGGGGCGAGCGCACCAGCAAATACAACCGCCTCCTCCGCATCGAGGAAGAATTAGGTAAAAAGGCCGAATTCGGCGGAAAGAAATAAATTATTTCCTGCAAAAGAAAAAAATTGTCCCTTAACGAATAAAAAATATTTCCTCACTTCTTCCCATCCGATTTTCCCAACACTTTTCCTTTCTTTTCCGGCTCAACTGAAATTTTTACTTTGGGGATTTTTGGCAATGTAATCTTGGGAAATGAAAACCCTTTCTTTGGGGTGGCCAAGGCCGATGGGCTACTATTCCCTTTTCCTTTTGCACCCAGTCTCCCGGTCTTGTGCATATAGAGTCCTCCCAGCCCGAGGATGATCAATACCACCACGAGAAGTCCCAATCCCAAATAGGGGTTTGATTCCAGCAGAGAGGGGTTGTTGGCCAACCGACTATCATTCTGATCCACGGCGCTATCGTCAAACCCTTTGGCCTGGAGAGAAACCTCATTCCGTCCTCCCGGGGAGAACTCGATGGGTCCGGATTCCAATCCCTTATCCCCCACCACCCCCAATGCTTGGAATTTTCCACTATTAGTAAGGGACATGAGGCAGCTCCCATTTTCATCCGTGGTGCAGGTTTTGACGATGGTGCACTTATTTCGAATCAGGTCGAAACTCCCCACCAAATCGCTGAACGCATTGATGCAGGCGTTCCCATAATCCACGAGGAGAATATCCACGTTCCCTATTCCCGCGTTCAAATCATTAGTGACATGGATCTGCACCCCCGTATCATCTGGGATGAGATTACAATCATTATCCTTCTGGTCGATTATTTCGGGTGCCCCGGGATAAATATCCGATTCGTCATCATTGCAGTCCGCCGGTTCGCTGCACACACTATAACCATCCCCATCAAAATCGAATCCATTATCAACCACGCCATCGCAATCGTTGTCCACCATATCGCATACCTCCTCTGCCCCTGGGTGGATGGAGGCATCGTTGTCGTTGCAATCGTATTTCACAATATCCCCGGCGCACCCCCCATCAATGTATCCGTCGCCATCGTTATCACGGCAATCCTCACATCCCCGCGTGATTATTTTCCATGAGTCCGCAGCGGCCGAGAGCGCATACGCATGCAACCCCGGGTCTCCTATGAAGGCACTGCCGATCTTGTAATCCAATTCCGCGGGAACAACGGTGTTGGCCCCGTTGATTAATTGATAGGCTTTCGTCTGGAGCCGGGATTCAATACCAGAATCGTTTTCCTGGCAGGAGGCGCGGAGGAAAACATTGGCCAAGAGCACCTGGCCATACGCTCTGTTTTGGATGTCCAATGAATAGCTCGCGTACTTGATGGGGTCTCCATTTCGAGTGAATCCCGATCCCGTTTCGGTTTCCTCAAGCTCCAAGAAATAGTGCACCGACCGCTTGTATTCTTTATCCGACACATAAATGGTGTCATCTTTCAGACGCAAGAGGTTGAGGATGAGCGCCGAATCAATTATCCATCCCTGCGTCTGGCTCACGGCCACATTGGAAGGATAGGCTTCGTATTCCGCGCTCCCATCAGTGGGTTTGCATACGTATGAATAGATCCCCGGCCCCTCCCAACGGGTGTAATCCACAAAGCTCCCGTCGCACTGTAATTGGGAGAGGATGGCTTCCGAGATATAGTTCGCGCCGCGCTCGAATTTTTCTTCCCCGGTTTGGGCATGCAAGTGTTGTAGGAACACCCCCGCCAAAGCCAGATAGGTCTTCCGGTTCTCATTGAGTTTGATGGTCCCCCCATCCCCACAGGAAAGGGTGTCTTCCCCCGTGGTTTTTAGGGCGAATTGGTACGGCACCATCCCGATGGGAATACTTTTATCATATTTGTCCATTATCTCATTGGGGTGAAATCCAAATGTTTCCCCTTCGGGAGTAATCATGCTGTCCAGAATGAGGGTTCCCATGCGCTCGGCAATGCGCAAATAGGAATCTCGATTCGTCTCATCCTTCTGGGCGGCATTAAGTAAGGCGATCCCTGTTCCCGCAATCCCTTGCAGGTTGGAGAATGGGATCTTGTTAACCGTGTCAATAGGAATGCTATATTCATTATAGGGAAGCGTGGCATCCCGGCACTGGTTGTCCGTGACAACAATGCCATGCACCTCCGGCCGAACATAGGCCAATCCCCCATTGGGCATTAACGCCCCATCCGCCGTCCCAAAATCTTCCGTATCGGGAACCCAAATCCACGGTAGGATATTGGCTCCCAATTTCTTAGTTTGCGTTTCTACATCCTCCGAAATACCGAATGGGTCATACTCCGGGTTGGCCAATTGACGCAGCGCAAGGCCATACATCCCGGTTTCTCCAAAGTCGGCGGCATTATCATAAAAATCCGCTTCGTCTAACGAAAATCGTGTCTGGGGCAAGTCATACAAGGAGGACCATCCCCGATTGGAATAAATGGCATCATATCCATTCGTCACCATCGACGCGAGCGTGGCATCCAACCCACTCGGGGGATCGGCGGCCAGGGCGAACCCACTGGTAGCCAGTAAAAGGAGTAGGCCAATGATTCCCATTTTCCTTGCCATATCAACCATTACTTCCCACCCGCTTCAGGCTTTTAAACCTTTGAGCCTTCTCTTTTAACATCCAACACTGGAGGAGAAAGCGTATGGCCATGAGCGGGTTTTCCAAATCCATCCTATTGTGGGGTCTCATCACCCTCTTCGGATATGGGATTTATCAATTCTATTTGAATAATCCATCCTTCCCAACCCCCTTGCCATTGTGGACATTGCTCTCCCTCATTGGCATTGGAGGAATGATCAAATGGGTTCCCCATTGGTCCAAGAACAAAGTGGTGCATGTCTGGCTGGTCGTGGTCATCCTCGGGATGGTGTATCATTGGCTGTTTGCCTCCCAATTGGTTCCCGCGCTCATCCCTGATCCATGGGCCTACTGGGCATTGGTCACGGCCATCGGATTCCTGGCCACCGGATTGGTATGGACGACTAAGCATTTCTGGTATGGCGTGGGGGGATTGCACCTGCTCCTCTTCCTCGTCTTGACATTCTCCCCTGCCACCTTGGCGAACAATGGATCCATAGCCCTTGCCCTGGTGAGCGGCCTCCCCCTAATCTACATGGGGGGGATTTTGCAGCAGCACTAGGCCGTTTTCGTCCGGCCGCCCCGATGGACGAGGGAGGGTTACACCCTCCCGGCGGCCGGAACGACACTTAATCCGAACGACGACAATTTCCGCTTTCCTCCGGCTGCACGATTTTGAGGGCCGTTTTCGTCCGGCCGCACCGAGGGACGTGGGAGGTCGTTGACCTCCCAGCGGCCGTAACAATTTGTTTCATTCCTATGTCCACTTTTCAACCAGGGCCGCTTTCGATCGGCCGCCCCGATGGACGAGGGGATTCTTTGAATCCCCGGCGGCCGAATAATTTAATGGAAGTGTTAAACCAAATCAATATTTCCCTTGTTATCCTATTTTTCTCCTCGTCGGTCGATTATATTTTTTTAGTAGCCCCATTATTCCCGAGCGCCTGGAATATGGTGCGTTGTTTGGTGTCGATACCATCAATGGTTACCCGGGGTTGAGTAACATCAAATGTGTATGAGAAGTATTCCAATCCATACCCTTTCAGGAGTTCCAGGGCTTGCCGTCCGATGGTGGGGGCCACGAGGAGACCACGGACCTTGGCATTCTTCTGCTTGCGCACCTCGTGCACATATCGTTGTAATTGCATCACGGAATTGTAGTCCGCCTGCCGTCGTTTCAGTTCAATGACGCAGAGATTTCCATTCGTATCCTCCGCCATGATATCCACCAACCCCTTCCTTAGTACGCTCTCCTGCTTGAGCGGGCGCAATCCTTTTTCCAGGACATCCAAGCTCCCCATGAGCTGGTCATTCAGCTCTTTCTCTGTCCCCACAAGCTTGAAATCGTCATCCCGGTCCTCCATGGTGTGCACTTGGAGCATCTCCACATCTTTCAGGGAGACGATGAGGGTCTCCTTGGGATTCCGTTTCGTGGCCGATACGATTAATCTTCCTTCTTCCAGGGAAGTTGACCAATGAGAGGACATCAAATAGTTGGTGGGACGCAACAACCTGTTTTGGTGAATGGCAAAACTCCCATCCCCCTTGATGAGCAACAACCTACTCCCATAAGCCAGGTTGCTGGCCGCCCGCCCCTGGTATTTTACCTTGCATTCTCCCACGAGCATGACGAGGTCTTTCCGCGCGAGTGCATTATCCAACCGTCTCTTGGCCGCTTCCAGGTTCATCCTTCTCATTACGGCGCCCTGTGTTTTAAGCGTATATTCCACTCAAGCCAGGAGGGGCAATACGCTCAAGAAGATTCTTTTTTTTTCAAATATCCCCTTTTCACCATACCACCAGCCGCTTAGGGGCCTTGCTCCAGGGTTTGAATCCCTCGCGCGTGACCATCCCATTCTCCTCGATGCGGATCCCGAATGTTTTTCCATAATATCCTGGTTCCACCGCCAAGCACATATCCTTTTCGAATGCCCATTCTGCAGAGGGACCAATCCCACTGGGCACATCATGGGTCTCCAATCCGATACCATGGCCCAAGGCATGCGGGATTTTTTTCCCCAATGTTTTTTCCGCGATCGCGAACGCTTTTTTCCCTTTTTCGCCAGGGAAAATGGCTCGCATTCCTTCCTGGAGCGCGCGATGGCATAATGCATACCATTTTTCTTGCTCGGAAGTGGCGTTCCCAAAAACGAATGTGCGCGAGAGGTCCGCGCAATACCCCTGATATCGCGCTCCCGCGTCCATCAGGATTACATCTCCTTTTCTCAATTTGGCGCTCGAATTATAATGGTGGATGTTCCTTGAATTCTTCCCGAACGCCACGATGGTGGAAAAGGAATTGGTGCACCCATTCTTGTGGAATTGGTGGTCAATTTCGGCAGCGAGTTCTATTTCTTTCATCCCGGTTTTTACCACATGATGCATGCCATGCAACACCTCTTGAGTGATGCGCGCGCCCTCCATCAGCTTTTTCTGTTCATCCTTTTCCTTTATTTTCCGCGTCTCCTCCAGCGCCCCACTCACATCCGTGAATCGCGTGCGCGGAAATTCCTTTTTGAGATTGGCCAGCTGGGCCGCCGTTAAATAGGGCAGGTTGATTCCTACTCTCTTCCCTCTCATGAATGGTTTAAGCGCGCGGACCCAATCAGACTTTTTCTGTATCACCGTGAGGGGTCCCCGGTAATTCTTTTTGACGGCCCCTTTCTCCATGTGGCCGCAGATAAAATGTTTTCGTTGGGGGGATTGGATGAAAAAGAAAGTGAAATCTGTGGGATAGAGATTTGTAAACCCGGTGAGCAGGGGGTCTTGGATCGCCTCGCTGGTGCGGATAAGTACAGTGTCCACCCGATTTTGGGTAAACCATTCGGGAGGGAGGGGGCGCATTCCTCAACTAAAATAAGTGTCCTTAAAAGGATTTTATGTTTGAATGGTTTTGATGCCTCTTTCTTCACCTGAATGGATTGCAAAACTACCTATCAAGGATCAATCCAACCTGGACGCGGCCCTTTCATTCCTTCAAGAGATTTCAGTCGAAGACCGGGTAGCGATTATTTATGACCCCGATGGGGATGGCATTTCCGCCGCCGCGGTGACGGTGCGGGCGCTTAAGAAGTGGCGGGGCAAACGCCCCGAGTACATTCATCCTTTTCCTTTTTCTCGCGGGTATGTGGCGGATGATCTGCCTGAGCAATTGAAAAAACTGGGAGTGACTAAGCTCATTACCCTCGACAAGAGCGTAGACCAGATGGGGGTCCCATTCCTTCTCCGCTTGGGGGAGGCTTGCGAGACATTGATCATCGACCACCACCGCGTCGTAACCCCTCTCCAAATGCAGGGAGTGATCATCGCCAAACCCGACATCATCTGGGAGACCGAAAGTAGTTCTTTTCCCACCGCGATGTTCGCGTACACGTTGTTTTCCCACTTCATGGATGTGACGGATTCGGATTGGATCGCGTGCATTGGCATTGTTTCCGATGCTGCGTATCCTCGCTGGAAAGATTTCGTTGACGCCTCTTTGATGAGAGGAAATTACCCAGTCATGGATGTTCCTTTTGAGAATGCCTTTGGCCGACTTTCGGGGATGATTTATGCCACGGGCGCCCTGTCTTCCCGACAATTACCCGAGGTGCTTGATCTCCTTATCGAAGCCAATTCTCCCAAGGTCATGCTGGATTCCGGTTTCATGTCTTTGGTGGCCATCATGGAGGAAGAGATGAACTTCTGGTTGGAGCGCCTTCCCAATGAGATGGAATATTTCCCCGAGCTCGAGCTCCATATTGGCAAGGTCAAACCCAGGCACAACATCAAGAGCATCCTCATCAATAAATTGTCTCAGAAGATGCCCAACCAAACCATCCTTCTCCTCGAGGAATTTAAGGATAAGATTCTTATCTCTGGTCGGCGGCAGGACTTCAAGGTTCCCATCAATGTGCTCTTGGAAACCGCGACCCGGGGTTTGCCTGAGGCCAATGGCGGGGGTCATGTTCCCGCGGCCGGAGGCATCATTCGGGCTGAGGATGAGGCGATCTTCATGGAGCGAGTGAAAGCCTTCCTCCGCGCCCATGCCGCGTCGGCCGCTCAGACCTAACAAAAAAGTTGGGTGGAGATGCATCCTATTTGAGTATCAGATGTGTCATTTCTCCACATTCAAGAATATGGCCTGCGAATAAGATTGCTCATTCATTCCCACACTTACCTCAATGCGGTAGCTCCCGGGCAGGAAGGGATGGGACGTGGGGTTGAGGGGGAGCACGAGGAACTGCAATTTTCTTTTTTCCTGCGCTCCTAATGAGGAAATGGTTTGTTGTTCGGGGGAGATGCTCACCTGCTCCTGGTCGATGACCGTGGGACGGATAACCAACCCATACGTCGGTTGGCCCGTGGGATTAGAAATGGTCACCTCCAACACCGTTGATTCGTTTTGGGATAACGATACTGGATTCTTGGAGAATGATAGCGCGATGGGTTGGGTGGCCCCATCCAGAAGGAGCGCCCCGATCAGCACCAAAAGCACAATTCCCAACGCCAAAGGAATCCATTTCCCATCCTTCAAAGCCGATACGATTTCCCATCCCGGGAGTTGTTTCTGGTAGAGCTTCATCCTTCCATTCCCCCCGTTCTCCTTTTTTAGGCTTGCTTAGGGGAGGGTGAACAGCTTGTCGTCGTCCTTCCCATCCATGATGCCCGCCCGCACCCCCGCGTCCAGCCAGGCGTGAGCGTATGAGAAAGAGGCCAGGGCCAGGAGCAGATCCCCCTGCGTCTGGAAATGGAGGCCGTCGTTGAAGTAGTGGTTGGCCATGGTCAGAAAATCCATGGCAATGGTATATTCTTTCGTATCCTTTTTGGGGATGAGGCTCACTTTTTGCAATGCCGATTGAGTGGTGTTCTTATATTTCTCCACTCGTATCTCCAAATCCCCCCTCAGTTTCTCATTCTCGAGCCGCCATTTTTCCTGCTCATTTTCATTCATCCTCCCCACCCCCCGAGGGCGCGCAGCGCGTCTCTTTCATGCGCATTCATGTCCCCGCACACGATGAGGGATTGGGGGAATTTCTCCCAATTCTGTTTCTGCAGTTCCCCCAACCTAGCGGCACGAATCTCAGGATTTGGTGAACCCATCCCCCCTAACCCTACCCCCACCCATTCGTGCACAACGACCCGGCGGGCCTCTCCCGCTTTCAGGATGAAAGAAATGGCTTCGTCCACGCGCATCATTCGCTGTTTCTCAGGGTGCAGATCGAATAAGCAATGGGTGTGCAATCCCATGGACTTGTTTTTCACGATGATGTCAAATGGGGATAAAGGCTCATGCCCCTCCTCGGGGAAAACGAAAGTTGTTGTGCGCCCGAATTTGTATTCGTCCAATCCACATACCCCGCGATAATCGAACACCGACACCCCCGGAATGACTTGATAGGGAATGCGCTGTCTGACGCATTCCTGGATAAGACTTATGTGCGTCGTGGCCGTGAGGGGATTCCCATAAACCAGGAGGGCGATGTGGTTTTGCTGGGCGCGCGAGAGAAACCCTTTCATCCCTTCCTCTATGTCACTCCTCCCAATGGGGGATAATTTACGATGCACGATTCCTTCCAACCCCTCCAGGTTCCCTTCCGCATACATGGATGTATATCCCTCCACCCACGCCGAATCGCTCGCTTGGATGGCATGCAGGGCTTCCAGCGTCAGTTGCCGTGGATTTAATCCCAATCCAATGAGGGAGAACATGAACCAGGAAAGTCGGGAGGGGCATTTAAGGCCTATGGGCTAAAAAATGGGGTGTCAGCTACACGTCCCTGCGAGGATGGTCAGGAGATTCCTTCCCCCCGTGGCTAAACCTAAGATGGCGAGGAAGATGAGGACGTATCCCCGCATGTTGGGGTCGTTGTCCTTGGTGAATTCTTTATGGAGGAAGTACACGATGAAAAGGATGAGGGGTATCTTGATGAAGAAGAAGGAAATATTTCCGAATGCCCCAAACAGGAGGCGGGGGAGCACGTGCTGTTCCGCGCACTGGAAGAATTCTAATGCCACGAATGTGGCTCCGGCGTCCAAAATCTGCCCGCTCACGGCGAGCTTGGCGAGGTTATCATCCAAAAATTCCCATTTTAGCCGTTTGGCCATGTAGAATAGGATCCCGCTCACGATGGCGACGAGCGCGAGGATGCCTAAGAAAGCTCCCCATTCCATTCCCCGCATCAGATTGAATAGGAACACCGGCAATGCCACCAGTAAGCCAAAGGCGAAAGTAATGGTTGTGGCGTTCCGGTGGAGGGGGGTAGACAGTAATTTCCCCAAACCCATTCCCAGTACAACCAATACAAAGGTAAGTATCCAAATGCCGGGAGTAAATACATAGAACCCCGCGTCAAGGGGATTCACCGACCGCTGGATAATATCCTGGTCCTCCAGCACGCGCAAAGAAATCCCAAAAAGGATATAGGGAATCAGCATCCGCATGAAATCCCAATTAAACACCACTCCTCGCTTGGTGAGATAGGGATAGATGACATAGAAGGCGACCCCCAGGAGGATCAACCCGTACACGAGGGTGTTCACCGGGTTATATCCCGGCACACTTGAGTCCACGATGGGCCGGATAAAGAATTCCTGGATGAAGTCATTTGGGAAGGCCATCACGCATCCTTTCACCCTTGGTTCTTTTAAGTTCTATTCCCAATTTTTGGGGATGGAACCAGTAACCCCCTTCCGGAAGCGTTTGGATGCCCTCCTTACCCCGGCCGAGAAGCGTCACGCCGTCTATGCCTTTGATATGGTCGGGGATTTAGCCCTGATCGAGATTCCCCAACCCCTCCAGAAGAAAAAGAAAAAAATCGCCCATGCCCTGCTAGATGCCAACCCAAGACTGACGCGCGTCTATGAAAAAGTGGGTCAGCATGGGGGGAAATTCCGTTTGGAAAACGTGCGTTGGCTCGCCGGCCAAAAAGGGACGCGCACGCTTCATAAGGAATGGGGGTGCGTGTTCGCAGTGGAAGTGGGGGAAGCCTTTTTCAATCCCCGCTTGGGCACCGAGCGCCAACGGGTGGCCGCTGACATAAAAAAAGGCCAACAGGTATGCGTGTTCTTCGCGGGCGTAGGGCCTTTTGCTATAACCATTGCCAAACATGCCCATCCCATTCGTGTTATGGCCATCGAATGGAATCCTCAAGCAATTCCTTTCCTGAATGAAAATATCAGGCGCAATAAAGTGGAAAATATTATCGTTCCTCTTCAGGGCGATATTTCCAAGATTTCCCCAATCCCTGAATTTGATCACGTGATCATGCCCGCCCCTGAGACGGCCATCACCTATCTCGCGCGGGCCGTGGAATGGGTTTCCCCCAAGGGGGGGTTAATTCATTTGTATGCGTTCATGCCCAAGGATGGAGGAGAGATTTCTTTGCGCACGGCCATTACAGAATCTCTTTCCAATTCCACTCGTTCCTGGCGCATATCCTTCTTCCGGAAGGTCAGCGATTTCTCTCCCAGTGTGCAACAGGTGTGCGTGGGAATCAAGGTGGGTCAAACAAAATCCGCTCGTCGAAAAATTCATTCGGTGTCATTCATTCGAAAACGTATCACCAAAACCAATAAGCCCATTCGTCAACCCCCTAAAAAAAACCGGGTGAGGGCAGTGGCATGAACCTCGTCTTAATGGGCCCCCCCGGCTCGGGAAAAGGAACGATTGCGCAGTTGCTCACCAAGAAAGGATGGGTTCACTTTTCCACGGGTCAAGCTTTGCGTGATCATGCCGCGCGAAAAGGAAAATTCGCGGCGCGCATCGATACCTTGTTATCGAAAGGTCATCTCGCCTCCGATGCCATCACGTATCATGTTCTCCAGGAAAACCTATCCCGATTGGAAGGAAAAAACGTCCTTTTCGACGGGTTTCCCCGGAACCTCGCCCAGGGAAAGGGAGCCCGAACCCGTTTAAATCCTCTGGGAATGGATTTCGATGCCTTTATTTTTCTTGAAGTTTCCACGAATGAAGTAGTAGCACGCCTGGCGAACAGACGTCAATGCGCCATGTGCGGTCGCGTGTATGGAAAACAGAATCCATCTAAAAAAGTAGGAGTGTGCGATGCGGATGGCGGGAAGCTTATTCGGCGCGACGATGATAAACCTGCTGTCATCCGTGAGCGCTTTCGCGTTTATAGGACGCAAACCCTTCCCTTACTCGATTGGGCCGCGGAGCGGTATCCCGTGTTTGAAGTCAATGGGAAAGGGTCTCCTACCACCGTATTTAAACGGGTTGTGCGGCTCTTGGATAATTGGAGAACTCGCCCAAAAAAGAAAAAAGGAAGGTAGTTGGCATGGGAAAGGGATTGTTTATCGTCCTGGATGGAATTGATGGGAGTGGAAAAACGGTGCAGGCGGGAAAGCTGGCTGAATGGGTGTTCAACCATTACAAGCCCGTATTCACCATTGTATTAACCAAGGAATACACTGGTTCCAAATTTGGGAAAGAGATCCACGAGCGCCTGTTCAAGACAGCGGATGACTCGTCGACCCAAAAGGAGCGCATGCTCGAACTATTTGTCTTAGATAGGGAGGATCATGTCGACCATATCATCGCCCCCATGCTGGAGCAAGGAGCTCTCATCATTTGCGACCGGTACAAATACGCCACCATCGCCTACCAAACCGCGCAGGGGGTTCTCTCTTCCCATGCCATCAAGGAGAATGAGGGTTTTCCCATCCCCGATCTGGTGCTGATATTCAACATTCCCGTGGAGGAGAGCGTTTCCCGCATGGAGAAGGCCGGGAAGCCGTTGGCCAAATTCGAGAAGCGCGCTTTCTTGGAACGGGTCAAGAACGAATTCGCCCAGCTCCCCCAAAAGCTTCCCAAGGAAAATATTGTCTTCATCAATGCCAACCAAACCATTGAATCCGTTCACCGGGATGTGGTGGCGCAGGTGAAACCCTTTATCGAGAACATGGTGAAGTGAATTATAATATCGTGGAATTACCAGCGTTTGGATCGAGGGGTCATTATGATAAAAATGACCATGCTGAAATGTTTCTTCTCATAGGGCAAAGTTAAAAAAGAAAATAAAGAGAGGGGCCGCGCCCCCCATTCTTCACTATATTGTCTGGATATTGAATGCGGTCTGATTCCCTTTCTGGATGGGGGGGCTGGGCGTGTAATCAAATGCATACGCTTTCCCGGGATCTCCCGGTTGGCCATCAATCAGGATATCACTTCCGCAGGCGAATTCGCGAATTTTCCCGGTGGGAGTATTATATTCCCCTAAGTGTCGCGCTCGGTTCGCCCCAGGCATGGTGACATCAATGCTTCCCATCTCAAGGGGCTTCATCCCCTCATCCGAATCGACACAATTATCAACATTGGCTGCCATCAACACATCGGCAAAATACCCTGAACCATCGTCCAGGTTCTCCACCCACGACCCGGGTGGGATGGTCTGGGGATCCCGCGCCAGGGCCAACCCGCCAAATGCGAGCAGGGCAAGGAGAATTATTCCTATCATCATATTTCGTTTCATCCTGAAACCTCCTGAGGTAATGTCCCTCGATGGATGTTGGAGTTTTTATGGGTTCTGGCCCTGGTTTAGTGGGGAAAACGGTAGAAATCGAAGGCATAGGCCAGGTGGGGGTCTCCCCGAATGCCATTGATAAATATATCTTTCCCGCACGCGAACTCCCTTATTCTTCGAGAGGACGTCCAGTATTCCGTGAGGTGCCGCGTCCCGCTTCCTTCCCAATTAGTGGCATAGAGTGTGCCGAATATCATAGGGTTGATCCCCCCATCCGTATCGTGGCACCTGGATACCCTTCCCGTGGCCAGCAAAAACATAGCAAAACTCTGGCCGTCGTGTTTGTTCGTCACCCACACCCGTTGGGGGGCGCCTTCCGGTTGGCGCGCGACCACAAGACTTCCCATAAAAATCAAACCGATGACGATTCCCAACCCTATAATCCCACAAACCTTAACCCGATTCATCCAACTCCTCCAGTACAACCCTGCCCCATCCAACTCCTCTTGAGAATAAAATTCTTTCTTTTGGATGGGTGTTAACGCAACCCGCCCCAGGGAATTTCATCCTTAGGCCTGACGACGATGCCGTTTTCTTCAATGTCGAAGGCATGAACGGCTTTAGAATGGTCCGTTCCCCTGAGTTTACGCACGAAAATGCTCCGGTTAGGAGGGATGAAATACAGGGCCACCACTCCATCAACCACAAACTCTTCCACCCCAAAAGCGGAAAACTTGTTCCGATCTTCTCCTGCTACTTCGCTCGTGAGGAGGGTGGTGCATCCAATATCCTTTAGGCCATTCACGAATTCGAAGAGGAGGTGGCGCAGAGCCCCATGGTCTTTGACCCAAACCCCGAAGGCGGTGGTGGAATCAATCACCAGGCGTTTGGCGTCGATGGAGTCAACCATCTTGGTGATAATCGACAATTCTTTTGAGATTTGGTCCTCCACCTCCTCCGTGGAATTAGTAGGGGAAAAATTAAGCCGGTAAATCTTCATCATGTTTTTGTCTTGAAGGGATTTGATATCCCACCGGAAGCTCTGCATGTTCCAGGTGATGTCCTTCAAACCCGTTTCGAGGGTGACATACAACCCGGGTTCGTTGTACGAGCGGGCCCCCTCATAGATGTATTGCATCGCGAAAATGGTTTTTCCCGCCCCTGGTCCACCGCTGATGAGCACCGATGCCCCTTCCGGAAAACCCCCTTCCACCAGCTCGTCAAATCCCGGCACCCCGGAGGCCATGCGCTTCATACTCCGAGCCATTCTCTCGGGGAATAAAAAGCCGTGGGGCCCGTTTAGGCCTTCCTGAAACGATTTCCCCCAAGAACCATTGTTTTCCATAGCATTTTTTTTCCCCATATAATGACCATTGAAGAAAATTTCCCTCCCCCAAAAGACAGGATTATATGGATAATCCCCCTCCCCCGAAGGATGACTGCGCGGTCCCATCGAAAACGGGTGACTGAAAAAAAGAAGGTTGACGATCCAGATGCCGATTTCGAGGGCGTCGAGTTGATGGAAAATCCTTCCGCCCAAATAAATAAAACGGAAGACATGGTGGATCTCATCGACCAGCCCGCGTGGAAGACCATTCTAATTTCACTAGTGAAACGCGAGCGGATGGATCCATGGAATATCGACGTGAAGGAGTTGGCCCACAAATATTTGGAGAAAATCCGTTCCCTCCAATCCACAGACTTGCGTCTCCCCGCCAATGCCATCCTGGCATCCGCCATCCTCCTCAAGTTCAAGGCACGCGCCTTGCGTCTTTCATCCCTGGAGGAAGAAGGAATTGAGCTTCGCGCACTCCTCACCGAGGAAGAATTATTGGGGGGCATGATGCCCGAACTCCTTCCCCCACGCTTTTCTCGTGAAGGAAAAGTCACGTTAGATATGCTCGTGGAGAGCATTGAATCCATTCTCGAAAAGACGAAGGCCAAAGCGCAGAAGGAACGCGAGGGCAAATCCCATCAGGCATTTTCACTCCCCATCCCCAAAATGAATCTTGAGGGCAAGATGGAGGAATTCATGGACCTCATCCCCCGCCACGCGGACGAATCAGGGTTCGCGCGTTTCCACTCCATCGTGCACGGGCGCTCTTCCCATGAGGTAATCGATTTCTTCCTCTCGCTCCTCTTTCTCCTTCATGAAAAGCGTGTGAACGCGTGGCAGGATGATCTATTCGGAGAAATCATGGTGGCGGTGGCCACTCCGGGAGATGGGGAGAATGGAACCCCTTCCTTCGAAACCCAAGACGCGCCCGCGTGATTCTTCCCCTCAAACTTTTTTAGAAAAAGCTTCATCATCAAACTTTTTGAGAAAAAGTTTGATCAAAAACCCTACTCTTGAGAAAAAAAGTTTCATCAAACGAACTTTTTAATAATAAGTTCGATCAAAAAACGGGCCTTTTTTTTTGGAAAAAAAGTTGATCAAAAAGCCGATACAACGCCCTTAGGGCATTTGGCGTTTTTCGATGAAGGATGCCCCTCCTTTAGGTCGGGGAGGCATTCATTAAATAGTCGCGCGCATTGGAAAATCTATGCGGGTTTCCCGGAAGAAAAAGAGCCATTCACGTTTCCCTCGTCGCCGACCGCATCACCCCATCGAGAATAACGATTCCGTGAAAGGGGAATGGTTGCGCGATGCCATCCTGGGGGGTCAGGATGGGTTAGTGAATACATTAGGTTTAATCCTCGGTGTCGCCACCGCCACGCAGGATGCGCGCCTCGTCATCATTGCGGGGCTGGCCGCCATGTTCGCTGAAGGCATCTCCATGGGGGCCGTGGCCTACACCTCCTCCAAGGCCGCGCAGGAATACTATGACAAGGAACGCCGTCGCGAGATGCAAGAAATAGACCATTTTCCCGATGAGGAGAAAGCAGAAGTCCGCAGCATCTACCGCGCCAAAGGATTCACTGGAAAACACCTGGAATACATCGTGACAAAAATCACCGCCAACCGCGCCCGCTGGCTCGATACGATGATGCAGGAGGAATTGAAGATTTTTCCTGAGCGCCAATCCCCCTTGCGTTCGGGCATCCTGGTGGGGATCGCCGCGCACGTGGGGGCCATCTTCCCCCTATTCCCTTTTTTCTTTTTCCCGGTGTCAATGGCGGTTCCAATATCATTGCTTTTCTCCCTGCTAGTTCTATTCCTCGCGGGGGCGTGGAAAGGAAAATTCACCAAAGTCCCCTGGTGGCGGTCGGGATTAGAATTGGCCCTCATCGGCGGCCTCGCCGCCCTCGTGGGATATCTCATCGGCGCCTGGTTCGGCGCACATGGGTAATTATCATTTCTATTGAACCGCTTGGCTCAAAATAATCCTCATGCGAGGCGCCTAAATCGCCCTTCCTTCAAATCATTGAGTGAATCCTTGAATTGGTGGATTAGATCGAAATCGAGTTTCTCCAACCGTTTCAATTGGATATTTTCAGTTTTTTGGATGGTAGTCTTTTTTGGGCTCATATATTCCACCTTCCGCTTAACCAATCTTAAACCTCTGTAAGTAGAACCATATAAATTTCCTTGAACCATAGAAATAGCATACTAGACGCATTTCGAGGGCAGCCTTTAATTCTCCCCCTCGTTTCCTTTCCCATGCCATTCGGTTTTCTGGGTGTCTGGTCCCCTTTCGGGGATGTAGGTTTTCTCGTGCGGTTTTTTCTCGCGCTCCTTGCTCTTTATTTCGGGTCCACCTTGTTCTCCATCTACCAGCAGGAGCGCCGCATCCCTTCCGTGGGACGCGTATTAAAGGCCATGTGCGAGGGCATCCTCTCTTTCCCCTCCCTATTCGCCCACCGCCTCCGCCACGCCCCATCGCGAGCCCGCCACTCGCTCAAGAAAAAGAAACGCCGTGTGGCCGCGCGTATTCATGCCACATTCTCCCGATCCAAAAAAGGAATTTCCTCCCGTATTCGTGCGTGGGCTGCCAAACACGCTCAAGAATCCAGGGTGAAAATCGCTCGAGGAAAGAAAAAATTTGACTTGCGGGAAGCGGTACATCTATTCTCGGCCGACCAAACTTTTTTTTTCTCCCCCGACGCATTGAACGAACGGTATGTGGTAGGAGCATGGCGTGCCTACGAAGCGCGGCAAGGCCCCCATAAGGTGTGGGTCATATCCCCCAGGGTTATTTCCAAGAAAAAATTGGTTGTGAAGCTCCGCCGGACCAAAAAGGGTTTCTATCTCGAGGCGTAAATCACTTAGCTTTCTTCAATTCGTCTTCGATTAACCGTTTCATTTCGGCCTTGGGCATTAATCCAACAATGCGTCCCACTTCTTTTCCCTTTTGGATCATCACGAGGCAGGGGATGGACATGATTCCATATTCCTGCGCCAGGGCTTGGTTTTCGTCCACGTTAAGTTTGGCAAAAATCAATCGTCCCTTGAAATCCTTTTCCATTTCCTCGAGCATAGGGGAAAGCATCTTGCAGGGACCGCACCACGCGGCCCAAAAATCCACTAATACCGGGATCGGGCTCTGAACGACCTCCGTCTCGAAATGATTTGTGTCCAACTCTTTCACCATCGTCCCTTCCTCCCATCTGATGTAATAACCTATTGGGAGAAATCCAGTTTTTATACCAGACGCCCTCCCAAATACCTCTCGCAAAGCATATATTTTCTCCCGTCTTTTACCCAGCATGCCCATCCGTCCTAAGCACGAGCGGGAGTTCTTCGACGTGGATGTTCACGGGAAGAAAATGCATCATCTCCGCCGCTGGGCCAAGCCCATCTTCTACGCCGCATTCCTCATCTCAATCCTCATCCTTATCCTGGTGCTAATCACCCTATTCTCCTATGTCGCCAGCGCGGAAAACGCATGTCAAGAGACGAATCCGGATTGTATCGAAATCAATATTGTCGGAGATTCCATGTTTCCCGCTTTTCAAGATGGGGATAAAGCATGGCTCTGGGATGGATACTATGAGAATCATCTCATCCTCCCTGATCAGGTGGTTGGATTAGTGTATGTGAACGCTTTTGGGAATCGCATCCAGTTGGTAAAAAGGGTAATGGGGGTCCCTGGAGAGATGGTGGAATTCTCGGATGACACTCTCCGAATAGGCGATCGGATCTATCGAAAGGAAAGGAACCAATTTCATGCATTGCAGGTCCAGCTCAAATACCAAGGATATAACATTCCTCCTGGGTATATTTTAGTCCGAGGGGACAATCCCAACGAGAGCAGAGATTCAAAGGAATACGGGATTATCCCCCTCTCTTGGGCAAAAGGAAGGGTGTTTCCCAAGGCGCAGGCGGGAAAGGAGAAAGATATTTAAGGGTGGAATGAATTCCCTGGGCGATGATGATGGGTAAATGGGGATTGAAATCCAACAGAAAACCCGATTCGGGTGTAAAGGGTTTCATGTCCAAGAAGCCGTTTCTCATGGTAGCGCTTATTTTTGCCATTGGACTGGGAGTAGGAGTTACTTATGCCAGTCATACCGGAACCCCCCTCGTATCCCACGAAGTTCTACAGATCATGTGGGAACAGTTCGCCTTATCTTTCGATCCCAAAGGGGACGGCACGCATTTCGTCGAAGCCATGAATGCCGCGAGCGAATCGCTTCCGAACCAATATTCGGGGATCAATGCCGACACGTTGGACGGCTTGGACTCGACGGATTTTTCGGGACAAGGCGGGGGTGGAGCGGGTACGTATTCGACAAAGTGTACTTGGGTGACTGGATATCAGACAGCTTGGACTCAAAATCCAGCCCCAACACCAGATTGGTACAATACAAAATGCCAAGATGAACAAGGGCGAGATAAATTGCCTCCGAATGATGTCCCTCCTCCCTGTCCAACAGGGCCTGCAGTTGGTTTGGGGGTACAGTGCTACATCACAGGAATAAACGCACTTATGGTCATTCCGACAAATCATGGTGGACAATTTGGAGATGATGGTGTCAACGATTTCTACGTTGGGGTTAACGGCTGTTCACCTGTGGCCTTTCCTTATACCTCCTCTGAGCAATGTCCTATTAACTACTCAACCTCAGGTGTTTGCGAGCGAATTTGTCTTACGAGCTAAAAATATTTTTTTTCCAGAAAATTCATCTCCCAATCGCCTTCTCAAACTTCTTACAAGTCAGCGCATTCAGCACGTCTTTCTTCTCCGCCCAGCCTCTTCGGGCTTGAGCGATTCCATATTCAAGATTATCCAGGTGGAGGACGGAGTGCGCGTCCGAATTGATCACCAATTTCACCCCGCGCTTAACGCATTCCCTGATATGGGTGTAGTCGAAATCCAATCGCGAGGGGAAGGAATTAATCTCCATCGCCTTTCCATTTTCCTTGGCCGCCTCCAGCACTCTATCAAGGTCGAAGGAATAGGGGTTGCGCTGGTTGATCAGCCTTCCTGTGGGATGGGCGATGAAGGTGACATATTCATTCGTTAGGGCATTCATTAATCGTTTCGTCATCTGTTTGGGGTCCATCTTGAAGCTCGAGTGCACGGAAGCTATAACGATGTCCAATTCCTTGAGCATTTTTTGGGAGTAGTCCAGTTTTCCGGCATTATCGATATGCACTTCGCTTCCCGTGAGGAGGTGGATTTGGGGGTATTTTGTTTGCAGAGCATGGATTTCTTTGATGTGGTGTTTCAATCTTTTTTCGTCCAGCCCATTGGCCACCGTATCCGAGTAGGAGTGGTCGGTGATGGCATAGTATTCGTGGCCTATGGCGATCGCCCGTTGCACCATCTGTTCCGTGGAATGGACCCCATCACTCCAGTTTGTGTGCGTATGCAAATCCCCCTTGAGATCCCCATATCCTATGAGAGTGGGCAATTTTCCTTGCGCCGCCATGTCTATTTCTCCCTCGTTCTCTCTCATCTCGGGGGGGATATACTCCAATTGGAGCGCGCGATACACCTCTTCTTCTTTTTGGCTTGCTACTATTTTTTTCCCCTTCATCAATCCGTATTCTGAAAACTTCATTCCCATCTTGATGGCACGATTTCGGAGGGCGATCCCATGCGCCTTGCTTCCCGTGAAGTGCACCATTCCCGATCCCATCAGGTGCGGGGGGAGGATCCGCATGTCCACGTTCAATCCTATCTTGAGCCGTCCGCTCACCAAGCTGGTTCCTTGGCGTTCAATGGTGTCCAACGCCTCTAATCCTTCCAATGCTTTGGCTACCTCTTGCTCCTTTTTGGTGAAAACAAGTAAGTCGATGTCCTTCACGGTTTCCCGGCGTCGCCGCAGGCTTCCCGCGATAACGACCGCCACAACTCCATCCATTTTGGAAATGGTTTCCTCAAGGGCGCGTGCGTGGGGAAGAATAATCCCCAGCAATTTTCGTTCAGTCCCCTTTTTTATCAATTCCAATCCCATGAGGATATCTTCCTCACTCTTCTCCTTGAACCCGGGGAGTTTCCGTATCTTCCCAGAGCGCGCGGCCTGTTCCAGTTGGGCGAGAGAGGTAATTTTCAGTTCGTGATACAATCGCGCCGCTTTCTTGGGACCCAACCCGGGGACATTCAATAGTTCCACCAGCCCCCGTGGGATGCGATGCTTGAGGTCCTCGTATTCGTCCACTTTTCCTTTAGAGAGAAATTGGCCAATCTTGTGGGCGATCCCTTTCCCCACGCCTTCTAATTCAAGGAGGGCTTTCTCCCCCTTTTCCTTGAACAAGAATTCAACCGGCTCAGGATCCGCCTCGATAACGCGCGCGGCCTTTCGGTAGGCTTGGGGTTTCCATTCAATCCCCAAAATTTCCATGAGGTCGGCCATCTCATTGAGAAGGTTGGCGATCTCCTTGTTACTCATGGAGGATGGTCTGATTTAGGAGTTAAAGAGGCTTGGCGTTTTTTTGGATCAGGAAATCCAGGGCGATGTCCTTGTCTCGTGTATCGGCCATTTCAAGGAGGGCGAGGCGGGAAATGATGTCCTGGAAGGCGGGGTCATTATCTGCTTTAATGGCGACCACATCCCCATACCCCTCAATGTGTTCCACCCGAATATGCGCTTCTCCCAGGAGAAACGCCTTTCCCCTCCGTACCAATAGGCATGCTTGCCAGTGACCCATGGTTTTTCGTTTGGCGGCCCCAAAATGGGGGTGGTGGCTCCGGTAGGCTTCCACCCATTTTCCTTTCATGCGAACCATTTTCTGGATGAGGAATAAACCTCCTTCATTTTCAGGTCCCCGGATTCGAATATATCCCTTTTCGAGGCTCGTGTGCCCCGGAAGAAAATGATACCGGTCCTCCCGCGCATATTCTTGGACAATGGTGGCTCCCAACCCCTCGAGCCTCTCTTCCATTGCCCCCGCATCCGGGATGAGGGTCCATCCTTCCATACATTATTCTTGCGTCCCAAACCTCTTTTATGCTAGGCCCATTTGGTTACTCCCACCCGGGGGCATATTTTTGTCAATGGGCAAATACTACACCGCGGTTTCTGCGCCACGCAGATTTTTCTCCCATGTCCAATTAGATAGTTGGTGAGATTTCCCCAATCCTTTTTATCAACAATCTCCATGAGCTGACGCTCCACTTTCTCCGGGGTTTTTCCTTCCGCGAGACCCAATCGTTTGGATACCCTGAACACATGCGTGTCCACGGCAATCCCCTCTTTCTTATTGAACCCCGCAAATAGCACGATGTTGGCCGTTTTCCTTCCCACTCCGGGAAGGGTGATCAATTCCTCCATGCGCTCGGGTATATTCCCTCCATAATGGGAAATGAGACGCGTGCATAACCCCCGGATGTTTTTAGTCTTGTTTTTGTAGAATCCCGTGGATCGGATATCCAACTCTAATTCTTCGGGGGCCACCTTGAGATAATCAGTGGGCTTCCTGTATTTTTTAAACAGCGATTTAGTAACCAAATTGACTCGAGCATCCGTGCATTGCGCGGAGAGGATGGTGGATATGGTAAGCTCGAATGGATTCTTCCATTGGGTCAATCCTATTTTGAGATTAGGATAATTTTTCCTCAGGATACGAAAAATTGTTTTCCATTGCGCCTTCCTTTGGACATTCATTCCCAGCACGGCATCGGTCGTAAGAGGAGCCATATACTTCTCCACCCAGGTCAACCATTAAAACCATGTTATACGGAATACTTCCTATGGCACTCCCCTTTGAGATGGACGCGGCCGAAGCCCTCTCCTACGTCCCTGACAAGGAATGGGTTTGGATTGACGTGCGCGAAAAAGAGGAATGGGACTCTGGCCACCTTCCCCAGGCCCAACTCATATCCATGTCCACTATTACTCCCTCCACGTTCGACGCGTTTCCAAAGTCTCAGAAGATGATTCTCATCTGTCGCTCGGGGGCACGAAGCCTGCGGGCCACCCTATTCCTGCGCGAGCGGGGCTATCAACAGGTTTACAATTTCCGCGGGGGGTTGCTGGCATATAATGCCCGCATGCCTCAACCCATCCCCCTACTGCACTAAGGCTTGTTATGCGTTTCCATTTCATTGGATTGATGATTATACTATTCATTCTAAGTGGGTGCACGGCCCCTTCTCCCGTGCCGGGAGGAATTTTAATGTCAGGCGAACGTATTTCATACAAAACCCAGGATGGGGTCGAGATCGTGGGGACGCGCTGGCGTCATCCCGCACTCGAAAAGCCCACCCTCATACTCATCCATCAATTCGGGAAAGACCACCACTCCTTTGATGGGTTTGCTGAGAAAGCCTTTGCGCGGGGTTATTCCATTATTTCACTCGACGTGCGCGGCCACGGCGATTCGCGCATCCAGGACGGAAACAAGGAAGCTCTTTCCTATATCCAATTTCCTGATTCGGAGTTCCAGAAAATTGAAAAGGACATTTTGGAATCCAAACAATTAATTCCAACTGAAAACGCTTTTCTCATAGGCGCCAGCATTGGGGCCAACGCCGCGTTGAATGCGGCCTCCAGGGATGCCTCGTTCCAGGGAATCATCCTCCTCTCTCCCGGAATGAGCTACAAGGGCATTGATGTTCAGGAAAACATATCCCGAATACAAGTCCCCGTTTTAATTGTCGCCAGCAAGGACGACCCCTATTCCTCCCAATCCGCGCAGACTATTTTCCCATCTCTCCCCCTCGACGACAAACAACTCCTCCTGCTCCAGGAATCTGGTCATGGCACGGATATGCTGATCCGCCACCCCTCGTTAGCGGATGATCTCCTGGATTGGTTGGATGCCCATTCCCCGTGAGGATTATAATCCCCTTTCGTTTCCCATTCGCATGCCCTGGATGCGTCCCTGGATAACCCCCCAACAAACCATCCACCTCGCCCTAGGAACCATCCTCGTATTTGCCCTTGCCCTCCTCCTGGCTCGGAATGCCCTGGGCCTCCCCTGACCATTCTTTTTAACCCTTCCCCGATCTTGAATGGTGAAGGGTACCAAGGGTATGTAACCCCCATGGACCCATCATGAAAATACAGTTGCACGGGTACCCAAGCGGTCAAAGGGGCCAGACTCAAGATCTGGTGGCTTAGTGCCTTCAGAGGTTCGAATCCTCTCCCGTGCATCGAGGTCTTGTTCCTCGATCCCGCTCTTAGGGGTACTGCCACTGCAGTACCCCAGACGCCTTTTCGCCAACCTTTTCCTAAAAGGTTGGTTCTGAATCCCCCAGGCTTTCTTGATTTTTGTCCACCCTGCAAAATGGGGTTCAATTCCCTAAAACATAGAATGTCATGTTTCTCTCAATTTTGATGGGAGATAAAACTCGGGCTGGAGGTAATACGAGGGTCCCAATTTGGGTGGTGTTTCATCCGGGCATTCTCCCACAATGGGATATTGGTCTTCGGCACATTCCCCAACAATGGGGTATTGGATGTCACTCGCCGACGTTGATGGAAGTAGCAGAATGAGGGCCAGGACTCCCAATAGGAAAAGGGCGGGTTTCATGGCAAATATACATCAAGGGCTCTATTTAAGGCTGCAGGGCCATTAAAATGGGCTTGGGCTTTATGGCGGCCTCCCATACTCGGGTTTATAATGCCTTGGAGGGCATTTGATGTATCGGGTTCCCATTAATGAGGGATTCCGGTATATAGAGAAAAAGGAGAAAACAACGGATGGCGTTCCAAGAACGCGGTGGCTTCGATCGAGGTCCCCGCCAGATGTTTGATGCCACCTGTAGCAAATGCGGAAAAGAGACGCAAGTGCCTTTCCAGCCTCGGCAGGGAAGACCGGTGTTCTGCCGCGATTGCTATATGGAGCAGAAAGCAAACATGCAGTAGAACTCGTAACCTAATTTTAGGAGTTTGAGCGACGCTTTGCGGGACGAGGAGTTGTTTTCCCGACGCGTTATGCGTTTCACATTTTTCGAACCGTCACAATACTCTATTTTTTTCTAGCTTTATTTTCCCTTCATGCCCAGTTTTAAATAGCCCGGAATTCCCTTCTGTACCATGCCCCCTCCCAAGAACTCCGTCTCCAGGCGCAAGACCCCCATCCAAACATTTGATCCGGAAAGTTTCGATATCCACGCCATGGATAAAGGGATTCGCTCCAAGATCATGCCCCTCCAGCGGGGAGAAAAAGTAGTTCATCCCCGTCCAATTTCAAAAGAAAAAGACATAAACAAGAAACCCCGCATCTCTTTCCTCGTCGCTCTCTTCTCCAACATTGTCATCCCGGGCTTGGGAAACGTGTATGTGAAGCGGAGTCCTTTTTCATGGTCTATTCTCGTGTTATCATTAATCGTCATCGTGACCACGTTTTCTCCCGTTTTTCCCATTGTCCAATTCCTGAATTGGGCCAACATTCCCACCCCCGCGCACGCGGCTACTGCCACCACTCTTTTCGTTCCCGGAGATATCATGTTAGACAATCAACTAACCTTGGTTGGGCCGACTTTCTCTATTCTATTAGTTCCATTACTCCTCACGTGGATATTCTTCGTCTACCTCCTCCTGCACCATGACACTGAAATAAAGTGGAGTCTGTAGGGGCGAATTTTATGGAACAGGACATACCTTCCCCATGCACCAATGTGTGTACCCTGGATGAGGAATCCAATTGCACGGGGTGCGGCCGCACGCTCGAGGAAATATTGAATTGGCCCCATTTCAACTCCGAGGAAAAGAAGAAAGTGTTGAGCCGGTGCTGCCCAAGTCTTTTGCGGGAGTGATTTGGGGTGGCAAGAATTGTAGATTTACAAGGGAAAACCCACTCCATCTCTTGCATCGCATGTGCCATCCAAAAAGGTTCCGCAACTCCTATCGGGGGAACCATAGTCTCCTCTGTTCATTTCCGGGCGGAGCAGGATTTCGAATATCCCATTCCTGGATTTGTGATCATTGTATCCAAACGTCACTTTTATGGGATTGATGACATGACGAAAAACGAGCGTATGGATTTTATCGAGTTCGTTTCCCGTACACGCAAGGCAATGCGAAAAACATTGGGGGTGGAATTCGTCCACATGATCCTTGAGGAAGATACGAGTAGCAGCCATTTTCACGTGTGGTTGTTTCCCCGGTATGTGTGGATGGAAAAGAAGTTTGGACGGAAAATAGAATCTATCATGCCAATCATGCGATATGCCAAGAAATACATGAAAAAGGCCTCCAACCTAAAGGAGGTGCGCGAATCCATTTCTGCCCTCAAAAGTTCCCTTTCTCGGTGACTTTTTTTTTCCAGGGCATTTAATATAGGTTTTGTCACCCATTCTTCTTATGATCCCCCTCGCCCAGAGCCGTTACCCCGCCGAGATGACCGCGCCCATGCAGCAGGAGCTCGCCGATGCGGGTTTCACCCTGTTGCATTCCAAGGAGGAAGTGGATTCCTTCCTCGCAACTCCCGGCACCAAGTTAGTTGTCGTTAATTCGGTATGCGGGTGTGCCGCGGGGAGCGCGCGCCCGGGAATCGTTTTAGCCACTCAAAACCAAAAATTTCCCTCCGTTCGAGCCACCGTTTTCGCCGGGGTGGACAATGAGGCGACCCAACGCTTCCGGGAGTATGTGACACCATCCCCTCCGTCTTCTCCCAGCATCTTCCTCATGGATAGAAAAAAATGCGTGTTCACCATGCCCCGGTCCGAAATCGAAGGGAAATCCCCCGAAGAAATTGCTCAGCGATTGGGGGAAGCCTTCCAATCCTTCGTGTTACCCTGATTGCCATCCCTTCCTGAATCCGGGAGGAACCTATAAATTCTCCCACCCAACCCTAAATGCATGCGCTTCTACCTATCCTCCTACAAGATTGGGAAGGAAACCGCCGCATTCAAACGATTATTTCCCAAAAACAGGAAAACGGCCTATATTCCAAACGCCTTGGATTTTTCATCCGACCTCGCGCGCCGGAAGAAAAGCATTCAATCAGATATCCTTCCACTCACTGAATTAGGGTTAAAAGTGGAAATTCTGGATTTGCGTGATTATTTTTCTAAACCCAAAAAACTCGAAAAAAAATGTTCGGAATTTGGCGTTTTTTGGGTGCGAGGAGGCAACGCTTTCGTGCTTCGCCAAGCCATGCACAAAAGCGGGTTTGATGTATTAGTAAAAAAAATGCACCGGGAAAAAGCGGATGTGGTTTACAGCGGATTCAGCGCTGGCATCTGTGTTTTAGGCCCTTCATTGAAAGGCATTCATATCATGGACGACCTATCCCAAAAGCCGTATGGCAAGCCATCCAAAATAATCTGGAAGGGATTGGGACTACTGGACTATACTATCGTCCCTCATTACAAATCTCCCCATCCAGAGACGGAATTGGCGGACAAGGCCATCTCCTACCTGATTGAGAAAAAGATCCTGTTCAAAGCCCTCCGGGATGGAGAAGCCCTCATAGTAGTGTAAGAAGTGGGCAAATGGTTATTATTCCCGTTATCCTATCCGGGTGATGCCCCATTTGGATCCCCTCCTGCGCTTTGTGAGCATGACCCATCAGCTCCGGCAAGTGAAGCGGGCCATATATGTTAAAGGTGAGGACCAATTGGAGAACGATTGTGAGCACCAGTACCAATTGACTCTCGTGGCATGGTACTTAGTTCAATCCCACCATTTGGATTTAGATCTCGATAAGGTTATTCGGTATGCCTTAGTCCATGATCTCGTCGAAGTGTATGCGGGTGACATCGACACGTTCGCCAAAGATAAATCAATGAAGAAAGAGAATGAGCGCCTGGCCGCGATTCGATTACAATCGGAATTCCCCGAGTTTGGGGATTTGCATGCGACGATCGCGGCCTATGAATCCAAACTGGATAAGGAATCCCGTTTCGTCCATGCTTTGGATAAAATTCTCCCAACGATTAACAATTTCCTTGATGATGGCCGCACCTGGAAGAAGCGCGGGATAACATTTGAAATGGTTAAAGAATCCAAAAGAGGAAAGATTAATCAGCATCCCTTGGTGGAAGAATTGTTTGAGGATCTTGCTCAACGAATTTCTCAAAAAGAAAGGGAGCTCTTTCCTCTGGTTGTCGATTAGCCAATTATTCTTTCAAAAAAAGGGTAACGAAGAAACTCGATGGTGGAGGAGTGAGGAAAACTCATTCACTAAAGAACTCGACTCAAATAAAATAGTGACGCGGGGTGAGGGATTCGAACCCTCGCCCGGTTTCCCGGAACAGCTTAGCAGGCTGCCGCTATAGACCACTCTGCCAACCCCGCTTCCTTTATTTTCTTTGGATGGACTGGGCACCCGTTTGTTAAAATGGGTGCCCTTTTTCGCAGTGGCCAGTCGAAACTGGCCGACCACTCTGCCAACCCCGCAACCTTTTTGGGAAAAAGGTTGATCAAAAACCTCTTCCGTCCTTTTTTTTGGGAAAAAAGGTTGATCAAAAAATCTGGCCAACACCATTCTTCCCTAGCAAGCCGCTTAGGGGTGTCCTGGAAGAAAACGCCAATGCAGCCTGCTATATCATCGGGGGCTCATTCCTATTATAAAGGTGTATTACGGATTATCGCTGGGTTGGAGGCGCATTTATGGCGGCATTGGAATATGCTTTTCTTTCTGTTATTGCGGTGAGTTTGATTTCCCTCATTGGAATTTTTACGTTGTCCCTGAATCAAAAGCGGCTGCGGAGCCATCTGGTTTTTCTCGTGGCATTTGCGGCCGGCGCCTTATTTGGGGATGTATTTATTCACCTGCTCCCGGAGAGTGTGGAAGAATTAGGGTTTGGGATTGAGGTGTCATTGACCGTCCTTGCGGGGATCGTGGTCATGTTCATCATCGAAAAAGTGATTCATTGGCGCCATTGCCACTACCCCCATGAAGATCATAAGCATCCGTTTGTGTGGGTCAATTTAGTGGGGGATGCTTTCCACAATTTCCTTGATGGCATAATCATTGCCGCGGCGTATTTGATTAGTATTCCCGCTGGCATCGCCACGACCATCGCGGTGGCCCTGCATGAGATTCCCCAGGAGATCGGGGATTTCGGCATTCTTCTCCACGGGGGATTCAAGGTTAATGAGGCATTGAAGATAAATCTCTTCACCGCTCTCACGTCCTTGTTTGGGGTCTTTCTGGTTTTTGGATTAGGAGCAATCGCGGAAGGATTATCCGTTTGGCTGGTGCCCTTTGCCGCAGGAAACTTTCTCTATATCGCGGGGAGCGATTTGATTCCTGAATTGCATAAAGAAGTGAAATGGAATGTTTCCCTGGTCCAATTGGGATTTTTCCTTCTGGGAGTGGGGATCATGGTAGTGTTGCTCGCGTTGGGGTGATAGGATTATTCATCTGGTCCCCTTCCCAAATAGTACCATTGGAGGAGATTTTATGCGGCTAAAAATAATCGTTCCCCGCATGAATAAAGGTCCTGATTATAGTTAACTTTGGGGCGCACGAGTCTCCCTCAAACGGGGTGGAGGAGGGGAGTTTTAAACGCCTTGGGGCTATTTCCATTCCTATGGACCTTTCCCTGCACCGGGTGCTCAGCGCGTTGGAGTTGGATCGGGATGTACACATCCATCATCTCGTTGAGAGTACGGGGATGTCCGCGGATGCCATTCGCCGTGTGCTCGGAGAGCTCGAATCCCAAGGATTAGCGCGTGTGACGAGGGAAAAGGTCATCCATTGGATACTTTCTCCCACTGGTTTAGCGGCTTTGGAAAAAAATAGCCTTCCGGAACAGCGATTAGGCACTATTCTTGATCCCAAACCCCTTTCCTTGGATGACCTGCGAAATACATTCGATGGGACCACTCAAGAGTTTACCGCGGCCTTCGGCCTGGCCAAACGTTCTCAGTGGATTGAGGTGAAAGGGGATGGGGAACAGACCATGGTGGCATTAACCCATTTGGGAAAGAAATCCATCGCCAATTCACCCGTGTGGATGATGCTCCAAGCCCTCGCGCGGGACGAATTTCCTCCGCGTGATTCTCCCATTGTTGCAGAGCTTCAGGCCCGCGGTCTCATCCTCCCTAAAACCACCACCAATGAGTTGGCGCGGCTTACCCCCGATGGGAAAAAGGCGCTGGCCCAAAAAAGAATTTCGTCATCCAAACAAATAGGTCCCCTCACCCCCTCCATCCTAATGAGTGGCGATTGGAAAAAAGGGTCATTCAAACCATATGATGTCAAGGCCGGGGTGGATGAAAAACAAGTAGGCCGCATTCACCCCCTCCGCTCAGTCATTTATGACGTGCAAAAAATCATGGTGGAATTGGGTTTCCAGGAACAAGAAAGCCCGCTTGTGGAGAGCGCTTTCTGGAATATGGATGTCATGTTCATCCCCCAGGATCATCCCGCGCGGGAGATACAGGATACATTCTACCTTCCCTCCGGGAGAGCGGTGTTGCCCGACGCTCAACTCGTGAAGCGGGTGAAGGCTATGCATGAACACGGAGGGAAAACGGGTTCCACCGGCTTCGGCTATGAATGGGACCCCCGCATCGCCATGCAGCTGCTCCTGCGCACGCATGGGAGCGCGACCACCTTTCGTACGCTGGCAACAAACCTTCCCATTCCTTCCAAAACGTTTTCCATCGGACGCGTTTTCAGGAACGAGGCCATTGACCCCACTCATTTGGCGGAATTCTATCAGGTTGATGGTCTCGTCATGGGGGAGAATTTGACCTTGCGTCATCTCATGGGGGTTATCAAGGAATTCTATGCCAAGTTGGGCCTCACCCGAATAAAATTTCGCCCCACCTACAATCCCTATACTGAACCCAGCATGGAGGCCTTAGCCTTTCACCCCCGTCTCAAGATATGGGTGGAGTTAATCAATTCGGGAATATTCCGTCCCGAGACATTGGCGCCTTTGGGGATCCATGTTCCTGTTATCTCGTGGGGGTTTGGTCTGGAACGCGCCGCGTTATTCATCCATGAAAAGGCTACTCTCAAGGAAATATTGGGCCCGGAGGTGGATCTGGATTACATCCGCCACTATCCTATCACTCGTCACACCATCCCGGGAGGTAAAATGGATGGTTAATGTTGATTCTTCCCTGGATCAAATCAACGCGTACATGCGGAAGCCCATTACCCTTGACCAATTAGAGGAAGCCTTGTCCCGTTTGGGATTCGAACTCACTGAAAACAATCCAAAATGGATGAAGATGGACATCACGGCGGACCGCCCCGACATGATATCCACGGCTGGCATCGCGCGCGTGCTGAATGCTTATTTGGGGTACACAAAAGGGCTTCCACCAATCGAAAAGAAACCATCTGATTACCGCGTATTAGTAGAAAAATCGGTGCACCCCGTGCGTCCATTTACCGCTGCCATGGTCGTGCGGAACCTCCCTTTGACCCCCGAACGGTTGGAAGAATTGATTTGGGTGCAGGAGAAGATTCATGCCACCTTTGCCCGCGAGCGCAAGAAGGCGGCTATTGGAATTTATCCATTAAGAAAGATAGCCTGGCCCATTTCTTTCGTGGGATTGCCCCCTCACGATATTCTTTTCGCTCCCTTGGGGGAAGAGAAATCGCAACGCGGATCTGACATCCTTGTCAATCATCCTACCGGGAAAAAATATGCGCACCTCTTGAAGGATTTTCCCGTATATCCAGTGTTCAGGGATGCCAAGGGAAAAATCCTTTCCATGCCCCCCATTATCAATTCCCAGCACGCGGGGCAGGTTACTCCGGAAGATCGCGATTTGTTCGTGGAAGTGTCTGGCCACTATTGGCCCACCGTAAGCGTTATACTCGATATTTTGGCGCACCTATTCACGGACATGAAAGGCGACATCCATGAGGTTCAGATTCATTTTTTCAATGAACAACAGCCTCGCGTGACCCCGGAGCTGGCCACGCGCCTCGTTCCATTGGAAATCGATGTGGTCAATAGGACATTAGGAACGTCTTTCACTTCTGAGCAAGTGTCCCAATTGTTGGGGCGCATGTTGTATGGCGTGCCTAAAATGAATCCTAAGCAGGTGGTAGTGGAAGTTCCTTCCTTCCGCGTGGATGTGTTGCACCCCTTGGATTTAGTAGATGATGTGGCCCGCGCCTATGGTTTCGATAACCTTTCCCCCATGGAAGTGGCATTGTCCACCCGCGGGGGCATTCTTCCCCAAACCCAATTGAATGCCGATATCCGGTTGGCCCTCGTTGGAATGGGTTTCCAGGAAGTTATGACGGGAATCCTCACCGCGCATGCGCATCATTTCACCTCCTTTGATAGGGAGGAGTCCCCACACATCACGTTGGGCGTGGTGAAAGAGAAAGGTCTCTCGATGGTACGCAATATGCTTTACCCCGAAACCATGAGAGCATTATTGGCCAACCGTTCCAAACGATTACCATTCCGGTTGTTCGAATTGGATCAGGTGGTGGTTCCGGATTCCCATACTGAAACGGGGACGCGGACGGTGTACAAGCTCTGTACCCTCTCGGGGCATGCCTCGGCGTCATTCGAGGAGATGAAGGGCATGGTCGAAGCCCTTGCACAAGTTTTGGGCGAGAAGCCTGTTTTCGCTCCCATGGGTAACCCGACATTCATCCCTGGCCGGAGCGCCACTGTAACAATGGGCCATCGTTCCGGTTTCATGGGCGAACTCCACCCGCGCATCCTCGAACGCCTCAGTATTCCTTTTCCTATTGTGCTGTTCGAGATGAATGTAGATTGAAATAACAATAAATTAAATCAATTAATATCTTGCTTGCTTGAACGCATCACTGAATAAGTGTTGGCACAGGACGCTCGTGTCGATGTATAATGAGAACCCCCACGCGTGGGGCATCTGATCAGGATTATGGGCTGATACATGGATCGGACGAGAAAATAAAATGTGTTTAGGGAAATAGGTTGGCGTCCCTTTACTGGGCAATACTGACCTTTCCCCCAATCGCTTGTCCGGGGAGTCCTCTCTCAAACTTCACCCGCACCGCTCCGATGGTGCCATGGGGGGCCATGACCTTTCCTGAAATGATGGTATTCCCCACGCTCTTCCAGGTCACTTTCTTTCCCGCCAGCTTGGCCGCTTCCGCCCGTTTATCCAGGCCTTCTACCACAATGATATATTGGGTGGGGTGTTGGGTGTCCCGGCCGCGCCGGTAGTTCTTGATGATGCCATCCATACCCAAAAACCTCGGAAACAGTCTTTTAAAGCAATCTTTATAGGCCCATCCGCCCTTCACCTCTTTATGCTCATTGCCGGCATTGACGAAGCGGGCCGGGGACCGGCCATTGGCCCCATGGTTTTGGCCATTGCTCTTATCGATGCGGATTACGAGGAGTCATTGCGCGAGATGGGGGCGAAGGACTCCAAGGAAGTTCCCGTAAGTGAACGGGAGCGCCTGTACCCCTTGCTCCAAAAACAATTGCACCACCATGCCACTATTTCCCTTTTCCCGGGTGAGATGGATATCCTCATGGATCGTCTCTCATTGAATGAGATTGAGGCCATGAAGGCCGGGCACCTGCTCAATAACCTCCCTGACAAACCCGATTTGGTGTATGTGGATTCACCCGATCCTTTAGCGTCCCATTTTGCTCGGCGCATCCGCAGCTATCTTTCTTATCCCACTAAAATCATTGCCGAGCACAAGGCGGATGTGAATTATCCCATCGTCTCGGCCGCTTCCATTTTAGCGAAGGTAGAACGAGATGCGGCCATCAAAGTATTGCAGGAAGAATTCCATTCCTTCGGGGACATTGGCTCAGGCTACCCCCACGATGCCCGCACGATTAAATTTCTTCAAGAATATCTCGCTCGCCACCAATCCCTTCCCGCGTGTGCCCGGCAGAAGTGGGGAACCAATGTCCGGCTGGTGGATGCGTTGTTCCAGAAGAAGCTATTTTGATACTCAAAATTATTGATAGGTTTATAATCTTCCAGGGGCCTATTTGAAGTATGGCCCATACGAAAACAGGCGAGTTGGAAAAATCCAAATCCGTTGAAAAGGACGATTCCTTATTAGACGATTTTCAACATGTATTTGAGGATATCCGAAAAGGGCGTATTTATCCTTGGAAACCCCGCACTATTCCTGATACTCGTTAATTTTTTTACCGACGAAATTCTTCAGCGCTTCAAGTTGGAAAACAATTCGATGGATAGTCTCGGGCTGTCCTTTCTTGTCACTGATATCTGCTAATAGGATGGCGTGCCATTCCTCATAGACCAAAAAATATAATCGTTTTCCATTGAATTTTTTTTCACGGAAAAAAGGATACCGGATAGATTTTCCAATGAATGGCCCATTTTTAGCAATTTGGAGAATAAACCGTTCGACCCGCATCTTCTCCCATAATGGAAGAAAAGAAAATTGGCGTTGAAACCACGAAAACTCGAATATTCGGTAGGACACCATGCGCTGGTAGGAATGCGATCAGTTGAAAAAGGTAGGGAAAAATTTCAGGGGGGATCACGATAATTCTTCGGCTTGGGAGTGGTCTATTTTTCCTTCTGTCTGTAAGGATTTCATGGGCGTGACTTTCAGGGCGTGCGTGCCGAAGTATTCGGAGAATTTTTTGGTGGTGCGCAAGACATAGGATCTTCCCTTAGGTTCGCGCGACACGAATCCTTTTTCAACCAGTACTTGCAGATGTTCATACGCGGTGTTGCTCCGAACCTGAACTAATTTACTCTGGAGCAAGGGTTGTTTGTAGGCGATGAAGGCCAGCGTTTTCATTTCTCCCGGATTCAATTCACTTCCCCCCGCTAAATGCGTGACTTTCTCATCAAAGGGTGCGCGGACCTTCATTCGATAACCCCCGGTATCTTCCACAATCTCCAATGCTGTATCCTGCGCATTGAATCCCTCAATGATTCCAGGGATGAGCCCCCGCGTCTCGAGGATGGGTCGGCCGGTGACCTTGCTTAACTCCTCCACATTCAATCCCTTCGCGGACATGAACAGCGCGGCCTCGATGAGTTTTGAGGCATTACTCTTCCGGGGTAAAGAGAGCGGGGGGATTTCAGGCGAGTCCATGATTTCGGATGACCCTTCTTTTATTTCGTCATCCAGAAATTCTTTTTCAGGTGTTTCCAAACCACTGGGTGGAAGGTCATTTTCCCCAACAGGTTTATTAGAATCCTTTTTAGTGATCCATTTTCTGATCCAGCTGAGTACCATATGGATGGCACGGTCGGGGGGAATTTAATACCATGGGGAAATAGGCATTAGGTTTATATCTTTGGATACCCGCTTTGGCCTATGGATTTCTCTCACTGGGCAATAGGTTTGGGTCTCGTGATTCTTTTGGTGGGGTGTACTTCCCCACCACCGGCCACCGATTCGACTCAAGCTATTCCTCCTCCTCCATTGAATGAAGGGTTTTCTCCCGGCCCGGGTCCCTCCATTACGTTTTGCATCTCCGAGGACTTGGAAGCCAATGAAGAATGCTTTGAGAACGTTCTTGCTTCGTGCGGGAAAGCCACGGCCACATTTTGGTATACTTCGGATGGCGAACCCCTAAACTTTGAAGTGCTAAATTTAACGGAGGAGGATACCTGCCGGGTTCGCCTGTACATCGATAATAATTCCACCTCCCGGTATGCCGGGCAAACCGCCACGTGCGTGCTGGTGCGGGACGACGAAGGGTTATTCGATGCCTATGACTTGACCACCGAAACCTGCACAGGGGAATTCGTGGCGAGTATCCAGCGCGATTCCTCCAATGCGGCGGCTGAGCCACCCCCACTTCCTTCCCCGGAAGTAAAGGCTTTTTTCTTCACGGTGAATGATTCCGGCGTCCTTGGAGAACAAGTATTCGTGGTCCAGAAAGGGGATGCGGTGACATTCACCATTTCGGTGGCCACCTCCAACGTCTCCTTCGGAGGCGCCGTTATTCGGGCGCCCGCCGGGAAAGCGAGGGACATCGATGCGTTCATTTTTACCACGGGCAACCTTTCCCCTGGACAGGTGGGGGAGGTTTCCTTCATCGCGGACGAGTCGTTTTCTTTTGCCGTGTATTGGCCCTCTTCCGACATCCAGAAAGGGAAGATGGCACGCGTGGAGGTTGAGTAGCGGAAGCGCCCGTTTTTTGACACCACTTCCCCATTTCCACATAATGTGTTTTGAGGATCGTCTGCTCCCCTTGCGACGATTGCCGCACATGTTTATTAATTCGGGTCCCCGTATAGTGAGCACAGATCTTTCCATTTACCAAGGGGAAGTATGGGGACGAGGGGTGAAAAAACATGCGTTCAATGATTGATGAAGCCGTCAAGCAGAAGCAGCAAGAGTCGGATGGGGGCCGGATCGAGGAATTTTCCGTACCCAAAATTATGGTTATTGGCGCCGGGGGCGCGGGGTGTAATGCGGTCAACCGCCTGGCGAGCATGAATATCGCGGGCGCCCAATTGGTGGCCGTGAATACGGATAAGCAACATTTATCCATTATCAACGACAACATAACCAAGATTCTCATAGGAAAATCCGTCACCCGGGGTTTAGGGGCCGGCGGCTATCCTGAAGTGGGGGAGAAGGCGGCCGAGGTAAGCAAAGCCGATCTGGAATCCGTCATGCGGGGGGTGGACATGCTGTTTATCTCCGCGGGCATGGGTGGGGGCACGGGAACGGGGAGCGCCCCTGTCATCGCCCAGATTGCCAAGGAGCAGGGGGCCATCGTTATTGCCATGGTTACATATCCGTTTGCCCTCGAGCGGGCGCGCACCATTAAGGCGGAAGAAGGGATTCAGCGTCTCGCAGGAATTTGCGATACCGTAATCGTTATCGATAACAATCGCCTCGCCGAGTTGGTGCCCAATCTGCCCATCCAGGACGCCTTCCGGGTGGCGGATGAGCTTATCGCCCGGGTCGTGTCCGGGATCACCGAAACCATTACTCAACCATCCTTGATCAATCTGGATTTTGCGGATGTGCGGAGCATCATGACGGGACACGGGTTGTCCATGATCGCGGTGGGGGAGAGCAAATCCGTCAACCGTGTGGAAGAGGCGGTCGCCGACACCCTGAATAACACACTCCTGGATGTGGACATCGCCGGTGCCAAAGGCGCACTCATCCATATTACGGGGGGGTATGAGCTCACCCTGGGAGAAGCTAACAAAATAGGGGAGATGCTCACCGAGCAGTTGGACAACAACGCCACGGTTATCTGGGGCGCGCGGATCAATCCTTCCTTCGAGAACAAGATTGAGGTTATCACGGTGTTCACGGGGGTGAGGAGCCCTTTCATTTCGGCGAGCAAGCAGCCCACCCATGTCCGCGGCGTCACTCCCCGCTACGCCGGGCCCGCGCGGGATGGAATGGGGATAGATTATCTCTAACCGCACGCTTCCTCGGCACGATTTCGATGGCCGCTTTCGATCGGCCGCCCCGAACCCGGGGTATCTCTGATACCCCTGAAGAAACAGCGAAAAAACCGAACGTGCGCTCCGAGGGACGAGGGGGATTCTTCAATCCCCCGGCGGCCAAAAACGATTGAATTTGTTCCGAAGCGCTTTCGATCGTGCGTCCCGATGGACGAGGGAGGGTTACACCCTCTTGGCGGCCGAAACGGCTCATTGACGTGTGTATGTTTTCGGGTGTTCGATCGGCCGCACGCTTTCGGGTGTGCACTCCAAGGACACGAGAATAATTGTATTATTCTCCTGGACCACCCCCGGTTGCTTGAGGGATTCTCTCACTGAATTCCAAGCAATGAACCCGTGATGGGTTTCTTTTTTTTGTGTCAACCAGTCAGGCTGCTCACGAGCATCCACAATAAACTGTACCATCCCTCCCGGAGGCGACGGAAAAAATAGCGATCCCATTCTTTTCCGAAAGGGATGTATTCCGCCACCCTGTATCCGGCCTCGGAAAGGACTTTTTTCTCGCGGTCCTTGATGCCTTTGAGCATCTGGAATTCCAAATGGTTTTTAGTCTTCCCCGCGAGGGAGAGGGTGTGGTTGATGATGGTCATATCATGCGTGGCCACGGCCAACCAGACCTTTTTCTCGATGCATAAGGTGATGAGTGCCTTGAAATGATTCACCACCTCCGGGTGGCGGGTATAGGCCACGCTGGCAGACTCAGTATACGCTCCTTTCACCAGCCTGATTTTAGGGTTGTCGGGGAGGAGGGAGAGGATATCCCGCTTGGAACGCTTGAGATACGCCTGGATGCATATCCCCACATTGTCATGATGCTCGAGGAGGCGGCGGTAGATGGAGAGCGTGGCCTTCGTGTGGGCGGACGACTCCATATCAACCCACACGAGGATGCGGTGGGCATGCGCATGGCGCACAATCCGATGGACGGCGCGGAAGCATAATTCCTTATCCTCATCCAATCCGAAGCTGGTTAGTTTGAGAGACAATCCCCCCTGAATTTTGGCGTCGTGCATGCCTTCGATGACATTCATATAATCGTTGGTCGCCCGAACGATCTCCGATTTCCGGGTGGCGGCTTCCCCCAGGACATCGAATAAAGGAGTAATTCCTTCTTTTCGGCGACGCTGACCATATACCAATGCCTCATGCAGGGTTTCCCCCGCGATGAACCGGGAAGCGAAAGGAAAAAGGAGGGGCTTGTACCAGCGCATGGTGCTAGACAATTTTTTCGAGAATAAAAAAGAATGAGGAAGGAATAAGGGGAAAAACCCCCTCACTTCCCGGGGACAGTTGCCTTGGCTTTTTTGTCCAGTGTTTCCTTCCCGGGTTCCCAATCTATTTCACACAAACCCCCGGTTTGGAAGGCTTGGAGCACGCGTAATGTTTCTTTCACGCTTCTCCCTACGTCCAGATCAGACACCACTTCATACCGGACATACCCCTCCGGGTCGATGAGAAACAATCCCCGGTAGGCGATTCCCTGGTCCTCTTTCAATACTCGAAAATCCCGTGAGATGGAGTGTCGGGTGTCCGCGAGGAGGGGAAATTTGACTTCTGGCATGTCCCTTTCCACCCAGGCTTTATGGGAGTGCTTGGAATCGGTGCTCGCCCCGATCACCACGGCGTTCAATTTCTTGAATTCCTCTTCTTTTTTGGCGAAACCCCGTATTTCGGTGGGACAAACGAATGTGAAGTCCTCGGGATAGAAAAAGAGCACCACCCATTTTCCCTTGTAGTCGGATAGGCTGATGGGCTTGAAATGCCCATCCACATAGGCCTCGCTCTTGAATTCGGGGGCTTTTTGTCCCACTATACTCATGTTGCATCACCTCATCCAAAAATGGAATATACCATAGAGGGGTCCTTTCTCCATTTAAACCCTTTTTGGAACGTTCCCCTCCATTCTTTTTTAAGGGAATGGGATATTAGGTGCTGTGGAATTATCAACCGTACCAAGAGGGAGTTTGAGATGCCTGAGTTGATGAAGGTGAGCCAATTGCGCCCGCGCATGGGGAATATATTTATCGAGCTGGAAGTGGTTTCCAAGGGGGAATCCAGAGAATTCGCTTCCGCCAAAGGATCCGGAAAGGTCTGCAATGTGGCCGCCAAGGATGATACGGGGGAAGTGCAGGTGTCCCTCTGGAATGAACAAATCGACCAGGTTAATGAGGGCAACAAAATCCGCATCGAGAATGGATGGGTCTCCGAATACAAGGGTCAGCTCCAGTTGTCCACCGGGAAGTTCGGGAATCTCATGGTCATGGAATAGTCCTTTGGTCTTTGGAACAAATCTTTTTTCCCATAGGTGAATGGTTTTCCTTCCAAGGGGGTGCTTCTCTTCTTTGGTCCCCCTCCCATCTCATATCTCATAATTTGGCGCCATTCGCCTGGCCCACCAGTTTGTTTATAAATACTTGGGGTGGAGTGTGGTGTACTTTTACGCGGAGGAGCGTGAACACCATGCAGATGCTTTACGACGAAAACCCAATGGTTCGAGCCGACGACGAAGAGGTCGAGAGCGAGGAGACGGAAAATGAAGAAGAGTGGGAAGAGGACGATGAGGACACTGAGTTTGAGGATGAGGGGGAAGGGGAGGAATAGCCTCTTTCACCCGTCTTTTCTTTTTTGAAATATAACTTGTTTTAATTACCCCATCCTTAGTAACTTTTTTTTATACCCGCTCTTTTCCCCAATCATTTATAATCCGCTTTCCCCTTCATCCACCTATGGATACCCGTACTCGCGTCGATCTCATCGCGCGGGACTTTGAAGAGGTGTTGACCCGCGATGATCTCGTGCACGCGGTCGAAAATGGAATGCCCCTCGAACACTACATTGGCTTCGAGATCTCCGGCCAACCCCATATCGGGGCCGCGCTCTCGACGATGCATCACCTGAATCATTTCCACCAGGCCAAGGTAAACACCCGCATCTTCCTCGCGGATTGGCATGCCTGGATCAATGACAAATTGGGAGGGGATAAGGAAGCTATTTCCAAAGTGGGGAAAGGCTATTTCACTCAGTGCTTTGTGGCCGCTGCGAAAGCCACGCGGACGGATGTTTCCAAAATAAAATTTGTCCTGGGGAGCGAAATATACCATCACCAGGATGAGTATTGGGAGACGGTTCTGGATGTGGCCAAACATACAACCCTATCCCGCATGCAGCGTTCCACGACTATTATGGGCCGCCGGGAGGGCGAGCAGATGGATTTTGCCAAACTCATCTATCCCGCCATGCAGGTGGCGGATATTTATTTTCAGAAGCTAACCCTCATGCACGCGGGAATGGACCAGCGCAAAGCCCATGTGATTGCCCGCGAGGTAGCGCACAAGCTCCAATACCATTCTATTTCCCATCAAGGAGAAACATTTTCCCCCATTGCCCTGCATCAGCACCTCGTATTGGGATTGCAGAAACCCCCCGTCTGGCCCATTCCTCCAGGTAAGAAACGCGAGGTCCAGTCCGAAGCTAAGATGTCAAAATCCGTACAGGGAAGCGCCATCTTCCTGGATGATTCCGAAGAAGAAATCAGAAAAAAGCTCGCGCAGGCATTCTGCATGGAGAAGGAAATTAGCTATAACCCCGTTCTGGATTGGGCCAAACATCTCGTCTTCCCTTTCACGGACGCATTAGCCATCGAGCGTCCCGCCAAGTTCGGGGGCAACATCACCTATCCTGCTTATGCGTCCCTGGAAGCGGATTTTGCCTCGGGAAAACTGCACCCCATGGACCTCAAGAACGGCGTGGCCGAGGCCCTTATTGCTATTCTGGCCCCCGCCCGTCGCCATCTCACGAGTTCCCATTCCCTTAAGCTCAAGGAAGAGTTCCTCCAGCTCAAGGTAACACGTTGAGCCAATGGCGCCCTTTTTATAGTCCAATTCTCCTTCCCTGCTTATGTCCTACTACACCAACCTTTTCCTTCGTCCCAAGGAGGCCGTTTCATTCGCCTATGATCACCCTTCCCTCCTTCGCTCCATAGGATTCATCCTCCTGGGCACCCTCGCTGGAATACTGGCTTCGCTCCTCTTCACGGGATCCTTGTTCCCCGATCTCATTTTGATGTCATTAATTGGAGATTTATTGAAATGGATAATCGGCGGTCTGCTCTTGGTGCTCCTGGGGTTGCTCTGGAAGGTTCCTGTTACCAAAGATGGGGTGCTCCGCGCCTTGACGATGTTCGCCCAGCTCAACTACTATGGCTTCTTCCTCTTTCTCATCCTGGGCATCATCCTTCCCCTCATTGCGGTGCCCGGTCTTCTATCAGCTACGCAGCAATTCAGCCAGGGCCTCATCGGGGAACAGGAGTTCAATGCGGCCATATTCGACGCCCTTTCGTCCCCTGAAATCCCATGGTTAGTCATCCCCTTCCTCCTATTGGCCGGGATTCTATTCTTGTATATGATATATGTCCTCTTCCTCTCGGTTCAGAAATATTTGAATACGACGGTGTTCAAATCCGTGCTCGCCATGATCGTGCTCATTGGGGTGCAAAGCGTGATTGTCTTCATCCTGAACGGCGGATTGTGATCAGATTCATTCGGGCTTTTTAGAAAAAAGTTCGGGGAAAAAGGTGGATACCTCGCCCTTCAGGGCGACATTCGTCGCCCATTGTTTGGCGAGCGAACACGCGAGCAAGTGACGTTTTCTATTTGTCGGATACCCCACCCTTTAGGGTGGGGAGGAAGTCATTTCTCTGGAATTCGGTATTCGAAAAGTAGAATAGGGGGTTCGCTATAATCCCCCGATCGAATATTTCCGGTTTGGATAAAACCCATTTGAGTGAAAAATGAGATCGAAGCGGCATTATCGGCCTCGATAGCGGCCTGCAGAAATGCCACTTTCTTTTCTGGAAGAAGGTGATTGTGGATACGGGCCATGTTTACTAATTGTCGCACCAGTTTGGTGGCGATCCCATGGCGACGATAGTCCATCACATCTACATTTATTTTCCAGAATCGTTCACCATTCTTTTTCCTTTCAATAGAATAGAGGATGCGGGCAACGGGTTTTCTCCCCAATTCCACCACAATACCCCGATGTTTTAACCCTAGCACGTTGGGATCGGCCCGGAAGTGCAGTTGACTGCGCAATAGATTCCTATTCGCGAAAGGCAATGGCAGTTGCTCGCGCGGGGAAAATTTTTCGGATCGATTGGGTTTTCCCCCCCGATTTCCGGGTTTTCCATGGGAGCCGGCCATATTCCCACGTATCGAATCCATCTTTAAATGCTCATGGGGTGTGGGGAAGGTATGCCACCCCCCCATTTCCCTCTCACGCTGTATAACACCCTCTCCCGCTCCAAGCAGGAATTTGTTCCCCTCCACGTGGGAAAAGTGGGGCTGTATGCCTGCGGGCCCACCGTATACCACTTCATGCACATTGGTAATTTCCGGGCGTATATCGCATGGGACCTATTGCGCCGGGTCCTCGAGCGGCAGAAATACAAGGTGACGCATGTGATGAACATCACGGATGTAGGGCACTTGGTGAGCGATGATGATATGGGGGAGGATAAGATGGAAAAGGCCGCGCGAGGGGAGAAGAAGTCCCCCCCCGCCATAGCGGCATTCTACACCCAGATTTTTCTCTCGGATATGGAAAAACTGCGTCTCCTTCCCCCTCATTTCCTGCCGAAAGCCACAGATCATATTCCCGAGATGATAACCCTCATCACGAGGCTGGAGAAAAAAGGCTATACCTACACAACCCCTCAAGCGGTCTATTTCAATGTCCAGAAATTCCCCGGATACGGGAAACTTTCTCGGCAATCCCTATCTGAATTGCAGGCTGTAAGAGCGGACGTCACGCGCGATCCGGACAAGAAGCATCCGGCTGATTTTAGGTTGTGGCAGCTGAATCAACCCTCGCACGCCATGCAATGGGATTCCCCCTGGGGAAAAGGATATCCGGGTTGGCATATTGAATGCTCCGCGATGAGCATGAAGTATTTGGGGGAAACCTTTGATATTCACACTGGGGGAATGGACCATATCCCCATCCACCATACCAATGAGATCGCCCAGAGCGAGGCGGCGACGGGAAAGAAGTACGTGCACTATTGGCTCCATAATGCCTTCATCCAGATTGACAAATCCAAGATGGCTAAATCCAAAAAGAATTTCTTTACTATCTCCGATCTTGAGAAGAAAGGGTTTGATGCATTGGACTACCGTTACCTCCTCCTCACCACCCATTATCGAAGCGAGCTCAATTTCACGTGGGATTCGCTGGAGGCCGCAAAAACCGCGCGCTCAAAATGGAATGGGTTCATTCGTCGGTTACGGAAATACGCAAACAAAATCTCAGTTCATCCTATCAAAAAAATCATTTCCGAAACCTGGGAAACCTTCGATGCCTTCCTCTCGGACGACTTGAACACACCGCAAGCGGTGGCTTCCCTGTCGGATTTCCAGCGATTGGCCAATACATGGATGGAAAAAATGGAAATAAGCAAATCCGACGCGCGCCTAATTCTAGATTTCCTAAAGAAGGCGGATCAGATGTTGGGGATATTCGATTTCAAGCAGGAAGAAATTCCTATCCCAGGTTATGTCCTCGCCCTCGCCAAAAAACGCCAAGAGGCTCGGGAAACGAAGGATTGGAAGCGCGCCGATTCCTTGCGAAAAGAGATTGAAAAGGAAGGGTATGTCGTTTCGGATACGAAGGATGGATTTGAATTAGTTCCTTCGATTAATCCGAATCCGCAGCAATAGGCTTTATTTTTTTAGGGTCCACTTTTTGCAAGCTGGCCCGCATGAGCCGCTGATCGAGTGCGCGGAGCTGTTCCACAATGGGGTTGCGGGAATTCAATTTGTACAGCATGGCTTTGCCCACCTTCCGCGTGGGAGCAACGATCTGCTCCCTTTCCAATTGGTTCCAGAACGTATCCAAGGTGTTCCAGGAAACATTCGAATAGCGGCAGATGTCCTTCTTGGAGTAGTCGAACGCATCGTTTTCCAGCAGGAAATCGAGGACGCGGATGAAGGGGTAGTCGCCAAAGAATTCCACGAAAAGGGATGGGTCGTTGGATGCGCCTGGTGTTGATTTACCCGTTTGCATACGGAACTTTACTCTCCTTAAGTTTAAATAATAATCTCTTAACGTTTCAAATGATGAAACTTTCACCCCTTGAGATTCGGAAAAGGATTCTGATCAAAATGGTGCGCCACGCCTGGTGGGGAGGGAAACACACGGCGTATGATAATATCCCGCGGGGATTTCCCAAAGACTTGTGGAAGGATATCCGTATGGCCCTCGACGGGCTGATAAAAGAAGGTCTTATCCTGACCAAGCCCACGGGGTACGGGTTGCACGTTTCCCTTAATGTCCATCGGAAAGCGGATATCGAGCAGATGGTTTTTCCGGGCGATTCGTGAGCTTTTTAAGCTCCTTCTCGATGGTTAGGCATGGCCGATTTCTCCCTGCTGCTCAACATGGGCTTCATGGTCATCGCGGCCGCCTTTTCCCTCTATATTGCCAAGATATTCAAGCAGCCAGCCCTCATGGGTTATCTTCTAGCCGGGGTCATCATTGGTCCCATCGGATTAGGGGTGCTCTCGGACCCGGAAGAGATTGCCTTGCTTTCCGAGTTGGGAATTATCTTCCTTCTTTTCACTATTGGAGCGGAAACGGATTTCTTGAAATTTCTCCGGAATGGTTCAACTATTCTGCTAGGGGGCATCGCCCAGGTTTCCCTCACTATCCTTCTTGCTTTTTTCATCTTTCCCCAACTGGGAATCACCGGCACTCTATACGTGGGATTAGCCCTGGCACTCTCCTCCACCATGGTGGTGATTCGGGTGCTCCAAAACAGGAAGGTGTTGCAATCCCTGCATGGTCAACTCATGTTAGGTTTTCTCCTGGTTCAGGATGTCGCGGTCATCGTGGCGTTGCCCATTCTCGCTGCCAACCAGGCCATTACATTCGATTTAATCCAATTCCTTTTCCTAAAAGGAGTTTTCCTCATCGCCCTCGTGGGGGTGCTCTCGCATGCTATTTTTCCCCGCCTCTATCGCATCGCGGCCAATTCCTCTGAGTTGCTCTATCTCACAGCCCTCGCCACGTGCTTCGGGTTCATTGGCATCGCTTACCTGCTGAATATTTCCCTTGCCATCGGGGCGTTCCTCGCGGGATTGGCCATTGCCCAGCTCCCCTACAACCTGGAGGCTATCTCCTCCATCCGGGGATTACGGGATTTCTTCGTGATGATTTTCTTTGTATCTCTGGGTTCTCAATTAACCGGTATCCCTTCCACGATTACCCTTGGTTTGGTTGGCATTCTCGTGCTCTTCGTCTTCGTCCTCAAACCCCTGATTCTCTATATCCTCACCCAGCTCGCGGGATATGGTTCTCAAACAGCCGGGAAGGTCGCCTTTGGCATGGGTCAGATGTCAGAGTTCTCCCTCATCCTCCTCACTCAAGGGTTTATTTCAGGGGCCGTGCCTCGGGATCTCTTTGAGATGCTCCTCTTCCTCGCGGCCTTCTCCATGGCCGTGACGCCCTACTACATGGATTTCGGTCCCCGTTTCCAGGGTTGGCTGAAAAAAGTTCTTCCCGTGAAGGTGTTTTCCCATTTCCCTATATTCGCTCGCCGAGTGGAGGCCATGCAGCATGTAGATGAGAAAAGGCTGGATGACCATATTATTATCCTCGGGGGAGGACGAGTAGGGAAATACCTGGCGTTCGGCCTCCACCGAAAAAATCACGTGTTGGTCATCGACCACGATCCCCAGGAAGTGGCCTACCTTAGAGCCAAGAAGGTGCCCGCGATCTATGGGAATGCCCATTCCACCGAGATATTGGAGAATGTGCATGCGGATAAGGCCAAATTACTCATTATAGTTATTCCCGACATCCCGGAAGCCATGTACATCACGGATTACGTGAAACACTATTTTCCCCGCCTCAAGATTTTCGTGAAAGCCAATTATTACGAGGAGGCCATGAAGCTCTATAAGCTGGGAGCGGATTACGTGGTCCTCACCGAAATCATCGGGGGCAAATCATTCATGGAGAATGTGAATTTCTTCCTCCGTAAAGGCCGCCCCATGACGATCCCCAACATGGTCAAGCTGAAAGAGCAAATCTACCGCGAGCGGGAATTGCATCATGTGCGGAATGACTTGTGAGAAAATGGGTTCTTTTCCCCATTGGAGGAATAAAAACTACAAATTATTTTCTAAGGAAAAAATTTTATTAAAAATAATTTATTTTTTAAAATAATATTAATAAAAAAAATAGTTTGAAATGCCGGCGTTACGCCGACACTTCAATATCCAATCGTTTCTTGAGTTCGCGGTAGCGGTTGCGGATGGTGACTTCCGTAACCCCCGCGACGTTGGCCACTTCTTTCTGGGTGCGCCGTTCACCTTTGAGGAGACCGGCGATGTACACCGCAGCGGCCGCGACACCCGTGGGTCCGCGTCCGGAGATTAATCCTTTTCCTATGGCATCTTCCAAAATTTTCCGCCCTTCTTCCTGCACCTCGCCGCTCAAATTCAATTCCGACGCGAAGCGGGGGATATAGTGGATAGGGTTCGTGAGGGGCACTTCCAGTTTCAGCTCGCGCACGAGAAAACGATACGTCCGCCCGATCTCCTTTTTGGTTAATCCAGAGGCTTCGGCCATCTCATTGAGGGTGCGGGGCACCTGGTAGGTGCGGCACACCGTGTAAAGTACGGCCGCCACGACGGCTTCGATGAGCCGTCCCCGAATGAGTCCTTTCTTGACAGTTTTCCGGTAGAGGAGGGCAGCGGCTTCCACCAGTTGTTCGGGGATGTTCAAGTAGCTGGCCACGCGTCGCAACTCGGTCAGTGCAATGGAAAGATTTCGCTGCATGCTGCTGGAGATGCTGGCGCGCTTGTGCCATTTGATGAGTCGGTACATTTGCGCTTTGCTCTTGCTGGACAATTTATTTCCCCGGGCGTCGGCACCCCGGCGGTCGATAACCGTAACAAGTCCCTTGTTGAGCTTCACATATTTCATGGGGCTCCCGGTCCGGGCGCTATCCTCGAAAGAGTCGCCGTCGAAGCTCCGCCATTCTTTTCCAAAGTCCATCTCGTCTTCGGAAACGATGAGTCCGCATTTCTGGCAGACTATTTCCCCTTTTTCCGTATCTTTGCGGAGCTTATCGCTCCCGCATTCTGGACAAACCAAGCCGGCCATGATCGTACCACCTTTCCTCTCCAGGACCCTGACGCCAAAGACTCCTACATAAAAAGAGCCTGTGCTAAAGAGAACCCGATAATCCATTGCTGCGCTTGAACTATATAAAAGAGATAGTTTTCTTTATAAATAAAATGACTTTCCGCTTATAATAGCGGCCCATGTGTTTCATGCGAAATGGAAAAAATTTGGGCTATTTTCTTTCCCGAGGGGGTTTTCCAGCGGCTAACGTTCGGAATCGGCGGGCTTTTCTTCTGAGATTTTCTGCTTTATCAGTAGCTATTTCCGACTCTCGAATCCAAAGATTAGTTTTTCTTGATTCAGCTAAAAGAAATTTGTAAATCGCGTGTAGTTTATTTCTTTCATAACTTTCTCTAGCGGTACTTCTGGGGGCTTGAAGCCAAGCCAACTTCGCCCTTTCTTTATCTTGCCATAATTTTTCGGCTCCGATAGAATATCTACGTGCTCTCTCATCTTTGGTTTTCGCTTTCTCTTCTATTCGTCCGGCTTTTCTTCCAGCTTTGCTGCGAAGTTCTTCTAGCCGTTCTTGTTGGCGTTGGTATAGTTCTTCGTAAAAAGTTCTAGCAGGATCCCACGGAGGAAAAAAGCGTATATCTTGTTCAATCAATTTCTTTCGCTCCTCCGCCCGTCCAATTCTTGATTTCAGGGTGCCTGCCAATGCGAATTTTGTGAGTGCGTCTCTGGTGGCACGTGCCGCATTCCGTATGGGCGTTTTTCGAGCGGGTGGTTTTTGTCCGGGTCTTGTCATGGTGACCTGGAAAAGCATTCCCAGATTATTAAACATTCCCCAGACGGATAGGTCATCGACGGGCGAAAGGCTTCTACATTATTTAGCGGTTTCGTCGCTGGTCTTCACCGGGCTTTTGGGTGCGCGGGCTTTTCGCGCGGTGCGCGCACGGGCGCCTCGGCCGGCCTTTTTCTTTTCTTCAGGGGCCGCGGCCATGACTGCATTAACGATCCCGGATTGCCCGGGTCGGCTGGTTACGGAAGCGAAGTGTTTGTTTCCTTGGGCATCCTGGACCTCAATAAGGGTTCCTTTGCTCAGGATATTCCGGCGGACCCAGAGGCGGTTGGCGGCATTTTCATGCACCCAGATAATGGTCATCTTTTCCGTTTTCCCGGTTTTGGGATCCGTCACCGAGACAGTATGGGCATGCATCGCTTTGGATTTGTGGGTGTTTCCGCGTCCGGAGAGTACTTTCACAGTATTCCGCTGGGCATCCAATGTCGTCCCAGAGAAATCCCCTCCTTTCTGGTGCAATCGCTTGGTGGCGCGGTTGACGCTCGTACGGATGCCCCCGGTGCTCTTCCGTTTGCTCTTCTCATGCCATTGCGTCATCGTGAAACCCCTTGTTTTATAGCCCTGTCCCGTTTGGGGGATTAGCATGTCTCCCTCTTCTATCGCCCCCCTTTCAATGGACTTGCGTCCACTCCTGGGGAAGCCATGGAAAATAGGGATCATGCCGGGCGTGTTGGATAGCACGAGTGCCATTGACACGCTTAAAAAGATATCGACGTGGACCCAAACGCGTCCTTTTTCCCCATGCGTGGTTCAGGTGTTTCCCGCTTCCAAAATAGGAGGGCTGGCGCATGTGGGATTTGCCGGGGCCGGGATGGCCTTGGCGCTGAATGCCAACTCCATGGCCTTCCGCCGGCCTGAATTAGAATGGTTGGGCCGGGTGGCGGGCGAGAGGCATCTGGAGAAGGCCCAATCCCGCGTGGGATGGTCGTCCAAAGAAAAAGAATGCGTTGTAGGATTTCTTCTCCCTTCTTCTGCCCGAATGAATAGTATCCTCTCATCTTTTTCCAAAGACATTCATTTCACTCCAGGCCTGGTTTCTTTTGGGGCTGGCCTCTCACTTCCTTCCTTCCCCTTGTCCCCTGAAGATTATTTCATCGAGCGCGCTGCCCTATCCGGGTTGAGGGAGTGATATATGATTAGGTCCGCGCTCCGCCATCCATGGCTGGTGCTCCTCCTCATTGCCCTTCTCGCCATGATGGTGCGCAGCGTCCCTTTCCAGTTTGAAGGTTTGGTGGATCCGGATGCCCATTTCCATGCCCGCCTGTCAGACAACATCGCTTCCTCCCAGTCCCTTCTCGAATGGGATTTCCTTTCCATGCAGGGGCGCGTGTATTCGTATCCCCCCTTGTTACATGTGCTCGTGGGCACACTGGCTTTGCTCACCGGACTTTCTTCCTTGCTCGTACTAAAAATCCTCGGCGTACTAGTGGGCGGATTATTCGTTTTCGCCGTATACCGATTGGCGCACCATCTCTCACAATCCCAGGGAATGGCAGTGTGGTCCGCTCTTTTCGCGGGAATGACCACTATTTATGCTTGGCGCACGGCCGCTTTTTTGCGCCCGGATTCCCTGGCCACACTCATGATTCCTTTTCTCCTGTATTTGTGGGTGTCCCGCCGGGAGATTCCTGCGTTGGTGGGAAGCGTCGCTCTGGTTCTCCTCCACCCCCTCTCCGCGGTGGTGTACGCGTTTCTCCTCATGGGAATGTTGGGTGTCGCTATGTTCAGGCGCCACCACGTTTCTCTTTTTCTTCCCCTTGCTTTAGTCGGCATGCTCCTCACTTTCTTCCTCTGGATTCATTCGATAGGATTGCCCTTTTCGGATTACATTTCCCCCGTCTCCTTGGACGCCTCCGAATTAACCCCTTTTTGGGTGCTGGGAATCGTTCTATTCTTCCCTTTTGTTTGGGCTTTGGGTCTCGCCGGTTTGGTCAAAGGAAAACCCCACGAATACGTGCTGGTCTGGTTTTTCCTCGCCTTTATCGCGGCCGCATTCGGTATGCGGTTAGTGAACTATTTGACCCCCTTCCTGGCCATCCTGGGGGGGTATGGAATGATGTGGGTCATTTCCCATATTCATTCCCTCAAACGCGGTCTCCCCATTCTGGGGGGGATGATGTTACTCTTAGGAATAGTTGTCGTGGGTCAAATCATGAGTGCGGAAAACCCGTATGTGCACCCCGCCGAGCACGCGGCGCTCACGTTCATCCAAACCAATACGCCCTCCGATGCCGTCATTCTGACCATTTGGGACCAGGGCCACGTGATGACCTACTATACTAAACGTCCCGTGGTGATCGATGGCTATTTTGAATTCGCCCCCGATCTGGATAGGCGCAATGCCATCATGGGGGAGGCTTTCTATTCCTCTAATTGCCAAACGGTTTCCCATGCCCTACAATCCTTCAGAGCCACGCACCTGTATCTTCCTCAAGACGAATTATATTCCCGTTCCGTGGAATTGGGTTTGCTCGATCTTTCCCCCTGCGAGCAGCTGAGCCTGGTACATTCCTCTGAGCACGCACGGGTGTATGCGGTGAATGGGTGATTTATTTTTTCATCGTTCAATTTCAATCCAAAACAATTTCATCCCAAAATAGCTTGAATGATGTCAATCAAATGGCAACTCCTCCCCATCCGGAACATCCGTAACCGTTTTCATTTCGGCCATTTCCTTTTCCCATTCGGGAGGGAGGACACGCGTCGTCTTCTCTTTCTTCTCGGAGGTATAGGGGGCCTGCAGCACCTTGAGGATGGCCGCGGCTTTTTTTGGGCCTATTTTCTCCACCTCCTCCAACTCTTCCAATGTGGCATTGGTCAATTTCTGGATGTTTCCAAAATGTCCTAGGAGGGATTGGGCCAGGTTAGGCCCCACAAGGGGGAGGCTTTCCACGAGGAATTGCTGTTGTTCCTCCAGGGTAAACCCTTTCCTTCCCAGACGTAAACGTATTTCCCTATCCTTGGCCACCTGTTCCCGCTTGGCCATCTGGTGGAGGAATTTGGCGCTCTCTTTGGCATCTCGAGTGAAAAGAATGGGAATCCGATACGTCAGGGCAATGGTAGATAGCATCCCGATGATGGCGTGCTCATGGATGTTGCGGAGCGTGAATAATTCCTCCGGCTTTCCCTCTAGTAGGATCACCGGTCGCGCATACGCCTGGCTCATGTCCATGAGCTGATTTAATAATCGTCCATCCAGCACGCTGCTCAGGAAATCATTCACGGTTTTCCGTTCCACCACCACATCCGGTCCAACGATAAAATCCCCTACTTCCAACTGTTTCACGTGCACTTTGACATCCGTGTAGAATGAGAGTTCGCGCATGACCGAAGAGGCTTGCTCCCGCGTGTCCGCGAATACAATGATCTTCTCTTCCGCGTGCTGGGCGAGGGTTGTTTGGTCCCTGAACGGGGCGGTGATATGGGTGGCGGTGGATGAGAGTTTATCAAGCGTGGCGTGCATATTTTTCTCTTTCCGCATGGACGCCCAATACATGGCCTCATCCATCGTCTTTTCCGCCATGAGGATGATGACCTTTCCCGCCTCCTTTCGCCCCGTCCTTCCTCGTCTCTGAATTAAGCGGATTTCACTGGGCACCGGTTCATAGAATATTACCAAATCCACGGAGGGAAGGTCCAATCCTTCCTCCGCGACCGAACTAGCTACGAGAGTATTATACGTCCCCTCCCTGAATAATTCAAGCAGGTTGATCTGTTGTTTCTGACTCAACCCTTTGTCTTTGGCTGATTTGGTGGCCTGCCCGATGAATCGCGCCGCTCGGATGGGGGGATGATCATTCAGGGCCTCCGTCACATAGGCCACCGAGTCCCTATAGTGGTTGAATACCAATACTCGTGAATCTGGGTTTTTCTCAAATTGGGAGGTGAGCAGGCGCGTGAGCAATCCTATCTTGGGGTGTTCTAATTCTTTAGTTTCAGCATGGACTTTGGTCCGCACATACGCCTGTCGGATATGCGGGTTTTCGAAAACCAATTTGGCGGCTTTGGATGACCCACTGCGTGTGGATTCGGCATAGAGTTTTTCAAAATAAATGAGTAAGGTATGCACGCCCTGGCTCTCCAACAAGGTAATAGCATGCGTCACCTTCAAGAGGGCCGCCACTTTACTCACCGCATGGTATAACGATGGTTTGGTGTTCCCGTATTGCAGCATGTCCTCCCGCAGCTGTATCTGTAATTCCATGATGTCCTTCCGCTTGATGTAGTGGGGGAAATGCAATTTCTGCGCATACCCCATTCGTTTGAAGAAGTGGATTTGTTCTTTTATGAATTCTTCCAAATGGTTTTTTATCTCGCGGTATTCCTCCGGCAGTTTCACTCGACGCCATTCCACATTGATGGGATTCACATACGGTTTGACATCCGGGTCCTGCATCGTCTTCACGACAATGTGTTGGATGAAGAGGTTCTTGCACACATCCTGTATCGTTTCCTCTTCCGATCCCGGGGACGCTGTCAGAGCGAGGATGATCCTTTTTCCTTCTGGGGCGCGGATTTTCATGTAGCGCTGGGCCAAATAGACATAGGCATAATCCTTCACCCCCCGGTGCGCCTCATCAAATATGAGTAGTTGCACATCTTCCAGTTCCTGTCTCCCCGTGAGGACATCGTTTTCAATGGTTTGGGGAGTGGCGGTGATAATTATGGAGGTATCCCACAGGGCTTTCCGTTTATCAGGGGATAATGCGCCCGTGAGCACATTGATTTTTCCCTCCTCGAGGGTGAGGAATGCTTTCATCCGGGCCGCGTGCTGGACCGCTAATGGTTTGGTGGGGGCGAGAAATAATATCTTTCTTTGAGGGTTTTTTTGAAGGAGATGCGCCGCCACGAGGACCGCTATCACCGTTTTCCCCAGGGCCGTGGGAGCTACAACGAGGGTATTCCCTTTCTCCATCACCTGGGCGGCAATCACTTCCTGATAGAGCCGCCGCTCGAGCGTATGCTCTTGGATGAGGGGGTGCGAAATATAGGAGGTCATGTTTATCTTTTGCTGGCGCGTATTTTAAAGCCGCTAACACCGCGCCGCCGAGAAAATGGCTTGGAATGCCTCTTTTTCGTCATTCTAAGGCATTTGCGGGTTTCTTCGGCGAAATAAAGGCAATGGCTTTATATTTTGGTGCACGAGATAATGGGTTAGGACCCCCTATGACCGAACTCCCCTTGGCTGCCGTGGACCGCATCATCCGTAAAGCCACGGGTATCCGTGTCTCCGAAGAGGCCGCCAAAGTCCTGGCCGAGCACATGGAAGATTCTGGCATGCACCTCTCCCGCGAGGCCGCAGTGTTCGCCAAGCACGCGGGGAGAAAAACCATCACCGGCGCGGATATCCGATTGGCGATAAAGAAGTGAGTGTTTCTACACGGTAATCCATTTATTTTTTTTGCTTTTTTTCCTCGTTCAAATTTTCAAAAATAGAATTATTTCCAAAATAGAATTGGGATCAATTTTTTTTTCTCCCCATCAAATTTATTCACGGTGGTTTTTTGATTATTTCTAACGGTTCACCCTAAATTTCGCCGTATTTCCACAATAACAACTTCAAATATGAGTTTCTTCCCGGCGAGGGGGTGGTTGAAGTTTACCGTCACCTTATTCGTTTCCATGTTCACATCCACAATTTCCCCTCCGCCGATGCTGGTGTCCACCTTCCGTCCCACTTCCAGGGGGATGTTGGCATCGATGAGTAATTGGGAGTCGAATTCCTGAACCAAGGCGGGGTTATATTCCCCGTATCCCATGGCGGGCTCCACGTCGATGAAGGTGCGGTCATCCACTTTCAATCCGTATAATCCCTGCTCGAACCCCGGGATGAGCATGCCTTTTCCCACTTCGAATGTCGCCGGGCTCCCCGCCATCGTTCCATCGAATTGGGTGCCGTCTTCAAATCGTCCCCAATAATAAAGAATCACCGTGTCCCCGGGTTGGATGCCCTCTTCGGTTGATAGTCGATCCAACAGATTGCTCTCCCCGGCATTGTTCCGCGAGGCGATTTCCGTGCACCCGGCAAAGAGGAGAAAAAGCATTCCTAATCCCAACAATACGAGCGGGCGCATCACGCATCCAGAGCCCGACAGGCTTATTAACGCTTCTTTTTCCCCTGGGATTTTTCAACACCCATGCATACCCGGATGTATTTATCTACACACCCGAATGTTTCAGTCGGGGTGAATCCTGTGTTGGTGAGCACCAAATCGAATGGGGATAGATCCATTCCGAAGGCGATGCCATAGAGCTTTTTGTAAATTCTCTGGTCAGTGTTCCCCCTCTCCCGAATGGCTGTCAGAGCCGCGTGATGCGTGCTTCCATCCCTCTGGGCCACGCGCGCCGCCCGCTCCTTCTCAGGGGCCGTGAGCCAGATGCGGATGGCTTTTCCCTTATACTGCCAGGGCATCAATCTCGAATCCGTGATGGATGAAGGGAATTGTTTCAATCGTTTCACGAGCCGCGCGTCCACTTCCTTATCCATATTCAAATCGCCAGCCCGCATGTGAGTTCCTTTCTTTCCTAATTCCGTTTCCCAGAATCCGGGGGTGTTCATCCGCTTCACTGAAATGCCTAATCGTTCCGCGAGCACGTCACGATGCACCTGCGAGCCCGAGATGAAACGCAACCCATATTTTTTTCCCAATCTTCGTGCGAGCGTGCTTTTCCCGCTTCCGATTAAGCCGGAGATGAGGATGGGTGTTTGGATTTTTTTCATGATGTCACATCTTTTTTTTTCAGATTGCCATCACGATGAGCGTACACACACTTGCAGCGAGGATTCCCACCCAAATTATTTGATGAGAAATCCTTTCCACTTCCTGGTCATGGCGGGGTTTGGGAGCCATCGATATTTTTTTGGAGGAGGAGTTAAATTTCCTTCGTTTGAAAGCCATTCAATCCATCTCCGTCTTCTTTTGAAAGGGTTGCACCACGCACACCCCTTTTTGGGCCTCGAGGAGCGAGATGAATCCAACCAGGAAAAATGGAAATACGATCACGCGGGCCAGGGCATCGAATGAGAACGCCACCAGGTACCCGCTCAACACTCCTGCGATGACCAGACTGACCAATCCAATGGACCGGCGTCGCTTGATTCCAGTAGGACCAATGGTGGCAGGCATTCCTTTCCATCCATTCTCGCCAATAAAAATATAGGGGGGACTTTCCTTTCTAGGTAATGGTCTCCTGGCTCCAACGCATCCAATCCTATCCCGCGCCGCCTTTCCATAAGCGGGTGTGGATAGCCCTCTTGCGCATCCCCAAAGGCAAAGTGGTCACTTACCAGACGCTCGCCCGGATGGCGGGAAACCCCCTTGCCCCTCGGGCGGTGGGGAATGCGTGTAATCGCAATCCCTTCGCTCCCCATGTCCCCTGCCACCGGGTCGTGGCCGCGGATGGGGGGTTGGGTGGGTATGATTTGGGTGTGCGGAAGAAGAAACAATTATTGCGCCGTGAAAATATCCAAGTGGATGCGCGCGGTCACATCGATCTTTCCCGCTTTGGCTATTTTCCTATGAAATAATTTCCCTATTAAAAATATTCATGAAATAAATCGATGAAATAAAATCCATGAGATACCTATTTGGATGAAATGCCCTCTATTTCCTTTTTCCTATTCCAAACGAAAACAGTATTTCCTCTTTCATATACCGATCAGTAGGGATGATCCTGTCCGCTAGCCGAAAATCGGCGCTCACCGCTTGGATGCGGGTGGGTTTCCGTGGAACAAGGAGAATGGTCTTCACGTGCTTGGCCATATCAATATCCCCATAGGAATCGGTGATGAGCACCGTGTGATTGAGGGCGAATTTCCATCGTTTGGTCCGGGCCAACTCCCGAGTGGCGGAGAGCTTGGTCCGCACCTTCACGCCTCGCGTGGTGCCATTGCGCAATCCCAGTATATCCTTCACCCCATCCATCTTCCCTTTGGCATCGAACGATACTTGTGTTCCGATAATACCATCGAAGCCGAACCCATAGCGTCCAATCAATTCATCATTCACCATGTCCGCGAATTCCTTGGAGGAGAGGGTGGCGAGCACGATGTGTTTTCCTTCATTCTGCAATTCCTTGAGGGCATACACCAATTCTTTCCTCAGGGATGGCCACATCTTCTTCAATACGATTTGAAAATCATCTCTTGTGAATCCGCGGTATTGTAGCAACCTATTCCCATCGATGATGGCCTCTTCCACACTCAATTCGCCCTTGGATAGGTTTTGCAGGATGGCATCGTGCAATATATCCCCCATCGACGAATGGTCTATTCTGTCCGGGTACGCCACTTTCAATCCCCATCGTCCGGCGTCGTCCTCGAACAATGTCCCATCCATATCCACGACAATGAGGTTCACCTTCCGGAACCAGTACCGGGGTCTCAATGCCTGCCGCTTGAGCTTGAACACCAGGGAATTCCGGATAAACCCCCCCACCACCCGGGCATGACGGACCTTACTACCCACATACTTCCGGATGCTCATTCTTCATGACCCCTCTTTAGGTTCGATAACTTCACGGATGACCCATCCGCGTCGATTGTTATAGAAAGACTCCAGTGTTTCCAAGATGTCTTTGGACCCGACTCGATGCATGATATAATGCGCTCCGTTTTTTGTTCCCACGTATAGTGCTACGTGTGTGTAGGGGATACCTTCCTTATTATACTTCGAGACTGGATTAAAAATTCCAAGAACCTGACCGGGACGCAGGTGGGATCGGAACCCTTGATCCCCATCCCGGGATGATTTCCAGACCGTTCGATTTAACTCCGCTATTTTCCAAGCGTCTCCACGGACGTATCGTAATCCGAATAGATGCTCCGCGGCCAACCGGGCGTACATGGCGCACCAGTTTCCATGCGGTATTTCTGAAAAATGCAATGGTGACGATGGAATACGTTGAATCACTTGGCGGGGTGATTCGATCATCTTCTCTGCCACTACATTCGGTTTAACGGCTGTCGGGCGTGGCGTTTCCACCATTTTATATAACCCGACCGCCGCAGCAACATTGGCCGCAAGTAATCCGGCACGTAGGGTCCATCTTTTCTTGGATGATTTTTTCCAGTGAAAAATTTTTGGATCCGTTCTCATTACTTTGCGCCCCATAGCCATGCTATTCCGGCATTTTGGAAGTTTATAACCGTGTTAGAGTCCGGGGTGGTGGCCGCTTTCCTTGAGCACCATCATCGTTTGCGTGCTCCCCACCCCATCCAGCTTGCGGAGTTTGACAGTGATGAGATCGTTCAGTTCTTCCAGGTCCTTCACGCGCACCCGCAGCATGAGGTCGGCTCCCCCAGTAATAACGAAGGCTTCTTCCACGGCCGCGAATTCCTTGACGTGTTTCAATATATCCTGCTGAAGCACCTTTTCCCCGCTGGGAAGGGTGTTTTGGGCTTCAATAAGGACAAAGGCCTGGATGGGGCGGTCCAGTTTGGAATAGTCCACCCGCGCCTCATAACGGGTAATAATGGCTTGGTCTTCAAACCGCTTGATGCGATGGTGCACCGTGGAGAGGGGGAGGTGGAGTTTCTTGGCGATCTGCTGAAGGGGGGCTTTGGCCTTCCACCTAACCGCGTTCAGGATGTCCTTGTCATGATTATCCAATGCCATATTGGAAATTTTCCAACGAATTCCTTATAACCTTGTCTTTTTTGGCAAATTTTCCTCTTTTTCTGGCCAAAACTATAAATAGGTTCCCGGATGGATAGTTGAATACATGGGATAGGCTCATGGGCACCAAGAGTGTGTTCCTGAGAGGAGGACTCATAGGGATCAGTGATTGGCTCACAACAATTACCGGCCTGCGTCGTACCACCGGGCCGGCCTGAAAACTCTTGGGTGCGCGGAAGCTAGGAACTGCGCCCCAAATTTATCTGCTTTTTCTCTTTTGGATTCGCTTTTTCCTTCCCGCAAGGCTTTATTAATGCGTCCCGGCTCTCCTATTTGACGAGGGATGGCTCTTATGGTGAAGCTGACCAAGGAAAATATCCTCTTTACCCTCTTCGTCCTTTTCGTGATGGGAATCACCATATCCCCCACCCTCTTCCCGGGGTTCTTCAATCCCATCGTAGAATTCATCCGGATGGAAGCGACTAGCTTCGGGGTGTTCACCCCACTCATCCTCATCATAATGTTGGTCGTCGCCACCGTGATAACCCCCATCCCCCAGTCCCTCATTATCATTACCATCGGTGCCATCTATGGTCCCGTGGCGGGGTTCGCCCTGGCATTAGTGGGAGGGGTGCTCGCGGCGAGCACCGCGTTCATTGTTGCACGCACCTTCGGTCGGGACGTGGTCCGCCGCTTTCTCCCGCAGACGCATTCCTTCTACCAATTTTTCGAAAAGAACGCTGCGTGGTTCGTGTTTGTCCTGCGCCTCATCCCTACTGTTTCTTTTGATCTGGTTTCCTATGCCGCGGGATTGACCAAACTGAGATATTTTCCCTTCGTCACCGCCACCTTCTTCGGGATGATGCCCGCCACCCTCTCTTTCGTCCTCATCGGCGCGGGCATCACTGAAACCGGCTTCTACTCCTACGTCGGCCTGGCCCTATTCCTCATCCTCATGGCTGTGGGCTTCTTCGTGAGCAAAAAATATATGGATGGGGCAAATGGGAAGAAAATATGAAATCATTACCTCTCAAATAAGAATTAACAATATAATATCCCTGATCCGTCTTCATTTTGCTATCGAGAATATAATACTCCATATTTATCCTCTCTCCTATCTAAATCGTTTGAGGTAAATCTACCCTTGCAAATAATGACATTGGCCCCTTTTTCTTTTATCCTAGAGGCATAATAATTCAAATCCACTGGGGCACCATAATCATAAATGAAAACAATCAATCTTGGATATTCCATCATGTACTCTTCTATTTGAGAAATTAAATTTCTTAACGTGTTGTTTGATTTAGCTATTTTAACTTCAATTGCATATTTTTTATTTATAATAAAATCTATTGATTCCCCGCGTTTTGTCCTAAATTCTGAAAAAATTTGATATTTGTTTTTCAAATAAACTTCCAGTGCCAATTGTATTTCGAATTCATTATGAATTATCCTATTGGTACGAAAAGATTTCAAATACCTTACTATCTCAATAGTTTTTTCATCATGGTTTTTATCAATCCCAAAAGTAATTTTTAATTCATCTATCATTTCAGATAAAAATGCAAATAATAAATTTAAATAATTAGTTTTTATATGCAAATACATTACGGGAATGGCCCCAATAATTAAAGCCGGTAAATACATTCCTGCTGCGAACAAATAAATTGATGCGATTGCCATGAATATTAAAATAAGAATAATATCATATTTGCGAGAAAGAAAATCAAAGGATTTTGATCGGTATCGCTTTCGACGTCCCATTACTGGATCCCTTCTATTCGATTAAAAAAAGGGGCCATTTTAATTCTATCTAATATGCGTCCAATTACAATCATTTTTCTACCACTGAAAAAATGCGATTCATACACTCAATAAAACACGCCCCGTGGTGGACTTGAACCACCGACCTACCGGTTAACAGCCGGGCGCTCTACCACTGAGCTAACGGGGCATCTGACCTGTTTTCCTTCCGGAAACAGACGAACCACGCCGGATAAGGGTTTTAAATGGGTATTTTGTTTGGCGGGAAGAGCGGGAATGTATGAGAAAGGCAGAATGGGAATTAGTCATCGTCATCCAAATGATATTCCTCTTTCTGGTAGCGGCGACACCCCTCCTTGAATTCTTCCAATGGCGGGAGTTTCTTTTCCTTAGTTGAGCGTATGTCGAACACCTCCATGAGTTGGTTGAACAATTCAGGGTAATACCAGCATCGCTCATGCCCTTGCTGATCCACCCATTCCTGGATGATGCGTTTGGCTTGGTCGAATTTCATGTGTGTTTCGTCCATGGTTTTTTCATTCCTCAAGAGGTTTTATTCGATTCGATCTTCTCCAAAGAAAATGGAAATAGCGGGCCCCGATCACCGATACCGGTCGCGCAGGCGCGGATGCCAATCCGTCTCTCGCTTCCGCGACCCGAGAAGCACCATCCTAATGGCCTGCCGTTGCTCCCTTCCGGGCCTGGCGGGGTTCAACAATTAGGGCAGTCTTCCCGGACAGAAGGTCGTCGATCCGTCTTGGCGGCGTCTACGGTTGCAGTCCTTCATGACCGGGATTCGGCCGCGCTATAGCCGGTTTCGCGCACGGGAGGACGGCTACCCCTCCACCTAGCCCGAGCAAAATACGGCCCAATATCCTTAAAATCAACTCCACCTACTCCACCAAATAACGTTTTTTTTTCCCTACATACTGAATCGGACCAGCATTAACCCTTTTTACCCCAAAAAAATAAAATCGTCATAAATTCAACGTCCATTCCCGAAAGAATGGGTTATGTTTCCAGGAAAGCGTTAATCATACTCCGTTCGATCAGGAAAAGGTATTTTAAGTCCAGTTGTTTAGGGGATGCACTCCATTCGGAGGAGCAAAAAAGGGGGATTTCAATGCAATCGATTGTTTCTAACGCCGTCACCAACGCACCCAAGCAAGAGGAGCGGTTGGATGATTTCGGTCAACCTAAAATTATGGTCATTGGCGCCGGGGGTGCCGGGTGTAATGCGGTCAACCGCTTAGCCAATATGGGGATCGCGGGCGCTCAATTAGTGGCCGTGAATACGGATAAGCAACATTTATCCATCATCAATGATGAAATAACCAAAATTCTCATTGGAAAGTCAGTTACCCGAGGTTTGGGAGCTGGGGGTTATCCTGAAATAGGCGCCAAGGCCGCGGAAGTCTCCCGCCAAGCCCTCGAGGAAGTGCTCGCGGGCGTGGACATGCTCTTCATCTCCGCCGGTATGGGAGGGGGAACAGGTACGGGAAGCGCCCCCATCGTTGCCGAGATTGCCAAGTCGCAAGGGGCCATTGTCATCGCCATGGTTACCTACCCGTTTGCCCTCGAGAAGGCACGCGTGTTGAAGGCCGAAGAAGGTATCGAGTCCCTGCGCAAGGTCTGCGACACGGTAGTGGTTATTGACAACAACCGCCTCGTGGAATTAGTTCCCAATCTGCCCATCCAGGATGCGTTCAAAGTGGCCGATGAACTCGTGGCACGCACCGTGCGCGGAATCACGGAAACTATTACCCAGCCCTCGTTGATCAACTTGGATTATGCCGACGTGCGCTCGGTGATGGTGGGCACTGGATTATCCATGATTGCCGTGGGAGAGAGCAAGGGCGTGGAGAAAGTGAATGAAGTGGTGGAAGACACGCTCAAGAATTCACTCCTCGATGTGGATATCGCCGACGCGAAGGGCGCTTTAATTCACATCACCGGGGGCGCCGAGCTCACATTGGGTGAAGCCAACGCCATTGGCACTATGCTCACCGAGCAATTGGACCAAAAATCAGTAGTCATCTGGGGGGCCCGGGTCGACCCGACCTTCGAGAACAAAATTGAGGTCATCACCATCTTCACAGGCGTGAAGAGTCCCTTCATCCGAAGCGGGCACGACCGGAACGACTACAAGCAGGCCCGCTCGCGCTCGGGGGAGTTTGGAATAGATTACTTATGAATAATATCGATTACTTTTCCTAAAATATGTTCCCAGGGTCGCTCCCTGGGTAATCCTTTTTTTTAATGGCGGTTTGGCGTCTACTTTCCTTTTTAAAGTTGGATTGCTATCGACTAGAATCAAGTAATCACTGCGATATAAAGGTTTTAACATGCCTATGAGAACCCTGACCACGACGGTAAAACCATCGGTTTTCAAATGGTTGCGCGAGAGTGCGGGCTGGTCAAAGGAGATGATAGCGGAAAAACTGGGCCTGCCAATTGAAATAGTTGAAGAGTTTGAAGGCGGAAAAAAGGAAATCAGTTTCAGGCAAATAAAAATACTTGCGGTCGCTTACAAGCGCCCCGTGGCATCCTTTTTGTTATCGTCACCGAAGATCGAAAAACCATTGCCTAAAGATTATCGCATGTTGCCTGAAAAGGCAGGGGTATTTGACACAAAAACTATCTTCGCAATCAGAAAAGCACGAAAAATTCAAACGATCGGCCGAATTCTCTTGACCAATATTGATAGGTCGACCAAATCGAAAATTGAGCGAATCGATTTATCCTTAAGTCCAGAAAATCTAGCACTATACTATCGTGAAAGGTTTTCATTATCCGAGGAAAAGCAGACTAAATTCAAAACACCATATGCGTTTTTTGGCTATTTGCGCGAAAACCTGGAAGGTTTGAACATTCTTATCCTGCAGCTTCCAATGCCTGTTGAAGACGCACGGGGTTTTGTCCTATTAGATGAAAACCCTATAGTAATTACGGTTAGTACAAAAGATACAATTGAAGCCCGATTATTTTCACTCATGCATGAATTTGGACATATCTTGTTAGGGGAATCAGCGATAGACCTTCCAGATGTTACCCAAAATGATCACAATTCTATAGAATCCTGGTGTAATCGATTTGCCGCCTCATTTTTGCTGCCAAATCTTATTTCGAAAGGACTATTTGAAAAAAATCGTGATTCATTGACCGAAACGAAATACCTCAACAAATTGTCATCTCATTTCAAAGTGAGTAAAGCACTTCTATTAGTAACGATGCTGAAAGGAAAATTTATTAGTAAAACGCAATTTGATGAAATTTTTGGGAGATTCAAAATAAAAATGTCACTTATCAAGAATAAAAAAGGAAGGAAAATGGCTGGCATGCCATCAGACAAAAAGTGCCTAGCCGAGGTGGGCGGCAAGTTCGTATCACTGGTTGCCAACAATTTCGATCGTGATTATATAACTTACTCCGATGCTCTGAACTATTTGTCAATCAAATCGAAATCTTTTGAAAGGGTTCTTTCTAAGGCAAAATTATGAAATCAGACTGCTATATAGTTGATAGTTCTTCTTTAATAACCTTGAATCGGCGGAACCCGATGGATGTATTTCCAAGCATTTGGGAGAAAATGGCAAAATTGGCTCATAAAGAAAGATTAGTGGCTCCGATGGAGGTGCTTGAAGAGATTAATCAAGGAGATGATCAACTATTGGATTGGGCCAAGAAGTGTAAATCAATGTTCAAAAAACAAACAGAAAAACAGATTGAAATAGTGAAAAAAATATTGCACAAGTATCCCTCCCTTCTGGATGAATCGAGTGACTACTGTGCCGATCCTTGGATTGTCGCATTGGCTATTGAACTTAAAGATCAATCCCGACTGATTTCAATTAAGCAAATAGTTGTCACAGAGGAGCGGTTGCGTGGCGACCGCGTACGGATCCCCTTTATTTGTCAAAAATTCGGGATCGAGGCCGTGGATATAGTCGGATTGTTTAGGAATGAGGAGTGGAAGTTTTAAAAAATTCTAATACCAAGGGTGATATCATGTTTGATTTCAGTCTCATGGTTTATTGGATCCCAGTATTCGTAACACTCATGATTTTATACGATTGGTCGATCCATCTGGTTTATTTTTTCGGGAAGGAAAATATATTTTTGGTTCGGAAAATCAATTATTGGCCCAATTGGTCGGGAAAGAAGTACCAAACATTTTGGACTCTTTTTTGGGGCACGGCGTTTGTGTTGATGGTCATTTATTTATTGGCGAATTAAATTCACATCCATTCTCCAGGCAACAGATCAATTAGTTTAACTTTCTTTTTTTCAGAAATTATCACATTCGTTTTCCTATAATTTCTCTTATCTATCAATCTCATTATTTCTCTGCAACGGCCACAAGGGTATATCACTTTCTCCCCTCCCACAGCCACGATGGTCTTAATTTGGGTTTCATCAGTATGAGAAATCATATTGGCGATGGCGGAATGTTCTGCGCAAAATCCAATTCCACAGCCAAGGTCTAAACTTGTTCCCGTAAAAATTTTTCCTTTCATAGAAAGGAGTGCGGCACCAACTTCCTTGATAATGCCTCCACTCACTTTTTTTGGCCGGACAAGAATTTTCGCCCGAGCAATCAATTTTTTGTCCTCTTTTGTCAATTTCATGGTTAGAAAATTCCTTTTTGGTTTAATAGAGTACTCTATATTCTCATTTTTTTCTATTTTTATGGCCATTTAGGCGTGTGCAAGTTATCAACCTCCCACCACATAGGAATGTGTTACACCGGATTCACAATCACCAAGGGCGCGGCGTTCACAATGATGAGGGCAAGCATGATCCAGAGGAATACTTTTTGGATGGCTTTCTTGGTGCTCGCGTCATCCATCTTGAGGAAACCCAGGTAGGGGGCCAATAAGAGCACGGCCATTTTTCCCCCGTCGAAGGGTAAAATGGGGATGAAGTTGGCGGTGGCCACGAGGAAGTTCAAGAGCAGCAACCATCCCACGAATGAAGCAACAAATCCCGCGACCTGGAGGAAGGGTTCATACCACGAGGGAGGAGTATAATCGGGATTGGCGACCTCGCGCACCGTGATGCCAATCCTTCCTAATTCATTGGCGTTGAAGGAATGATCCATTATGGCCCCATCGCGGTCGATCGTCAGCGTGTAAGCGGTTTTTCCCTGCACCGCGAGCACGTAATCCCGCAACACTTGGATGGGCTGCCCGTCCACGGCTATTATTTTGTCCCCGGGCAAGAGGACATTATGCGCCGGCGCCTCGAACTCGGTGCCGCAGATAACAATGCTATCCTGCACCTCTTGAACTATGACTCCCGAAACCGCGTTACCATGTATTTGGGTGAGCGTGGGGCCCAATATAGGGCCGGCAATTCCAAAGGTGAATAGGAATACTAATAAGGTTCCGATGACAAAGAAATAGAAGTTGCTCGCCGGCCCCGCCGCGTACATGCGGAGGGCTTCCCGCGGGTGGTTTTTTTCAAGTTTTTTTAATTCGTTCTCGTCGGGTTCCACGAACGCCCCAATAGGTAAAAATCCAAGGAGGAGCAGGCCATAGGATTTGATTTTCATCCCTAATTTGCGGATGACGAATCCATGGGAGGCCTCATGCACGATAAGGATGATCACGAAACTCAACCACGCGTGCAGGGGGACTGAAATGGGGGAATTGGGCAGATCAACCCCGGGTATCACGGGCGCTACTCCTGCGCAGGCATTCTTTCCCAGGAGCATCTTGTTGAGGATATCCACTCCCGAATAGAACAGGCTGACTAATATCAATCCCGACAGACCAAATATGCCAAACCCCACCTGGATCACGGGCGGGGGGATAGGGACAATGGGATTGTCCAAAGGAAAAAGGAGGGGGATGAGCATTCCCAGCGCGGCCGTGACCACCAAAAAAACCAGGAGGCGATGCCACATGGGTTTTTTCTGCATCCACAGATAATCCACCGCAATGGCTCCAAATCCAATGACCAATCCCAAATCCGTGAGACGATCCACCCATTTTGGGTGCTGCCGGAATGCATCGAAAATCCGCCGGGGTTTCTCGAACCGCAACATGGTAATGATGGCCCAGGATTTGGCGCCCTTCACATATTTCTTAATCACTGCGGTGCTTGCGACGAGGACGATTCCTATGAGGATGAGCCAGCCCCAGAAGTCGAGCATACAAAAGGAGCAACGCGTTAACATATATAAACTCGTGGCTATTCAAAAGGAATAGGGCTCACCAATGGAATCCTACGGAACGTCTTCTCCGAATGGGAGTGCCGCCATGCCGCGGCGAAACGTCACCAATTTCTATGACTATGTCTTCAACCTCGAGGAGCAGGTCAGGCATCTCCAGATGCAAAATGTCCATTCCGAAGAGAAGAACTCCCAGATGCAAACCGAGCTTCAGCGTCTCCGCGACGAGCTTAACCGTTTCAAAACCCCGCCATTAATGGTGGGTACCATCCAGGACATTCTCCCCAATGGGAAATGCGTGGTGCGGAATTCCAATGGCGTGGAATTCCTCGTGGTCACCGAATTCAACCTCCCCTTGGCCCCTGATGATGCGGGAAAGCGGGTGGCGATGTCCCAGAAGAATTTGGCGGTATTGGAGGTGCTTCCCGATTCCAAGGATGCCCGGGCCCGTGCGATGGAACTCGTTGAGCGTCCCAAGGAAACATTCGCCATGGTCGGGGGCCTGGACCATGAGATCCAGATGCTCCAGGAAGCCGTCATTTTACCCATGACGCATCCCGAAAAATTCGAGCGATTAGGTATCCCAAGCCCGTCAGGGGTGTTGTTGCACGGTCTCCCCGGCACGGGAAAGACCCTCATGGCTAAAGCGGTGGCGCGCGAAAGTAATGCGGCGTTCATCAGCCTCGTGGGGAGCGAATTGGTTCACAAGTATATTGGGGAGGGCGCCAAACTGGTACGGGACGTGTTCAACCTAGCCAAAGAGAAAGAGAATGCGATTATTTTTATCGACGAGCTGGATGCCATCGGCACCGTTCGCACCGATGGCGACTCTTCCGGGGGCGATAGGGAGGTCCAGCGCACCCTCATCCAATTATTGGCCGAAATTGATGGGTTCCGTAACAAGAAGAATGTCAAGATTATTGCGGCCACTAACCGCATCGACGTCATCGACCCCGCGCTCCTGCGCCCCGGGCGTTTCGATCGAATTGTTGAAATTCCGTTACCGGATGCCAAAGCCCGTCAATCCATCGTCGCCATCCACACCCAAGGGATGAATGTTCACAAGGATGTGGTTCTCGATAAAATCGTGGATCAGACGGATGGGTTTACGGGCGCGGACCTCAAGGCGATGTGCATGGAAGCGGGGATGGTCGCCTTGCGGGAGGATGCGAATAAAATTAAGCAAACCCATTTTGAATCCGCCTTGAACAAGATCCTCCTGGCCCGCCAGAGCTCAGATTGGGATGAAGCCAAACCCAATCGAGAGAAAATGCTGGTGTGAAACCATTTCCTCGGGGAGGGGCTCTACCAAATGCAATAAACGTCCTTTGGAATGAATGAAAAGTTTTTCGATAATTTTTTTTGATTTTTTTCTTCCAATATTTGTTAATAATCAAAAAAAAGAGTAGTGAATAATAGGCTGAAAAAGGAAGGGCCTTTCATTCGTAGGGCTGGGAAAAAATAGTGAAGAGAGGATGCCCTCCGGAACAGCTCCCGGGAACACCTCCCCCCATGGTCGGAATAGAATTTGGGATAGGCTCACCATTATTTGCAACACGCGTTGCACGAAGGCTATATGGGCTAAAACTTCTATTTAAACATCTCCTTTTTTAACTCTACTTTATCATGAATATGTGTAATGCATGTGGTGATGGAGCTCCAGAAGCAATTCGGCCTCTCCGACAATGAGGTCAAACTCCTTGCCCTCCTAAAAGAAGGCTCTTTTTCAGTGAAGCGGTTGAGCCGTGCCTCCAAGGTCCCCATGGGTCGAATCTATTCGGTATTGCAGGAGTTGGAGGAGAAAGGCCTGGTGGTCCATCGCGGCAACCCCCGCACGTATACCAGTAAGCCCTGGGACGAGCGCGTGTCCGAATTTTTAGATCGTGAGAATCAGCGCTTGGTGTACAGGAAGCAATCCATCCTCGAAGCATTGTCAACCGAAGCACGGCCGTATGTGCATATCATCACCAACATGGCCCAATACAAATCCCAATACGTCTCCTGGATTTCAGGGGCGGATTACTGTTACCATATTGATGTGGGCACCGCGTACCCTCTTATTTTCCTGGATCAGGATGAGGAAGAATCCCTCCGCATTCTCCAGGCCGTTACTCCTAATTATGTTCCCACTCCCGAGAAGACCTCCAACCGGGCGCTCATGTGGAAACACTTAGGCAAGTGCCCCGACGAGCAACATGTACTATCCGAATACACCCTGCACAATTACTTATCCGCCCTCCAGGAACGGTATGGCCGCCCTTACCTCGAAAAGCAATTGGAAAAGATTTTTACTCACATGGAACAGCATCGCATTCAGATCAACATCATCCCTGATGTGGCCGCCAATCATATGGTGATAACCAATCAAACGGTTATCTCCACTATCTACGTGAAGGACCAGATCCTCGTCCTCAAGATGGATTCCCCTTTCATCATCGAGGCCTACACCAATCTTTTCAAGGGCTTCTTTTCCCGCTCTCGACCATTGCGCGACCAGGTGGGGGAATGGTTGGCCAGTAATGCTCCCAAAAAAATCTATTACGCCGCTCCTAAAGTGGGATGAAAGGGGATATGGCATGGGCACTGCGATCGGGGATATCATCAAAGCATTCGGCCATCCCATCGATTTAGCGGAATTGAAAAACCGTTCCGTCGCTGTGGATGCCCACAATATTCTTTATCAATTCCTCACCTCCATCCGCGGCCCGGAAGGACGTCCCTTGATGGACGCGGAGGGGCATGTGACCTCGCATCTCGCGGGTTTACTGTATCGCACCTCCAATCTCATCGAAGCGGGCATCCGACCCATTTTTGTTTTTGACGGCCAACCCCACCCGCTAAAGAAAGAGACATTGGCCAAACGCCGGGAAATCCGGACACAGGCTAAAGTGGATATGGAAGTAGCCATCGAGGCTGGGGATTTGGAAAAGGCGCGTATGATGGGCGCGCGCGCCATCTCCTTAGACCAGGATATGATCGCGGAGGCCAAGTTGGCCATGGAATACCTGGGATTGCCCGTCGTGGTCGCCCCTCAGGAGGGCGAGGCGCAGGCCGCGTGGATGGTGGAACATCATCTCGCATATGCCACGGTAACCCAGGATTATGACGCGCTTCTCTTTGGTTCAACCCGCGTGGTGCGCAATCTTGCCGTGACGGGGAAGCGCAAGCTTCCCTACCGTAATGCCTTCGTCACCATCGAACCAAAACGCTATGAATTGGAGGAAATCCTATCCTCATTAGCCATCACCCGGGAACAACTCATTTGGGTGGGGATGCTCATTGGCACCGATTTCAATGAAAAAATCCCTAAGGTGGGGCCTAAAACCGCATTGAATGCCGTGAAAGGAAAGGATTCGTTTCCGGAGGTAGTGAAAGGCCTCAAAACGGAGGTGGATTACCCCTGGGAAAAAGTGGAGCGTCTCTTCACCCATCCTCATATCCAGCCATTGGAATCTATTCCCTCTGCTGAAATGAATTCGGAAAAAGTTCTTTCCTTCTACTGCGACCGCCACGGTTTTGACTCGACACGGGTCACGAATGCCTTGAACAAGATCGCCCGCAAACCCGAGGATGAGAAACAGAGCACCCTGGGGAAATGGGGGTAAGGGATATATAACAAGCGTGTTATTAGTGGAGTGGTGCTTGCGGTTAATGGGGATGATAGAAGTATGGCTTTCAGCAAACGGAAAAAGGATGAAAAATTGACTATTTTCATAGGAGGCGACATGAAAGGGGATTTGGACTCCTTTCTGGATAATCCTAAAAAAGGGATGCGGCAACCCGATAATATCCTTTACGTCCAATCTTACTCCCAATTGTTCAAAGCACTTTCCGCGAGCCGATTGGACTTATTGAAATTTTTAATTGATTCCCACAACCAGGGCCAGGAGCAATCGGTAGGAGAGATCGCCAGAAAATTAGACCGAAAACAGGAGGCGATCAGTAGGGATTTGCAGGTATTGCGGAGCATGCGTATGATCGATGTCCGCAAATCCAATCGAAAAGTGTTTCCATATACGTGTTTTGATGGGATTGAGATCCGGATGAACCCTATCCATTCCTGAAAACAATAATGTTTCCCAATTCGTTTAAATTGGGGAAAATGATTTTTTGGCTATGACTTTCCCACCTCAAAAGCCCCGCATTCGCCCCCCCTCCTCGGAGCAATTTCAGCGTTTGAAAAGTATTACTTCCGATTTGATGTTACCGACGGTTTGCCAGGAAGCCCATTGCCCCAATCAGAGCGAATGCTGGTCCGCGGGAACGGCCACGTTCATGGTTTTAGGAAAGACCTGCACGCGGGGGTGTAAATTCTGTCAGATAAGGGCGGCGGCGATCGGGGATGGGGTGGATGCGAATGAGCCTGGGAATTTGGTGCGGGCTGCCAAGCAGATGGGCCTGAAGTATGTGGTTCTCACCATGGTCAACCGGGATGATCTTCCCGATCAGGGCGCGCATCACGTCGCGGCGTGCATCTCGGCTTTGAAACAGAATGGTTTTCCCGTCGAAGCTTTAGTAGGGGATTTCCAGGGTCGGGAAGACTTGATCGACATTGTTCTCGCATCCAAACCCACGGTATTCGCGCACAACATCGAGACGGTTGAATCCCTTCAGGGAAAAGTAAGAGATGCCAGGGCCTCGTATGCCCAGAGCTTGCGCGTGCTCGCCTATGCAAGGAAGAAAGGAATGGCTTACACTAAAACATCCATCCAATTGGGTCATGGGGAAACCGATGATCAGGTGATTTCCACCCTGCGCGACTTGCGTTCACACGGCGTGAACATGCTCACCCTGGGCCAGTACCTGCAACCCTCCCTTTGGCACCTTCCGGTCGTTGAGTATGCTTCCGCAGAAAGATTTGCTACCCTTGAAAAAGAGGCTCGCGCCATGGGTTTCACTTTCGTAGCGGCGGGACCCCTGGTGAGGAGTTCCTATAAGGCGGGCGAACTATTTATTCAATATAGAAACTAATCCAAGAGTAAAATAATGTCCTCCAGGCGTATAGTTGATAGCAGTAAATCCTCTTTTGTAAGGAATAATACAGCATCGTATTTACTTGTAAAAAAGGGTTCATTCGATGTTGGTTTCGACTAAAGGAATCTGAATGTAAGGGGTTAACTTTTTATTGAGATTTGGAAAACTCTTTTTGAGACCAACAACAAATTCACTCATTCCGCTGCTGCGCCCGAAGATTGGATAAAGTAGTAATGAATATTTCGTCCGGTTATAGGAAATTCCATCCATTAGTGTAGGCAGTTCATACAAAATATACTGTGACAAATAATCTAGTTGCGATTCATCCGGGTCAACTCCCCTATTTTTCACATATTTGCGAACGAAAAAAAGAATATTAGTCCTAAATTTTTCATTTGTGCAATATTCCTCTGTTAATACTAATCTAATCTTTTCTTTTTCATTATTCCAAATATCCCTCCAATGAATCACACCTACTCTCATAATGCCTTTTTCCATGGTTATGTCTCGAATTAGTTTCTCATATTTTAAACCTTCATTAAAGGCACGATTAATCGATTTAGTTTCTCCATAACCGCTAAAAACGCGGTAATTGAAACGCGCTATCTCATCAGCAATCAAAAAGACGATTTGCCCCTTAGTATACAATTTACCCCAATTAATCCAATTGGTAATCTGATCCTTTGTCAACTTCTTGGCCGTTCCAAGGCTGATTCCAATAAAAATGTGGTGCTGTCTCAGCGACAGGCCTTTTGGGGTAATATTATACAATTTTACTTTCATCTTGGATGAATCAAACTATCCTATTTAATTATTTCTAACTGGCCCCTTCCCTCATTCTCTAATGCCTTGGGGGCTTTAGCCCCCCATTTTTCATAAAAAAGGCCGACGAAAAAGGTTCATATTTCCATTATAAGGGTGATTTACATTTCTGAATAGAACATACTCGCGTTTAAGCCGCGTCGGTTATTCTTTCTTTACAGCCAACTGGATTATTTGGAGATTGCAGGAGTGGTGGGTCTGGCACCATGATTGACATGATTCCGCGATTCCTTTTTCTTTGTAAAGCAATTCACATGCCACGCACTGGTACAAATCATTTATTTTTTTAACCATTTGTTCCTCTTTGATCCATTTCAATTTTAATTCAAGTGAATCGACTCATACAAATAAATTTATTCCAGAATCTGACGAGTCATCATTTGGTCTCTTTTCCTGCCCTGACCAAAGGAACTTTTTCAGGTTTGAATGTGGGCAGGTCCAATCCCCCATCGATCATCCGGATGCTTTCCATGGCTTTCCGTTTCAGCCGTGAATCCCGGTGACCCTTCTGGAATTCCCGGAGGATGGGGAGATGGCGCTCGTCCCCGATCTTGCCGAGAATGGTTAGCCCATCCAGTTGGAGGTTGATGTAGGGGTCCTTCAGCGCTTTTTCCACCATTGCATAGGTTTTCTCATACCCTTTTCCTCCTATCTCGAGACTGCGGATGACATTCTGCCTCAATTCATTGGAATAACGGGGGTGCATGAGCCCATCCAATATCTTGAGGGCGCGCCCGTCCTGGAAATTTGAAATGCCAATCGCACATCCTGTTCGCACGATGTCCATCCAGGATTCCCGTTTAAGCCCTTCCATGAGCACCGCCCAATTGGCCGGGTGCTTGTGTTTTCCCAGGGAAGCATACGCCTGCATGGGAATGAGGTAGGAGTCTTCCCTCTGGATTCCTCGCAGAAGTACTTCGCGGGCTTCGGGAAGGGAATGGGTTCCCAATCCCCCCAGGATGTTCTTGAGGACGCGGTGGTTTTTCTCCGTGTCATAAGCATGGATGAGGATCTCCGCTGCCCGGGTATTGGGGATGTTGCCTAATGCCAACGCGGCCTCTGCGCGGACTCCCCAGAAGGGGTCGTGATGCAGCACTTCCTTCAAAACCCCCAGTTCTTCCGGTCCCCCCATGATTGCCAATTCTTTCGCCGCGTCGATGCGGTGAAGGACATGCAGATCGTGGAGAGCTTGGTAGCGCCACATTTCCCGAGATTTCCGCTGGGGAGCGTTTTCCAACACCGCGTAGGCGTTGTCCCAAACGATATTATGGATTTTTCCTCCCACTGGGATGGTGAAGCGGTGTTCCTTCCGGTGGATGCGGTGGCGTTCCACTTTCACCTGGTGGTTTCCGTAGTATACTCCGATATCCACATCGAAATCGTACAAGGGATTATCATTTCCTTTCTGCACCTGCACCACCCGCACCATCGCTTTTTTACCTTGGGCATGCATGGAGATGCGCAGCTCGGGAAATCCAGCGGCGTAAATCCATTGGTCAAAGAACAAAGTTAGGTTTTTCCCCGTCTTCTCGCGGAACGCGTTGAGCAGGTCTTCCGTCTGCACCGTGGTGTGCGCGTGCTTATGGAGGTAATGCGATATTCCCTCTCGGAACGCTTTTTCCCCCAGGTAGTAGCGGAGGTAATGGAGAATAATACCCCCTTTCGCATACAGATGTTCGTCGAACAGGTCGGAGGGATTCTGGTATAACTTGCTCACGATGGGGCGGCGGTAAAGGTCTTTATCCTCCTGGAGATAGATTTGGATGTCCTGGTAGAAGGCATACCGCCCTTCGTCCTTGTTTCTATGTTCCTGCCACAGCATCTCGAAGAAGGTGGCGAATCCCTCGTTCAGCCAGCCGTGCGACCAATCCTTGCACGTGAGGAGATCGCCGAACCACTGGTGCGCGAGCTCGTGGGCAATCAGTTGTTGGGGGCGGGCATCGAATTCCGCATGAATAATATCATCCTGAAGGATGTTGTCCGTCATCGTGGTGCAGGTGGTGTGCTCCATCCCGCCATAGATAAAATCCGCCACTCCCACTTGTGCATATTTGTTGTGAGGGTATTCGAACCCCGTGTATTCCGAGAAGAACGCGAGGCACTGGGGGGTGTTCTTGAAGCCATTACGGGCTTCCTTTTCCTTCCCTTTCCTGAAATAGTAGGCGATGTCCACGTGTTTCCATTTTTCCCGAATGACGTCGAATTCCCCAATCATGATGGCATTGAGGTAGGAGGGATTGGGGTGGGGGAAATCCCAGGTGTAGGTGATCCATCCATTTTCTTTTTTGGTTGAGATGAGATTCCCATTTCCCACCACCTGAAATGGGGATTCCACCGTGATGCGTTGGGTGATGGGGCATTTGGTTTCAGGCAAATCCTGGCACGGATACCAGTACCGCGCCTCCTGGGCTTCGGAATGGGTCCACACCTGATAGGGTTTGTCCGGCCGGTCTTTGGTGGGGTGGATGAAGTGCATCCCCATGGGAGGATGAGTGTATTCGAAGGCGATCGCCACCACTCCCTTTCCCGCCAGTTTTCCCCGGGGGATGGTGATTTTTTCCTTATCATAGTCGTACGGGGATTTTTTCCCATTTACTTTTACGGAATGGATGGTCATCTCCACCGCGTGAAAAATCATTTCCTTGGAATGGGGGAATAATTCCACCTTCGTTTTCACCTCTCCCCGCACGTGCTGCTTCTTTATGTCCACACTCAGGGAGAGGTCGATATGCGTGGGAATAAACCCCCGGTCCTCCGCATACTGGGGTTTGGCATCCGGCGCCAGGAAGCGGGAATCCTCCCCCCCTACCTGAAAATGGCAGGACATTCCATTCATTCCCTCGAAGAGGTGTCGGTGCATTCTTTCCCCAGGAAGGAAAATCCCTTAATAAAACCGTTCGAACGCCACGTCGGGAGGTAGAGTGAGTTGGGGGAAAAACCCAGCCTTTTCCTATAGAGCCAAGCGATTGGGAGTGGTTTAAATAATCCAGTTTCATTTCCTGCCCATGCCCCTGACCCAAATCGCCCAATTCGGGGTGAACAGATTGTCCATCCTGGATGAGAATGGGAAGGCTGACGAGAAATTGTTGCCTCCCTTGACCCCGCCCCAGCTGATAGCCTTGTATATTCACATGCTCCAGCTCCGCATTTTTGATGACAAGGCCCTCAAGCTCCAGCGCCAGGGACGTATTGGGACGTACGCCTCAAGCTTAGGTCAAGAGGCCTGTACCGTGGGAAGTGCCTTCGCCCTAAAAAACCAGGATTGGACATTCCCCGCATTTAGAGAACATGGGGTATTTTTCACCCGGGGCGTGGAAATGGTGAAGACATTACAGTATTGGGGAGGCGACGAACGGGGTTCGGACCCGGGAGAGGGGCAGAACTGTTTTCCCGTTTCCATTCCGGTGGGGTCCCAGCCCTTGCACGCGGTGGGGTGCGCGCTAGGGATGAAATACAAAAAAAGGGATGCGGTCGCCGTGGGTTATATGGGGGATGGGGGCACGAGCGAGGGAGAATTTCATGAGGCCATGAACGCGGCAGGGGTGTTCAATGCTCCTGTCATTCTCATATGTCAGAACAATCAATATGCCATCTCCGTGGCGCGAAAAAACCAGACGGCCGCGCAGACCCTCGCGCAGAAAGCGATTGCGTATGGCATCGAAGGATTGCAAGTGGATGGGAATGATGTGTTGGCCTGCTATTTGGCCACCTCGATCGCGCGCGAAAAAGCCATTTCGGGAAAAGGACCTACTTTCCTTGAATTTGAAACTTACCGTATAGGTGACCATACCACCGCGGATGATTCCACGCGGTATCGAACAAAAGAAGAAATAGCGGCTTGGCGGGCCAAGGATCCTATTGCTCGTTTTGAAACATTTCTTCTCGCCAAAGGCATTCTTTCCCCATCCCTCATCGACCAGATCAAGCAGGAAGCCGTTGCGAAAGTGGAAAAGGCGGTGCAAGCGTATGAAACCATGCCCCCACAAAAAATAGAGGATCTTTTCGACCACATGTATGCTATTACTCCTAAGGATTTGGCGGAACAGAAACGCGCCTATGTGGGTTTCCGACAAACTCATGGAAAGGAAAATCAACCCGACACGATAGGACCGGGATTCCCATGAAGGTCAACATGATCCAAGCCCTCAATCAGGCGATGGACCTCGAGCTCCAATCTAATCCTGATTTAGTGGTGTATGGGGAGGACGTGGGAAAGGATGGGGGCGTTTTTAGGGTAACCGATGGGTTGCAGGCCAAGCATGGTTCCCACCGCGTATTTGATACCCCCCTCGCGGAAGCGGGAATCATTGGGTTAGGCATTGGGATGGCTGCGTATGGTTTGCACCCCGTGGCGGAGGTGCAGTTCTCTGGTTTCATGTATCCGGGTTTGAATCAGCTCATTTCCCACGCATCTCGCATCCGCAACCGTTCCCGGGGACGATTTTCCTGCCCATTAGTGGTGCGCACCCCCTGTTCGGGTGGGGTGAAAGCGCCCGAGCACCATTCTGAGAGTTCGGAAGCCTACTACATCCATACTCCTGGGTTGAAAGTGGTGATGCCCTCCACTCCCACGGATGCTAAAGGTTTGTTGACCTCATCCATGCGGGAGAAGGATCCCGTGATATTTCTAGAGCCCCTGCGTCTCTACCGAGCTTTCAAGGAAGAGGTGCCCGAGGAACAGTATGCCACTCCCCTCGGGGAAGCATTCATCCGTCAACCTGGGGAAGATATTACCCTCATCACCTGGGGCACCATGACCCTAGCGTGTAAGGAAGCATTGGAAACCATTTCCCAGAATGAGAAATGGTCCATTGAACTCATTGATCTCCGCACCCTTTCTCCCATTGACTGGGATATCATCCATAAAAGTGTACGGAAAACCGGTCGCTGTGTCATCGCCCAGGAAGCCCCCCAGACATTGGGGTTGGCCTCCGAGGTCATGGCCCGCATTCTTGAGAATGATCTCCTGTCATTAGAAGCTCCCGTGCGCCGCGTCACCGGATTTGACACCATCATGCCCCTGCTCAAGAATGAAGAGCACTTCATCCCCCACGCCGACCGCATCTATGCCGCTATCCAGGATGTCATGCGGTTTTGATGGGTTCATCTGGGGGAGGTTTAATCCCCCATCCAAAAAAGGAATAGGTCCTCTTTTATTCTCCGGAACATCCCATTTGGGGAATGCTTGCCCATTCCGCCGTGCGCTTTTCCTTGTATGCGGGGGCTGCGCTCGTTCTCGCGGCTTTTCTGGTGAGCCTTTATTTTTATCCCAGTGTTCCCGACACCATGGTGACGCATTGGAATGCCGCGGGGCAACCGGACGGGAGCATGCCCAAGGATGTGGGTCTTTTCCTTCTTCCCTTCATCATGGGTATTTTCACCGCCGGATATTATTGGTTGGTCACCCGTAAATCAACGTCCAAAGTGGGGACACTCCCCCTGTATCCTCCGGAGTTGCATGGGTTCATCCTCGTTTTTCTCGTTTTCCTCATTTTGGTTCAATTGGGAACCATCGCCTGGAACCTGGGACACGTCTTCTCGGTCTCCCAATGGGTATTCGTTGGAATTGGAATGCTGTTCCTCATCCTGGGTAAAATGCTGGAGCGAGTTACTCCCAATTGGTTGTTCGGGATCCGCACGCCCTGGACTTTGGCAAACACCAAGGTGTGGCGGGACGTGCATGCCCGCGGGGGAAAATTGTTTATGCTCTTGGGGTTCCTCGCCTTGATCACGTCCTTTTTCCCCGACAATCCATTCCAGACCTTCTTCCTTCCTCTCCTGGCCATCGTCCTCTACCTAATCGCCTATTCCTATTTACGCTACCAGACCGAAACGACCGGATAAAAACACCGGGCCGTTCCATCACCCTTTTTATTCGCCGTCCGGATGAGGATACCTATGCCGTACGATTTCAAGTTTCCGGATGTGGGGGAGGGTACAACCGAAGGAACCCTCATCAAGTGGCTGGTGAAGGAGGGCGAAACCATTAAGGTCGACCAGGCCATTGCGGAGATAGAAACCGACAAGGCCGTGGTGGAAATACCCGCGCCCAAAGCAGGAGTTATTCTCAAGCTGTACGGGAAACCCGGCGAGCTCATCAAAGTGGGGAGCGTGTTGGCAACCATCGGCGAGGCCGGGGAGCAAGCAGGTTCTCCCTCCCCTGCTGCTACCCCCGCAACCCCTGCCCCCGCGTCTACCGCTCCCTCTTCTCCTGTTTCCCCCGCACCCGCCACCGGAAAAAAAACATCCGTTCCGCTTCCTCCCAAAACGCCGCCTCCTCTTCCTGAAAAATCCCAAACCCCTCCCCTTTCCTCGCCCGCGAATGCCCCGGTGCTTGCCACCCCCGCCACGCGCCAACTCGCACGTTCGTTGAATGTGGATATCCAAAAAGTAAAAGGCACCGGCCCCCAAGGACGAATAACGGACACCGATGTCCAGGATGCCGCCTCCTTACAAAGTGCAACCGGAACGGCTGCCATTCCCGTGTCCCGGCGACCCCAACCCGGGGAGGATACTCCTGCTCAGGGTTTATCCCAGGTGCATCCGAAAAATACGATCGAAACTCAACAGGGTACGCATGCAATATCCCCCCTCGCCCACCCGGATGCTACTATTCCGGCGTGGAAAACAGAAGGGGAGGAAGAGCGGGTGCCCATCAAAGGATTGCGAAAAGTCATTTCCGATCGGATGGTGAAGAGCATGTTCACCGCGGTCCAAGTAACCCATATGGATGAATGTGATGTCACCGCGCTCGTGGCCTTGCGCAATAAGGAGAAAAAAATACTTGAAAAGAAAGGAATTAAACTCACCTTTCTCCCCTTCATCGCCAAGGCCGTGGCGGCCGCGCTCCAAAACCATCCCATTTTGAATGCGAGCATTGATGATGCGCGGCAGGAAGTGGTGTACAAGAAATATTACCATATCGGCATCGCCGTGGACACGGAGGAAGGTCTCATTGTCCCCGTGATCCGGGACGTGGACAAAAAGTCCATTGCCCAATTGGCGAAGGAAATGCAGGACATGGCCGCCCGCACCCGGGAACGCAAAACCGCCCCCGAAGATTTGAAAGGAAGCACCTTCACGCTAACCAATATCGGCACGCTCGGGGGCACCTATTCCACTCCCGTCATCAATTGGCCGGAGGCCGCCATCCTGGGAATAGGGAAGATCCAGGAGAAACCCGTTATGAAAGATGGAAAAATAGTCCCCCGTCATCTGGTGTCCCTCTCCCTCACCTTCGACCACCGCCTCGTGGACGGGGCGCAGGCCGTACGCTTCACCAATGAAATCATCCAGCATCTGGAAGACCCGGGGTTGTTCTTGGTGGATGTGGTGTGAAATCCCCTCTTAAATAAGGAGATTCGATGCAATCAGTTTTCCTTTAATCTTAATCGAAATATTTTTGTATCGCCCGTTCCATGGCGGATTTTCCCCATTTCCTATTCTGGATCATGGCGCGCAGGCTTTTTTGCAATTCTGACTTGGTAATCTTTTTTTGGGTGTGGAGACTTACTAACAAGGCAACGGAGAGTTTTAGGTCAATTTTCTTGGAGAATGGGGAAACCGATAATCCATGGGCCGCCGAGATGTCATCTAATATCAGGTGGGGAATCTTTTGGACCAATGCCAGTTCAAAGCACGCGGCCTCGCCATGATCAATTTTTGGGGTAATGTGTCTATCGGAATAGGTGGTGATTTTTTTATCGTGCAATCGTATTTTCTTCTGGGTAATCAATGCCAAGCTTTCTTTAGCCATTTTTGAAAGGTGATCGGAGTAAACGGCCATCTCTTTCAATTCGTCTTTAACGGATGAGGGGATATTGATTTCGAAATGGGCGCAGACCCCCTTCAAACGCCCGCTATAGGACAAGGAGATGAGGGCCGATGTATCCACTACCAATCGTGTCATTCATAATCCGTCCCGGAGCGATTTCTCTAGAATATCAATATAGAAGGCGACCTCCTTGGCATCCTCATACCCGAGGACCCGCACCATCTCATCAAATGATATTTTTCCCTCGCCGAATTTTTGGGAGATGATTTCCCTGATCTCATCACGCTCATTTTCGCGTCGGATGAGATCCATGGTCGCCTTCCGGATGACGTCCGATTTGGTTTTCCGTTTGTCCCGGGCGAATGTCTCGATCTGCCGGCGGGCATCCTCTTCGAATCGAATGGTAACAATATCCGCATCTGAAGCCATAGTATTACAATGTATTACATTCTTTAAAAGCTTTTGGATAAGGTTCCATCCTCTTTATTAAACAGAAAAAGGTGACAGAGTATGAGATGGCGCGTTCCGAATAAATCCAAACATAGGGATTGGCCCCACAGCACGTGATTTCCATACGATTATTATAAAATTATTTTTGGCGCGTGGCGGAAATGATAATATAGGTGGTGGTTCCTCGTTTCACTTTTTGCGTGTGAATAATCCATCCGTTTTTGGTCAAATAATCCATAATGGGTTTGAACCGAACAAAAGTCGCTTGGATTTTTCTTGCTTGCCGGCGTTGGGCGTGGGTTAATTGATCCGAAGTGGTGAAAAAATTTCGGATGATACCCAATGGTTTTTGCAAGCGATCAATAATGAGGAAGGAATGGGTTTTGGATGCCAGATCTTGGATGGTTTTGAGTCTTCGTGCGGGTTGAACGTGGGTCAATACTTCATTCATGATAACGAAATCGAAATGCCCCTGGATGGGCAGGTGTCGGACATCCCCCACCACGCGGCGTGATCTACCCTGATCCAATTCGGTAAATGAAACGTGTTTTTTCCTTTCGAAATGAGGTAATACCCGCTTGGGCAACTTTTTCAATATGGCCAGGCTTTGATCCAAATACACGATTCGTTTGAAAGGAAAAAGGGAAGCAATAGGAATGGTTCCTGGGCCTATTTCCAATGCGGTAGCATTTTTAGGGTTGGGAAGGTGAATTTGAAAATAATCCATAACCTGTTTGACCATGCTTTTGGTTGCCAATGGTGACCAGGTCAATGGGTCAGCCAATAAGGTTTGGAAAGGTTGTCCCTTTCGGTAATAATCTCCCCGATACCAACCCATTCCGGAATAGTACGCGGATTTTTTCTTTTTTACTTTGGAGGTTGGTTTTCGATTTCGCATAAGATTTTCTTTCCTTTAGAAGAACAAAAAAATCCAAATCCGCCAACCCTTATTAATCCAATTCCCGTTTCCAGGGCTATGGTCGTTGGGGAAATGTCCGAGCACGTGGAGGTGGCGGTCATTGGTTCAGGCCCCGGAGGGTATGTGGCGGCCATCCGGGCAGGGCAGTTGGGAAAGAACGTGGCGCTCATCGAGATGGAACCCCAGGGAGTGGGGGGGTTGTGTCTTCATCATGGGTGCATTCCTTCAAAGTCCCTCATCCACACCGCGAATGTATTCTGGGACTGCACGCATTCCAAAGAATTGGGCATCGATGTTTCCCTGGCAACCTTGGACATGGCGAAAGCCCAAACATTCAAGAGAAAAGTAATTGCCAATCTGACGAAGGGAATAGAAACACTCTGCGCCAAAGCGGGAGTGGAAATCGTGGAAGGAAAAGCGTCTTTTCTGGATTCGCATTCCCTTCATATTGAGCAGGCCCACGACACGGTATCCTTAACCGCCGACCGCATTATCATCGCCACGGGAGCTAAAGAGAATGCCCTTCCCTCTCTCCCATTCGATGGGGAAACTATTCTCTCCTCGCGCGAGTTGCTCGATTTGGAAAAAATCCCTTCCTCATTGGCTATCGTGGGATCAGGCTATATTGCCATGGAGATGGCGCACACGTTCCAGAAATTAGGAAGCAAAGTAACCTTAATCCATCGCTCGCCCACCATTCTCAATAATATTCATCCTCGCGTGGGGAATATTATCCAGAAGCGTTTGGAAACATTTGGAGTTACTTTCTGGAAGAACACTGAGGTGCATTCTCATGAACGTGAATCGGGGGGTGTAGTGTTAGGTTTGGAGACCAAGGAAGGGGTAAAAGAAAATGTGCCATTCGAAAAAATTCTGGTGGCCATTGGTCGCTCTCCAAGTGTAGAAAGTTTAGGATTGGAACACACCCAAGTGAAAATGGATGAAAAAGGTTTCGTGGGCGTGGATGAAAGATGTTACACCTCCGACCCCTCCATCTTGGCCATTGGCGACATTACGGGAAACCCCCAGCTCGCCCACCGCGCTATGTACATGGGAAAGGTCGCCGCAGAAGTGTGTGCGGGATTGCCCTCCGCATTCGACGCGCAGGTATGCCCGGCCGTCATCTATTCAGATCCCGAGATTGCGTGGGTGGGGTTGCAGGAGAACGAGGCGATTCAGCAGGGCCGCGCATTCATTTCAGGAATGTTTCCATATGCCTTTTCAGGCCGCTCCCTGGGGGCCAACCGCCCCGAGGGCTTTGTGCAAGTGTTAGGAGACCCTTCCTCCCATGTACTATTAGGTGGAATCATCGTGGGGGCGCATGCCAGCGACATGATTGCTGAAATAGGTTTGGCTCTGGAGATGGGCGCGCGCCTCGAAGACCTGGCGGGCACCATCCACCCGCACCCTACTTATAATGAGGCCATTCTGGAGGCGGTCGAGGATGCCTTAGGGAAATGCGTCCACCTACCCCTCCAGAAGAAGGGAAAATCCTGAGTATGCCAGCCCATCCTTCCAAAAGAAACATTCGACCCTCCCGCCGACCCTTCCACGATCCAACGCCTCATTTTCAGACTATCGATTTGGGTGCCGGGGGCGCTCGTTATGCCTTAGAACAGGCCGCCCGATTTCCATCCCGGAAATATGCGGCGGTGGACATGCGGTACAGGAGGGACAGGAATCTATCCCATATTCCCACGCAAACACATCCCGGCTCGATTCGTTTTTTTCCCGTTTCGATACGCCATTTCTTACGAACCATGATACGCCACGGATGGAAAACCCGCCACCTTAATCTGGATATGCCAAATGCCTATTTTAGGAATGGAAAAAGAGTGGGGCGAAATCATTTTGAAAGAGAAATAAGGAATCTTTTCCAAAATTTCCCTTTGGTTTTGATCCCCAATGGCAAACTTTTTTTCACCACGGAATCGGAGGAATTCATGGCCACAATATACCGTCTGGCGCAGGAATTCGGTTATTCTATCCGGGAGAAAAAACAGATGCCTTTTGAGCATAAACGTCGCAAGACCGCAATAACGCAGAATTTATCGGGGTCGCCCATTTACCGGGTGGAAATAACCTATAACCTGAAAAAAGCCATACCCCAAAAGAACGTGCGCCGGAAATGGCCGACCGGGTGAAAGAAAGTTTTACCGCATCTCATTCCAGGAGGGATGGCCATATTTGGTTTCCGCGAGGATCGCGGTCTTCTCTTTCTCCTCGTCCGACCATTCCCCTTCCGTCCATTTCTTTCCAGCGAGGAAACTATCCTTCAATGCCTCGTACGCGCTGTCGTAAGAGTTGACTCCGCTCGCCCGGAGGGAAGTCACGCGTTCCTTCACGGTGGAGATGATCTTGTCCCGCACCTTTTCATCGGGCACCTTCAACAGGGAAAACATCTTGTCCACATCTACGTCCACGAGGATGGTGCCATGCATCTGAAAAATGCTATTGCGCCGCGTCTGGGCGTTGCCCGAAATTTTTTTCCCCTTCACCACCAAATCATTGATGGGTACAAAAGTGGCTTCCACTCCCAATTGTTCCAATCCATGGATGATCCATTCTCCCACCTGGCGATAGGAATCAATGATGTTAGGTGAAAAGGCTTTTTCGGGGGCAATAACGGAATAGGTTATTTCCCCATCGTAATCATGGTAAACCGCCCCCCCTCCCGTGCGACGCCTCACCATGTCTATGCCTTGCTCAGTGCATGCCTCCACATCCACTTCCTGTCGGAGCGATTGGAAATACCCAATGCTCACCGCGCTGGGTTGCCACCGGTAAAAACGTATGGTGGGATTTACCTTTCCTTCCGCCAGCGCATGGGCGCACGCCTCATCCAGGGCCATGTTCTGCGCGGCCGTGTGGGTTTCCATGGGAATGAATCGCCATTCCAATTTTTTCCACCCGTCATCTTGGGTCATTGATTGATCGCCTCGCAGATCAATTGGGATAAAGTAGGGGTGTCAACCCCGATCAGTTGGGCGTGATGCCGTTCTACAACGCCATCAAGGATGTGTTGCACGCGCTCGCGGGTGCTTTCCACGGGGATCTTCACCAAGGCCTGCTCCATCGCCGCAATGGTCTCTTCTGGGTGCACGAAGAAGTCCCCACATATTTGAGCCGAATGGAGGATGGTGGTATCGTATTCCAAGGTGAGGCGCACCATCTTTCCCTGAGGAATCTTGTGGGTGATGTCAGCGCGCATGACTCATTTAGGAGGTTTCTCGTTTTAAGGGTTAGGCGGTTGAAAAAAGGGGACAAAAGGAGGGTCAGGAGCGCAGGGGGACAAAGACAAATAGACCCTTAGGACATACTTCCTCTTGAATCGTTCCATTCGTCTTTCGCGCCTTCACAAGGTGTTGGGCCGCCGCCCCCCCAATGGGGGCGACGATGGTTCCGCGAGGGACCAATTGCGTTTCCCAGGCGGGATAGAGGTGCGTGCAGGCCGCGGACACCAGGATACGGTCGAAAGGGGCCTTTTCAGGCCATCCCTCTTTGCCATCCCCGGCCTTGACTTCTACATTATTTATTTTGAGTGCTTTTAGAACCCCCTCACTCCCTTCCACGGTTTCAGGGTTCAATTCCACCCCAAATACCTTTCCCTGTAAACCCACAATCTGGGACAGGAGGGCGAGCACGTACCCGGAGCCGCTCCCTATCTCTAATATCGATTCCCCGGGTTGGGGGGAGAGGAATTCAAGCATCACGGCAATCGTATACGGTTGGGAGATGGTCTGCCGAGGAGCCAGGGGGAGGGCCATGTCCTCATAGGCCTGGCGGCGGTGTGGGGGGGAAATAAAAAGCTCCCGGGGCACCTGACGAAAGGCCTGGAGGATGGAGGGAGTGAGTAATACTCCCTCTCCCTCGAGCTTTTTTACAAGAGTGGCGCGGGCCTCCGAGTAGGGGTTATTCATTCTTCTTTCGTCGGAGATCATGGTGGCGTTCGTTGATGGTGTGCAAAATGTCCCGCGCCCCTGAGAAGGTGGAGAGTTCATCCACATTCACCACGGGCACGTCCTCCACCTCATCCTGGGATAACGGGCTCAACAGGAATCCGGGGTGATCCACGATGCGCTGGGTCTTCGTTAATAAGAATGCTTTTTTCTTGGCCGCTGGTTTGGTTTCCGCATGGGAGATGAGGAGGTGGTGCTCTTCTATTCCCGCCGCGGTGAGGGGGGCTCGTTTGAAAACGCTGAGCTTCAAACCTAATTCCCTCAGCTGGGCCAGGGCCTCATTTTCAGGGGTCTCCTCTTCAGGAGGTGAGGAGGTGTAATCCGTTTCCTCGAACACATTAATGCCCCGAATGAGACTCGTTGAAAGAATGGATTCCAATCGCTTGGCCGTATCCAAGTCGGCGGGGTGACCTTTTTCATAGCGGTGCAGACTTTCTAAACTGATGGCGGCTTTCTCGGAAAGCGTCTTCAATGTGAACGCGCGCGCCTCTCTTTCCGCTCGCAATCTATTTCCGTCTAATTCCACAACGTGTTGGCCTTTGAATGCCCGCGCCACGGGGAGGTGGGTGTCGAGCAACAATTTGAAACCGTCAATGGACAACACGGGTAATGCGTACCGTTCATATAAAATTTCTTTCTGTAATTGGAATATCTTGCTTCTCTCCCCTATTATCACCGGGTGCGCGGTGAAGGCGCGCGCCAATTTCTTCAGATCTTCGGCGTGCTCGGGTCTAAGGGCATCAATGTTGTGCAATACTTTGATGAGGAGAATAAGTCCTTCCTTCCGGGCAATAATATCAAAGCTCCCATTGGAATCGAAAAAGGTTTCCAGACTAAAACCGTTGTCATAGAGCGTGTGCACGCTTTCCTGGAAGAGGGTCTGGCGCATTATACGAGGGTCAAAGGGGCAATCAAGCCGATGAGCATCCCGCGCTTGAGTAACGCGGAGGCCTTGGCGGGATCACGGTATACCAATTGTCGGGCCGCGAGAATAAAAATGAGATTTGTAATCGTAGCGAGAATCCCATAATAGAGGTTTCCCAAACCTGTTAGAATAGGGAGATAGGCCGCGAGGATAGCCAAAGTGAGCAGGCCAAATATGATGATGTTTGTTTGGGTTGGGGATAGGATATGGGGGAGGGTGAGTTTGAGTCCCTTATCCGCTTCCGCATCCTCGACATCCTTCACTATCTCCCTGGCCCAATTGGATAAGAAAGCCACGAGGGCCATCATGAGTACGAGCGGAGTGATCGTCGCCACACTCGCTCCAAAGAGAAAAGTAAATCCCACTCCCAATGCCACGATGATGTTTCCGAAGAATTTTATTTTACCCATGACTGCCGAGTACAAAAAGAGCATGGCCGCGAAGAACGCGGCGATGGCGAAGGCGAGAAAGTTGATCATGCTGGCGATAAATACTCCTATGAGAAACAACGCGATGGCGAACCAGAAAACATGCCCGCGTTTTATTTTGCCTTGCACGAGGGGCTTTTTCTTTCCCGTTTTGGTGTCAACATCCAAATCGAAAAAATCATTGATGCTTTGTCCCGCGGAAATGATGCACAACACGGCGAGCATGGCCAGGAAAAGGGGAAAGGGTAAAGAAAATGAATGCGTGGCAATGGCATGCCCCAAAAAGGTTCCAATGATGGCCATGACCGCATTAATCGGGCGAATGATTTCCACGTACGCGGAAACATCCATGATTAGGCCTTCGTTACTTTTCCCTTTTTCTTGAGACGCAGGGAGGTGCTCCCGCATTTGCGGCAGAGGGTAGGCTTCTTATTGGTGCTCCCCCGGTTTCGGGCGTTGCATTTCATGCAGATGTACATGTTGAGAAACATTCGATTCATCGCTTCAGGGAATTTGGCCATCGTGATTGCTCCTATATAGGGAAAGGGACGCGAATATTTATAAGCCGACGCGGAGGGCCTTCTTCGAGGGTGGATAAGAATAGCTATATTCTATCGGGCCCCCTATCCTAGTCATGGCCTCCGAGAAAAAACCTAAAAAAAAGGGAGATCGGGACAAAACGGACTCAGCGTATTCATACGGAAATAAGAGGGACGCCCCCACCTCGGAAGAAGGCAAGATAGCCTACAAGCGGATGGAAATGGAATATGGCAATGTTCCCGTGGAGATGACCTCGAAGGTGGTCCACGAAGAAATGGATCTCCCGGAGGACGATATGCAGGTGGAAGTGGCCCAGCGCCTGGAAGAAATGAAGGAAGCGAAGGCGCGTCACGAGAAGGAATTGAAGGATAGGGAAAAACAACGCGAGAAAGAGAAGAAGCAAGCCGAAGAGCAGGAGTTGGAGTCCCGCGAGCGGGCATTAAAAGAAAAGGAAGAGGCGCTCCAGCGAAAAGAGGAAGAGTTGAAGGGAAAAGAGAAGGAGTGACGGCTGCGACTTTAGCAAAATCCAAAACCCTCAAAAAGGAAAAAGGATTGAAAAAACCACCTGGCCCATTCTATTTTATAGTCGGAGATTCACCTCTCATCCATACCCGAGTTCAATCAAAACCGGAGAGGAGTGATTCCATGGACAAGCAGACCCGAAACATCGTGGCGGTAATCGCCAGCTTCATCCTGCCTGGATTGGGGCATTTCACGAAGGGGCAGTTCACTAAAGGCATTCTCATCCTCATCGCCGGCATCCTGTCTGCCTTCCTCATGCTACTCCTCATTGGATTCATCCTCTATCCCATTGTCTGGATTTATGGCATGTATGACGCGTACAAGATTCCGGTCAAGGCGTGATGCGCGCTTTTCGCATGGATGGGGTTGTTAAAACCCAAAGTGGCGCGCACCTTTTTTTTTTAACGAAAACCTGGATGCCCCGTGCGGGATTCGAACCCGCGTCAATGGCTTGAAAGGCCACTATCCTTAACCGGGCTAGACGAACGGGGCGTCTGCCGATTCTAATGCAACCCCAGAATGTTTAAAAATGAAGGAACTTTAATCGTAAAATGCCCCCTCCCTCTCATCCAAAAAACCCCCGGTCTCGAGGAATAAAAGTGCCCAGGTAAAGAGCCGATTACTCAACCTTATTGGGCGAGCCATTTCCCCCCAAGCTCTCCTCACGATTTATCATCAAATTAAATCAAATCATACCCTGGGTAAAAATGCAAAAACGAGATTACTTCGGCAGGCAAGAGCTCGTTTTCAGGCCCTAAATCCAGATGCCAAATGGCCCACCCAATCGGTATCAAAGAAGGCCCAGCGGCCATTAATGAAACCTCCAAAGGGTCTGAAACCTCGAAGTAGAGAAGAGAGCACGCGCAAGGTCTGGTTTACCTACTATTCAAACCGAATCGAGCGCGCCCTCCATCCAAATGCCCTTGAGGGCCTTTTCAAAGATATTTCCAATAACTCCGTTTTATATCCCAGAGATAAAGAGTTATTATCCGGTTATGCGCGTGCCCGTGCCAGCGATTTGAGCCCATGAGGCCTTCTTTTTTAAACCGATTCCTGGGTTCTTGGGTATCCGTTAGGTGATTTGATTGGGGAGCCGAGCCAAAGACACAAGCCGTTTCAAGAAGACCCGCGCGCGCCAGCGATGGAAATGGAAAAAGAAGAAGATGCGCCGCGAGAAGCGGAAGAAGCGCTATCTGCGCCAGCGCGCCCGGCAGTGATGGGCTTTTCGCGTTGACTCCACGATTTAAAATGATCAATGGTTTCTGGGGAGCATGCGCCGGCCCAATAAGCGGGTGATATACGCCATCACCCCCACCGAGGCGAGGGTACTTCATCGATTGTTTCATCCCCATGTACCACCTTCCTCCAAGCCACCAAATCGAATTATCCAGTCTCTCCGGGAAATATGGATGATCCAGCCCGCTCCACAAAGAACAAGAGGGGTTCGTTTGAAAAAACCCAAAATCGCTATTACCAAGGCCGGGGAGGCGAGATTGAAGGCATTGGAGATCAATTCCCAACCTCATCTAGCGAAACTTACGCCCCAGATACGATTCCAAGTGACGATGTCATTGATCCTCGATGTGATGCAGGAAATGCGCCTGCACCTGCAGGAAAAATTTCTCATCAATACGATGAACGACCCCACCCGGAGGGGGCGGGTGAACACCTATCGAATCATCCCCCCGATCACACGCAAGAGTCTACGGGATGACTTGAAGAACTGGCTGGATGGGGAGGTGGACAAGGATCGAGGGGTCCAACGGACGGGGAAGGAATCCCCTTCCCCGGAGATCCTCACCCTGATCCGAGAGAGAAAGGTGCGGATCGAGGCTTTCCGCTATGCCCTTGTTTTGGTAGAAACCCCCGCCGCGTTCAAGTATATCGATGGGAAATCCAAGGATATTTTTTGGGAAACACTTCACTTGCAGAAACAAGACCAATACCACAAACGCTTCATGGATTGGGCGTCCAAACGCCATCCCCCCAAATCCACCGGGGAATCCTGAAGAAGAGAATAGATAAGCAAGAGTAACCCCTATGGATTTTTTCCAGGGTATTTCATGAACACCAATGACCTTCTGGGGGGTAGTGAAATTGCTTCGACCTTTGGACTACGTTTAAAAGCCTTATCATGGGAGGAGTGTTATGGGTTCCTAGCCTGTTTTTTGGGTAGGATTCCTCAACGCACGGCCGCTGAGTCGGTCGCACGCGTTTTCCGCCTCCGAACCTTTTTTCCAAAAGGGTTCTTCAAATGCCTTTCCACGTGGCCCGTTTTGGGTCATGGAGGGAACATGAGTCCCAAAATCAGCGAAAGCCTTTGGGATGAGGTAGGTTGGAAGCAAAACTTTTTTGGAAAAAAACAAATTAAAATTTCTTTTCCAAAAAGGGAACGACCAATTTTTTTTGAGTTTTAGGTCTTGTTGATTAGGTGTACGCTAGAGGATACAGAAACGGGTTTTCGCGGCAAATTTTTCGAAAGCTTGTCTCTGGGAAAATCTTTTTGCCGTTGTAACCAATGGAGTCTGGGTCCCTTTCCCAAAGAAAGGGCCCCTAACGCTTTTGGGTGCAGCTTTTTTGCAAAAAGGTGCCATTCCAGCTGATCCTGCTGGCGGGTACTGCATTCGGATTGCCACTTAGACATGCAAGTCCATCCGTGGAGCTATGTCCACGGTTGGCGTACGGCTCAGTAACACGTCGTCAACCTGCCGTCGCGAGGCGTTAAACCTGGGAAACTGGGGGTAATACGCCGCAGTCCCTTCCATCTGGAACGAGGGAGGGATGATAGGATGCACCCGCATGCTGGGTGTAATCGCGCGTCGATGGGACGGCGGCCGATTAGCTTGTTGGCGGGGTAACGGCCCACCAAGGCGACGATCGGTACGGGCCTTGAGAGAGGTAGCCCGGAGAGGGGAACTGAGATAAGGTCCCCAGCCCTAAGGGGTGCAGCAGTTAGGAAACCTCTACACTGCGCGCAAGCGCGATAGGGGTCATCCGAGTGCCGACACTGTCGGCTTTTGCCAAATGTAAACAGTTTGGCGAATAAAGGGGGGGTAAGATACGTGCCAGCCGCCGCGGTAATACGTACTCCCTAAGTGGTACCCACGTATATTGGGCCTAAAGCGTTCGTAGCCGGCTCCCTAAGTCCTTGGTGAAAAGGGCGCGCCCAACGCGTCCAATGGCTAAGGATACTGCGGGGCTTCGAGGTCATAAGAGGTCAAGGGAATTACGGGGGTAACGGTGAAATGTTGTGATGCCCGTAGGACCACCAGTAGCGAAGGCGCTTGACCAGGATGATCCTGACGGTGAGGAACGAAAGCGGGGGGAGCGACCCGGATTAGATACCCGGTTAGTCCCCGCCCTCAACGATGTGGACTAGGTGTGCGGTTTCCCACGAGGACTCCGCGTGCCGTCGCGAAGGCATTAAGTCCACCGCCTGGGAAGTACACTCGCAAGGGTGAAACTTAAAGGAATTGGCGGGAGCTCACTACAAGGGGTGGAGGCTGCGGTTTAATTGGATACAACGCCGGACAACTCACCCGGGGTGACAGCAGGATGATGGTCAGTCTGAAGGGCTTACCTGACACGCTGAGAGGTACTGTATGGCCACTTGCAGCTCGTACTGTGAAGCGTCCTGTTAACTCAGGCAACGGGCGAGACCCTCAGGATTAGTTGCTAGTTTTCTCTACGGAGGAGGCGCACTCTAATCCGACTGCGGTTGTAAAACCGAGGAAGGAGAGGGCCACAGTAGGTCTGTATAGTCCGAATCTCCGGGGCCACACGCGGCCTACAATGGTAGTGACAATGAGTTCCGAGCCCGAAAGGGTAAGGTAATCCCCTAACCACTACCGCAGTTCAGATCGAGGGTTGAAACTCACCCTCGTGAACGCCTGGAATCCCCAGTAATCGCGTGTCACTAACGCGCGGTGAATTCGTCCCTGAGCTTTGCACACACCGCCCATCAAGCCAGCTGAGTAATGTCTAGATGAGGCCTCGGAAATCATTCCGGGTTCGATTCTGGATATCGCGAGGCGGGCTAAGTTGTAACAAGGTGTCCGTAGGGGAACCTGCGGACGGATCACCTCCTAAAATGCCCGGCAAATGTCGGGCACAGGTGTGTGAGAAAGCAGGAGCAGGAGCAATCCTCTCCTCTTTTTCACAACCCATTAAGACGTGAACAAAAAACCTAAGTTAACATGACGTGTGCCTATTCAAGCCTATTCACAAGGCAAAGAATACCCGTATATGCTTCCAACCTAAAATTTTTATTTAATGCCAGAATTCCTTCGGCGGTTTTCTTTCCCTAGATTTTTAACTCGAATGTTTGCATTGCTGTCGTGTCTTTTGATTGTATATATTTGTCCCGTGAAGTTGTGGGAAGATTTCGTTCCGACATCAAATTGAAAGCAGAGGGATTCAACTCGAAAGGGAATTTTGAATTCATTTTTAACACCGTTGAAGATTTTCCTGAACTTGCAGGGATATTTCCGAAGAGTCGAACCGAAAAAATATTTTGGGTAGCTACTTATTATCTTTTTCATTTTACCAAAGGCCATTGTTTCAATGATGGAAATAAGCGGACTGCCTTCATTGCGGTGGCAGTATTTTTATACAAGAATGGCTTTCGATTTGATTATAATGAAGAAGCTGAAATACGAAAAATAAAAATTTTGGATGAGGCCATTGAAAGTGGAAAGGACACACTGATTGCCATCAAATTGGCCTTTGGTCAAGATACCCAATCCGCCGCTTACAAATTGGTTGCCATTATTTTTGGGTTAAGCGGGACCGTGGGTTTGAAAAATTTTGATTCACCGCTAGAATTATATCCAGTTCTTAAAGGAATTATCCATGCAAACAACAGTGTTAAAAAAGAAAAAGAGGGAATATGACTATGGAGACATCAAAAATGGCTCGTGCGGCAAGTATTTCCCGACCAAAATCGAGATTCAAGGGTAGAATCATGTCGGTCGAAGAAGCGGAGCACATTATTGATAAAGTAATGAGAGAAAACAAAGCCCTTATCCGTTTATTGGAGAAAATATAGTTTTTCTAAACCTATTTACGACCGCCGTACCCAAGCCGGTCAATCCTTTTTGAAGCGTGCATACATCTCGCTTTTGGGCATCGCTTACAAGAGGAGTGGAATCAAATAAGCATAGCGAAGGTAGAATGTGGGAGATGGATCCTCTTTCTCATCCCACATTTATAGTATTTCATACTATATTTCTCCAATCATTCTCAAAAATCGCATTTTTACATAGTAATACAACCCGTTCCAAAATCCTATTTTCTCAAACAAACGGGGCCGAGTTTTGATTTGAGGATAAAGCTGGACCGTCTTTCCTATTCGGCATAATTTTTTGGTGAATTCTAAGTCTTCGGCAAACCCTCAGGAAAAAACTCCAAAGAATCCCAAAATCCTTCCACAGAGGAAAAACAGATCCCGACATTCGAATGCTTCCAACCTTTACTTTTTCTACAAATTTGATGGAATCATCATCCTTTTTCCGTATGAGCCAATGCCGATGCGCTCTATCGAATCTCACACGCTTCCCGCGCACGTGGTCTGGGCGATGATATCATTGAAATGGTTATACGCGTTCATGCTGTCGTACGTGAAGATGAACGTGAGGGTGTAGGCCCCGCTGTCAAGCGGATTGGGATAGGATATGCGGAGGGTTCCCATTCCCGGGAAGGGAATCGTTTGGTCGCCATCGAGTATCCCCTCCTGTTCCGGGTAGATTTGTCCGCCCGCGTGGCTCCCGCTTACGCGCACGCTCTTGAAAATAGTGTTCATACCGGTGTCGTTGCGGAGCACGAGTTGTGTATTATACTCATCATGTTCTTCCTCGATTATCGTAAAATTTCCCAATCGCGTGCATTGGCCGACCTGGGGGGCTTCCCCGCTGGTATCGGGTTGGGTGGCCTCTTCGCGCACGCTTTTTGCGCTGAACGTTAATGTGTCCGCCCCTGAGCCCGCGGTGAGTTCCAATGGGATGCCGAGGACGCGGTCCATGCATGCCGTGATGGGCCAACCGCCCGCGGGCGTTATTTCCACGATTAAGGATATCTCGTCACACGTGCGTCCGGCGACGGTTTTTTGTGTGGTGTTGGCTTCGACCCTGAATTGAAGTTTACCGACCTGTTGGTCCGCAGATGCCTCGCGCACAAAGGACAAGCTGGCGATGTAGCCGGAATAACGGTATTGGTCTTGGGTCTGGACTGCCTGGATGTTATTCATGGCCTGGATGATGTGCATCGTGGTGTCACCTTGTTTGGTCTCGGTGACCTCTTTCACGTTTCCGCGTTCGTTCACGATATAGGTCACGGTGTAGGCGTGCGTGTCGAAATTGGAGTTGGCCTTTTGGAAGGCTGTGATCGCCTTGTTCGCGGCCTCCGGGTCCTCCGCTGGGAGTGCGGGTTGACCCAGGCACCCGGATACCAGGAGCAAAAGGATCCCAATGGAAACGAGGAGGGCGGGACGCATATAGGTGCGATCCCGTTTGGGATTATTAAATAGTGGGTCTCGCTTGCTCGCCAGGATCCGATCGCGTTCAATGTCGTTTTGGGAAAAACAATTGTTTTTTTCTCAATGAGATAAGTCGGCGCCCCGCCGTCCAAACCCTTTTATTACTCGCCGCCAGTTCTTCCTCATGGATTTCTTTTACCTCGACATCGAGACCGTTCCCAACGACAAGGAGCTGTATCTTTCCCTGCCCGAGGAGGGGCGGAAGAAGCTATTGAATCCCATTGATTCGCGCATCGTGGCAATTGGAATGAAGAGAAAGGAGAATGAGGCCCAGATTTTTTATGGGGAGGACGAAAAAAGTATCTTGACCCAATTCTGGTCGGCCCTCGCGGAAAGCCGAAAAACGAATGGGTCATACCAATTGGTGGGTTTCAACATCAAGGATTTCGATCTTCCATTCCTCGTGACCCGGAGCTTCATCCAGGAGGTGAAGATCCTTCCCTTCGTGGTCAAGGAAGTCGTGGATGTGAGGGAATCCTTATCTGCGTTCAAATATGGCCACACCCGGGGGAAGCTGAAGGAATACGGGGCCCTCATGGGTTTATCTATCATAGATGACATCGATGGCTCCCGCGTCGCGGAACGCTATTGGGCAGGAGAGCATGCCAAAATCCAGGAGTATTTGCGCAAGGACCTTGAGATTACCCAAGCCATGCACACCCGCATGAAAGACCTGGGTATTACGGATATCCTGCGCTGGTGAATCACTCCTGAAATGGATTATTGAAGAGAGGGGTTTTATACTGCCGTGCATTCTTTCCCCTTATGGGAAATGTGCGGAAGCCCCGTAATGCATCTGAGCCCCCCTCGAGGCGAAAGCCTGCAACTGACAAAACCCATCCTTTTCCAAAATCGATAGGTCGCAAGGATGCCCGTTTAGCTTCTGGGACATTGCGGAAACGGTATCTTCGAAGGCCCGATGCATCGGACGAGCGGGGCGCTAACAAGATTAAATTGCAACGCCAACTAGTGATTTATGCCGATTGGGCTAAGGCTGATCCTAAAACTTCCAAAAATGAATTGAAACTTAATCGGATTCTTTTCATGCGGAAAGCATTGGAATATATCTACGAATTCAATGAATTTCCAGTTGATCCCAAAACGGGAAAAACTCTCGTCAAACGGGGTCCCGATGGGAAATTACTTTTCCCCTGGCAGAAAGGGTTTGGGGAATGAGTTTTCCTTTCCTAAACAAAAAGTGAGTTCCCCACCCTATACTAATGGGGGTTCTCCTCCCAATCCAAATATATTCCTTTATATACCCGGGGTGAATCCCTTCCCGCATGGGTTTCTTTGATAATTTCCGCGACACGTGGGGTTTGCTGAAGCACACCTTCCTCCTCATGGGGAAGAACAAGGCGATTCTGGCACCCACCCTTATGTTTTCCCTGTGGGCGGCGCTCATCAATATCCTCTTTATCGTTCTCCTGGTGGGATGGGTGTACCTCGCATTCTTTGGCGATCCCGCGAGTGTAGGCGGGGAATGGAAGGGAACTATTCTCACCTTCTTCTGGTTAGGCATCCTCCTCATCATCATGTTGAATAGATTTCTCATCGTGTTTCTCCGCACCTACTATAGAGCCGCCCAATCGTGGATCGTGTACAAAACCTTCGCCGGTCAGAAGTCAACATTCCATGATGGTATCAATCGGGCGCGCCAGAATTGGTCGGATATCCTGAGCATTGGGATTTTAGAAATTCTGGCGGACATGATGGCCAAGCAGTTGAAACGCGGGACGGGGGGTCAGGGAATCTTTGTCATACTCATCAACATCGTCCTTCACCTCATCGGACGGATTGTTGAAGAAGGGTGGGATCTCATCGGGCATTACATTTTACCCGCGGCCATTATCGAAGACAAGACTTTGGGCCAGGTGCTCCCGGACATCAAGCACATCAAAGAGAATGTCCCCGGGGCATTGGTGGGCGTATTTGGAATTGATTTTGTGGGCGATCTGGTGCGGGGATCTTTCACGTTGGTGTTCTTCCTCGGTCTATTTGTATCCATTATTATCTCAATCATGACCTGGAATCCTCTGCCTTTCCTTATCATGTTGCTATTGATGATCATCGTCAGTTTCATCTTGTCGCGTCTCATTGAGCTGGTGAAGAATGTGTATTTCACCCTCTTCTATATCACCATCATGCGTCCCATGGATATTTCTAACGAATACCGCGGGGACGTCATGAACTACCTCGCCTTCCAAGGGGGCGCGGCCAAGACAGGAGGAATGAGTTTTGTTTCAGGGAAAACCACTCCTTTTCCTAAAGGTAATACATCCAACCCCACAACCCTTTCTTCAGCAAAATCCCCTCCCATGAAAGTGGCTCAACCCACCCCAGTGGCCTTATCCCCTGAAGAACAAGCTGAGCGGGTGATGCAATTAATTCCCCATGTCCAAAGGTATCGCCGGCAAGGGTATTCGGATGCCGACATTCGAACGTTTCTCTCCCAGGGCGGGTGGCCGCTCGTGGTAATAAATGTGGCTCTGCGCCAGGCGGGGGATTGAGATGGGTTTGCTCGGAAAACCCAAAGCCTCGGTCGATATCCAGATTGACACCTATCAATTTTCCCCGGGGGATACAGTAAAAGGAATGGTTCTCGTGACGATTAACGATGCGGTGACCCCCAAAAACCTTTCCATCACTCTTGATGGATCAGATTTGGTATCGGGTTATTCATTTGGGCGCAACACGTACCAGCGTATTCCTTTGTTCCATTTCATCCTGCCGCTTGAAAAGGAAAAGGCCTTCACTCCCGCCCCCCACCCCTACGTCTATCCATTTCAGATCACCATCCCCAAGGATGTGTTTCCCAGGAAACAACCTCTGCCCCTTCCGGGAGGGGGATTTGATAAAGTCATCCAAGCCGGGCAGATGATTGGGGCCCTCACCGGCAACCGGGAGCACCATCAATATACCTGGAAACTCGTTGCCGAAATGCCCATTGGCTTCATGAACAATCCCGGGAAGACTATCAAACTGAATGTCATTCCCCCCTCGGAGTGACTTTTCATTTCGCTCCCAAACCAGACCTTTTATTAATGCTAAAAGGTTCCCCCACCCATGGTTGTAAAGAAAACGGATCCCCTATCCCGGAAAACTTTCCTCTCTCGTGTTGTTCAGGAATGCGCGGGGGGCATCTCGTTAGTGATATCCCTCTGGTCCTTCGTGGCTATTCTGCAATTCACTAATCCATACGTGTCACACCCATTCGTGATCCTTTCCGCCCTCGCTATCGGCGCCGCCGGATTGGTGGGATTGCCTTCCGTCACCGAATTCGTGGATAAGAAGTGGAACATCCATCCCTCCGGGAAGATACGGCTATTGGGATTCATCATTCTTTGGATCCTTGGTATTTGGGCTTTCTTATCGGCGCCTATACCCCTTTATGGGTAAGGGGGGCTAAGATCCCAAGCATTAAATATGAAGAGCAGCGAATGGACGATATGCGGCGCTTTCTCCTAATCCTCCTGGTGCTATTGGCCCCATTCGCGGGGGCCCAAGCGGTTTCCATCGCCGAAACAGAGGCCTTCTGTTCACCCGCATTGCAGTTTCTTTGCACCGCCGTCGACACCCTCTCGGATCGACTGGACGAAGTGGTGAATGACCTGGCATCCTTGGGCGCGGATTTCTTAGGCTTCAAGGGCGACACGCAAGCCCATCTGCAAGTATTAGACGAAAATGTGTCGGATTTAGATGAACGAATAAACACCATTCCAATTGGGATCTCTCGCAGTAATTTGTATGAAATAATTAACTCAAATCCTAATGAAAATACTGCATTTTGCGAAGATGAAAATGATATCTTATTCTTTGGATACTGTGAAGGCAGCTTTTTAGGAACCCCACCAACCACTGTTTTTTCAGTTTACGACGATTTTGAAGATTTAGATTATACATCGAATCCTCCTTGGACGGTTTTGAATGGCTCTTGGTCTGTTGTTCAAAATGGAGGGTCAGCAAAACTTAGAGCAAATAGTGTAGGTAATAACCAGTTGTCCACGCCAATAAACATAAATTCTATTCCATTATCCATGGAATCGAAGGTAATCTCAAGTAATTTTACCGATCAATTAGTTCTTGCTATTTCAAACACTTCCGCGACCGTTTATGATGGGTATTTGTTGCGGTTATATCAGAATGGGTCGCAATCATATTTGGATTTTCATCGTGTAACGAATGGAAATAGCCAACAGATTTTATCAACTGGTTTTTTGAATTTATCAACGGGGATTGAATATACCATTGGTGCCAATCGTGACGATGCTGGAAATTGGAAGATACTTTTAAACGGGTCTCCAATTGGGCCTTCCGTAGTAGATGTCTCCTATGGGGATTTCACGGGGGCCTTCCTATTGTATTATCATATAAGTGGCACTAATGGCCATTTTGATGATGTTCGTTTTTTTACGCCCGATATGAATGCGCCAATCGAATCAGCCATCAAAAATTTGTCCGACCCCTCTCAGCCCTTAGGGATTGAATGTTTGAGAGACGGCACCGCCCGCGTGCTATGCTTGCGCCAACCCTAGTTCAACTTCAACGTATTCCCCCAGCCGCGTTTGCCGTTTTCCTTCGAGCAGGTTATCAATGTCTTTCATCGTGGGGTGGATGGGTAAAAAGAGGGTGAGATAGGCTTTTTTGAGGCGGTGGCGGTAGGCGTCCTGGTCGAATACCCCGTCTTTCACTAAGGAGAGAGGAATATAGATTTTTTTCCCGGCATCCCGGATGAGATAATGGATGGATTGGCCGGGTTTGAGATGAATACCTTGTGCGCGGAGCTGGGTTAGGACCTGTTTCTGGGGGAGGTTGGTGTGATACTCTTCCCGGCCCAAGCGAAGAGTAAAGGCTAAGTGTTCGGGCAACGCGTAGGGGAGCATATCCAGATGCCGGCGGAGAATGGGTATCAAGTCCCGAAATAGCTCATAAGGAGTTGAACGGGGGTGCCGGCCCATGGCCGCCAACACGTCCCGCTGCATGCTCTTGATCACCGCGGGTTGGCTTTTCTGCCGGGCCTCGATCCCGCGCGCCTTGATTTTTCCACTAGTGGTGAGTCCGTAAAAGCGTCCCGGCACGGGAAACGATGTATTCACCAGGGAGGGAAGGAATGCCATGCGTTGAAAGGTGTGCTTGTACTCCAGGGTCAGGCCGGTTTTCGCATTCACGTCCACGATGAGCGCATGCACATCCTGGATGGGAGCATTCTTCTTGGTTACATACAGCGCATCCACAATGGCGTGGAGCACGCGGAACCCATGGGCTTCCGCCAAATGAATGGTGTCCACCATCGTCTCGCGGGCGATGGCGTTAATGGTTTCATGAATTTCAATCGTGCCGATCTTCTTGTGCGTGCACGCCTGGTACCCGAAGATGACCACGAGCAGCCATTTGAGGTAGGCTACTTTGGCCCGGCTAATACTGTCGTCGCGCTGCTTGTAGGCCTGGCGCCTCCGGATGAGATAGGCGCACACCCGGGGAACAATCCCTTTCTTCTTTCGGCAAAACGAATACCCGGTGGCGAGAATGGGTTCCAGGGGACAGCAGGCACAGCGGAATTTTTCGGGGGAAAGATTATAGGCGGCCATAATGGAAGGGTACATCGACGCGAAATCCAATTCGTACACTTGCGAATGGAACCCAATGAGAGGCTCATACGTAAACGGCCCCCGGTCGTTCTCGAGGAGGAAGGAGAAGGGCTTGATGCGCTCGTATATCCCTACTTTGTAGGGGATGAGATACCCCCTCCGGTAGGCCTCGTAGAGGAGCCGGTTGTTGCTGGCATTCCCCACCGAATGGGCGACCAACGCTTGCAGAGTCCGCCGGCACACCCGTGCCCCCTCGATGTAGGATAGGAGGGTGAATTCATCCCCCTCCCCTTCATGGGGGTAGTCTGCGATGAGGTGGCGGCCTTTCAAAGAGAGGATGCCGGGTCGGAAATAGGTTTTACCATAGGAGAAGTAGCTCTTTTCACGCAGGGTAAACTGATCCTTCCCCACGCGGGAGAACGTGAAGGAAGGCCGATTATGCCTCACCCATTCCAGGAGGGGGATGAGCGTACCAGGAGGGCTATGGAGGAGGATCAGATCCGGGTTTTCCTCCTCGAAAAAGGAGGCGAATGCCCCGGCTTCTTCCTTTTGAAAAGTCTGCCCATTGGCCCGCACCGCAATGGGGCAACCATTTTCCATTTCCACCTCCAGCTCGAGTATTTTCCAACATGGTAATGCGTAATCCAACGCTTCCTCGTCTTCGGCACACCGGATGGTTTTCAATCTTCCTTTTTCATCCGTGCTCAGCTCCACTTTTCCCAGGGGCATCAACCCATGTTCGAAGAGGAACATTTCGGGGAGGGGGAGATCGACGTGGTAGAAAATCCCTTGTCCCCGAAGACGATGCTCCAGGGCGGGCATGTTTTCCATGAAATGCGCAATGGAAGGGAAGGTGATCTTGAGTACTGGAATGGTTTTCCTCACGAAGTCATTGCGCGTGGTCTTTTCCACGCGGCACGCGTTGAACACCCAGCGCGCTTTCGTTTCATTATAAGGGTGGAAGAAAATGATGGGTTGGAAGGCATGCGGGTAAAACGTGTTTTTTCCTTCCGCGTCCTGCGTCCAAATATACAGCGTGCGTTCATGGATGAACACGTCGAGGAGATGCATCAACCAATCAAAGGGGTTTCTCTCCACTTACCCTTTTGGAAAGGGAGGCGGGGCCGCCGTTCGAGTCGAATGGCCCAATGCCCCTAATGGGTGGAATAGGCAGTCAGTCCAAGTCCCTGAAATTCAAAAAAGAAACATAGTTTTTTAATGAAGATTAACCGATTGGTTAGTATTAACTCCCTGCCTTTGCTGCGGCAACGGCAGGCTTCATACTTTTTATGGTCGAAAGGGTGATGATTTTCATTGATGGAAGCAATCTCTATCATTCCCTCAAAAGGAACTTTAACACGGCTAAAATTGATTTTGAAAAATTTGGCATGCATCTGATTGGAAAGGATGACTTGATTACTATCTTCTACTATACTGCTCCCGTGCATCAAAATGATGATCCTGTGGCGTACCAATCCCAGCAAAAATTTCTTGCAAATCTGGCCAAAGTAAAAAGAATGAAGATATTCTTCGGTCGTCTCGAAAAACGAGAAAACAATCACAAAGTTGAAAAAGGAGTGGACGTCAAGCTGGTAGTCGATTTACTGAAAAACGCATTCGAAAACAAGTTTGATAAGGCCATCCTCGTATCCAACGATGCTGATTTTGTTCCAGCTATCGAGGAAGTTCAAACCCTTGGAAAGAAAGTTATCAACGTTGCATTTCCAAAAACAAAGTCATTCCACTTGAATAAAACATGTGATGAAACAATTCAGATAATTGATATTATAAAATTACTGAAAGAAAAATCTATTTAATAAATCGAACGAGTTTACTGAGAGCTTCGAACAAGAAGGGAATATTCGCACCATTGTATTCGTGGGCAATCATAAGCAGTATGAGAATTGGTATCAGAACAGCGCGTTAATCTAATCGTCCCCGGCGAGCATTATGGCCAGGCACTGGCGTACCTTTTTGGATGTGGATGTATCGTTTACCCCCATCAAATTGGCGAGCATGGCATACAGAGCGGCTTCCTCGTCATTCAACAGGTTGGCATACACGGCCGCGGAAACCTGGTGCCGCGCCCCGGTGAGGAGGGATAGGAAACGCTCCCGGTAGGGTTTCCGGAGGGTCCGCGCGAATGTTTCCATGCCCTCAAGGCGCGCATACAGGACTTGGCGCTTGGGAATGAGGGTGTGGCCCATACTTAGATTAGATAAGCGGATGATTTGATCATTTGTAAAGAGGGGGGAGACCGCCGCGACAGGAGATCCGGCGATTTGGCGCTTCGCCCCTTACTGATTTTACCCCTCCAAGATTATATCACTCGTCCGTTCACGAAGCCGGGCGAGGCATCGCTCCCATTGCCTCTCCCAATGTTTTTTTTCGTCAGGAGAAAAGCCCGCGAGCAGGGCGGGGATGCCCGTGACCAATAGGATGGGGCGCTGGTGAAGGAGAGAATGATAACAGAGCCGCTGTCCTAAATCCAACATATCATACGCCCGGTCGATGCGGGCGAAGAAGACATGGGTTTTCATCCAGGCTATTTCTTCCTGGGAAAATCCATAATGGGAGATGCGGTTGCGGCCATCAATCCAGATAACGGGCGTATTTTTTTCCATTGAGGAGGCGATGAGGGGCTGGAGGGGGTGCTGGTAGGCACAAGGGATTTGTCGGCGCATACCCTAAAAGGGTTTTCATTTAATTCAACCCAAGGAAACCCCCACCCGGCCGCCGAAGAGAAAACCCGAGAATGGGAGTTCTAAGCCGTTTTACGATCGCCACTTCCGTCGTCCTAACGTCGCTTGGGAGCGGTTCGCCGCGTGGTGGTTTTTCGTTTGCGGACAACCTTACGAGACACCATTTTTTTAGGTCGCCTCGCTGGCGCCGTTTTCATCGACCGGCGGATAGCCTCTTCCAATTCCCCCCAGAGAGTGGGGGAATAGTCTTCTTCCGCGAGCGCGAATATGTCTTCGAACTTTTTCCCTTTAGACACTCCCCTCCGCTTAGTGGTCGTGGTATTGCGGGTGATTTTCACTTTCTTTCGGGTTTTAGCCCGGGTTTTGTGTGTTTTCATGGGAGAAGAAAACGATTGGAAGAATATAAACCGTGTACCTCTTGACTCTGTCGCAATAGCGTCTGTTGGCCGTTAGCTGTCGTATTCGTCAGTTTTATCGACGCATCAGGAATAAACAAAAAAATGCCAAGTATTCAGTTATATTGGAGAAAGTATTCTGGAGTAGCATGGGAAGCGACCAAGACAAGAAATTCAAAATTCTTGTAGTTGGAGAAATAATTTTCTTTGGAGTTGTCTATTTCCTAACGCAAAATTTCTTGATTGCATTCATCGCCCTATTTTTTTCATTTTTTACCATCGGAAATTTCTATCTGGGCAATTTGGATAGTATGTTCCCACACAGAAAATATTATAATTATAAAATAGTTTTCGACTTTAAAGAAAATGTATCGTATAAAAAATATCGGTTAAAAATAATGGATGCTATTAATTCAGTTCCAAAATTTTATGAAAATTTATATGGAAATAGAATCCTTAGCTCAGACGGAAAAGAAATAATTGGAATAGAAATATCCATTTTTGGAATTAAACCAAATCCCCAAACTCATGATACCAAAGATACTTTATTTGAAAAAATTTATTTTTCATTGAACGGTTCTCCGACATTTGGTTCTACTTTGAAAAATATTGGAATCAATGTAGAATTCAATAATAAAAAGAGTGGGTGGTTCTCAACTTCGTATTCTGAATTTATGGATTTTAATAAAACCAACAAAAAAGATTAAATTGATTTTTCTAACAAACTTTTCCATTTGCAGGATGGTTTGGTGCATGGGTTTATGGAAGTGTTCTACTCGTTTTTGGAATGAAGAAATTTATTGAAATAAAGTAAAACTGACGCTTACGACACCCTTCTTAGGGCTGACAAGGATACGACAGAGCCTACTTCTGAGCAGAAAAAAAGGGAAAAAAAATTTGATAAAAAAGAATGGGTAGATGGTGGAAAAAAATAAGGGGGGAAGGCTATCCTTCCCAAAGGCGTTATCGCAGACCGAAGAACCCTAAGATGCCTCCAAAGAATTGGCTCACGGCTTCAACAAAGCCGCTCAGGATGTTGCCTTCCTGGGGGGTTGGTTGGGGTGTTGGCAAATTAGTATTCGCCCCATTGCCAGCGATGGTCACAATGTAGTCGGGTTCCACATACGCGATGGCGTTTTCATTGGCGATGAGGTGGAGGGCAATTTCTTTCTCCTGGCCAACGGGCACATCGACAAATGCAATGCTCAGATTGGCATTCCACTTGTCGTTGTAGCAGTATGCTGGCGCCGTTCCCCCTTCGGTGGTCTCCGCGGGGATGCAGATTTCATCCGTCTCGATGAACAGCCCGTATTTTCCCAGGATCGCTTGGGCCTGTTCGAGAGAAGTTTCTTCCAAGAAGCTCACGATGATCCGTCCCTGGACGAAATTCCCTTGGTCGAAGGCTTCAGCGATGCGTGTCTCCGTTCCCTGGGGGGAGCGGTTAATGGCCCCTCCCACTCCGAGGATGTGGTGCACGGCCGCTTCTTCATCGAAGAGGGTGGTTATCCATTCCACTTCGGCCCCGGGCGTCACGAGGACAATTCCCGAATACGAATCTGCATACCATACGTCTTGGGCTTGGCAAGGGAAACCGGATGACCCGTTTCCTGATCCACCGGGTGCCCCTGTCTGGGCCCCGGGGTCGCCGCTGCCACTACCCCCTCCTTGGACAGCCCCCTCATCCGAGGATCCGCTGCCCCCACCTTGGTCAACCGGGCAGGATTGGAGGAAAGAAAGGTCATATCGATTGAGGACTTCTAAAGCCTCTTCTTGAGTGGTGCCTTCTTGGAAGTAGACGAGCAATTGCCCAGGAATGGGATTGAATTTTTCAGGTTCTTCAAACATGCGAATGGCTTGCGCCTTCCATTCCTCCCGGGTGAATTCATTTTTGGATATGTCAATCGTGCTTTCGTCTTGGGCCCATACAGATGAAGTGATCCCCCCCAGCAAAAGCATGGGAATAAGGAGAAATCCCCCGATGTGGGCAATGGTTGAATATCGTTTGGTCATATGGACCTATTTTAGGATGGGCCGTTTATTAAAGGGGGGGAATTGGTTAGGGAGGAGTATGGGGAAAGGAGAGGGATTTCTTTTTGGATAGTGGTAAACGGCATGCTTATAATCCCCCGAATTGTGGGACATGGCATCCGGTATCGTGGTTTGAGGGTTTTGGATGAAAACCGAATGGATTTCCAAATGGATGTGGGTGGTTGCCCGATTATCCTTGGGCTGGATTTTCCTGTGGGCGTTTTTTGATAAGTTATGGGGATTAGGATTCAATACTGCCCCGGATAAAGCCTGGATTGTAGGGGGCTCCCCTACTATGGGTTTCTTGTCTTTTGCCACGACCGGGCCGTTTGCGGAACTATTCAAGTCGATGGCGGGAAACGTTTTCATCGACATTCTTTTCATGGGCGGCCTTCTCTTGTTGGGAGTCGCGCTCATCCTAGGCATAGGGATGCGTCTCGCAGGCTATGGGGGTGCAATCATGATGCTGCTCATGTACTTGGCCGTTCTCCCAAAGGAACACAACCCTTTCTTGGATGAGCATATCGTTTACGCCGCCCTTCTCATCCTGCTGGCGGAATACAAAACCGGACGCATTTTCGGCCTGGGCACATGGTGGAGCAAGACCAAGCTCGTGAAAAAATATCCTATTTTGGAATGATTTATCCATTCCAGTTTCATATTGGTGACAGTCTAGACCCTTTAAATAGTGTTTTTGGCATCCTTGTCATATGCGTTTGAAAGGCAAGGTAGCTATTGTAACGGGGTCAAGCCGTGGGATTGGCAGAGCTATTGCAGTGGCTTTTGCCAAAGAAGGAGCCAAAGTGGTTATCAATTTTAGTAAGTCTTCAGGCGAAGCGCAGGATGTTTTGAATGAAATCAAGACTCTTGGGGCAGAGGCTATTTCAGTTCAGTGCGATGTTTCTAATGAAAAGCAGGTCGAAAAGATGGTTGAACAAGCAATAAATGAATTTGGAAAAATTGACATCTTAGTTAATAATGCTGGAATCGTGTTTGATGTTCCTTTTTTTGAACGAACAGTTGAACAATGGAAGAGAACATTGGAAGTTGATCTAATTGGGGTTTTCTTGATGTCAAAGTATGTTGCAAAATTCATGTTAAAACAAAAAAGTGGCCGAATTGTAAATATTTCTTCTACATGCGGTACAAAAGACGTTCCTCCGACTTCGGTTGACTATAATGCAGCCAAGGTTGGAGTCATAAGCTTTACGCGCTCCCTCGCACAGGAGCTAGCTCCGTATGTCAATGTTAACGCCGTTGCACCTGGGTGGGTGGATACTGATATTAACAAAGATTTACCTAAAAAATACATCCAAGATGAAATGGAAAAGATTCTTCTCAAGAGATTTGCAGACCCTAAGGAAATTGCAAGTGTAGTAGTTTTTCTCGCATCGGATGACGCAAGGTATGTAAATGGAACAACGATTATAGTGGATGGTGGATATCCATGACATTAAAAACTGAAATTATATGAGGCTTTTTTCCACAGCTCATTCGGAAAAGGGACTCATTCAATGAACGGAATGAATGTCAATTCCTCAACAGGAATAAAATCCATTTTTCCCAGTTGGGTGCGCAGGGTGTGGAATCGGGAAACAGCTTTTTCGCGGGGGAGGAAGTGGAGGATGTTCACTCCGTCCTTTTCGGGGTGTTTTTCACTCAGGTCGTCGGCAATCTGATAGGCCAATCCATAGTGGTGGGAAAATGTTTCCGCAGGGGGATGATTCATTTCATAATACAGCAAAGGAATGCGGGCGCAGAGGGCGAACAATCCTCCGGTTTTGGCTTCCGCGTAGGCGAGGTAGGCATCCAAATCCGTTATCCGTCCCTCGCTCTCTTTCAATTGGTGCTCGGCCATTCCGCTGACCGTTTCCACGACGGCGCGGGGGATGGCAGGGGGGTATTGAGATTCATGGAAGTGTTTCATCCCTTGGAGGAAAAGGAAATCTCCAAAAAGAATAGAATGGGAAACCCCATTCTGGGCGGCATCATTTTCTGTTCCCCGGCGTTCCAGGTCCCCATCAATGACATCGTCATGCAGAAGGGAGGCTTGATGGATCATTTCGATGCCCATCGCGGCCGCTTCGAGGGGTTTGTAATCCAGATCCATTTTTTCGCAGACACGGCGCATGAGCCAAGGTCGGACGTGTTTCCCATGGCGCACGGCTTCCTGCACTTTTTGGGTGTAATTTGAATCCATTTCAAGAGTTATATTCTTTTCAAATGGCATAGAAAAATGAACAGGCATGCGATATCATCCCACCAGGAAAGCAATAGTAAAAAGCAATCCATAGGTAAAATGCAATTTGATCATATTGGCGTTGGCGGGGAGCAATTCGAGCACCTGATCATAGTGGGTGCGGAGCGTGGTGAGCATGGCGTAGGCGAAGGGGAGCGCCAGTAATGTAAGTCCCGCGAGCGGGGGAAATAATCCAGATATGACCCCTGCTCCCGTGAATATGAAAACAGCCGCCACTCCATAGGTGAGGAGTTTGACCCCCGTGGGTTTGCCCCAAGTGTTCAACAGGTTTCGCTTCTGTGATTTCACATCAGCCTCAAAATCGGGGAACTGGTTGAGGAATAGGACCCCAACGATGAGCAAAGCGATGGGGATGGAGGCCACCAAGGGGATAATGGAAAAGGATTGTGTTTGGACGACATAGCTGCCTAATACAATGAGGGGCCCGAATCCTAAAGCGACACATAATTCCCCCAATCGTTTGTAGCTCGCCGCGAGGGGTGGGCTGCTATAGAAGAATCCGATACCCACTCCCAAAACCCCTAAAACCAGGATGAGGTTCCCCGGGACAAGGGAATTGAGATATAATCCGATGAGGGATCCAACGGCGAGGCAGAGGAGGGCGACATTCCTTATCGTATTCGGAGCCACCAATCCTTCCTGAATCACCCGGCTGCCCCCACTGAAGGGCGTGGGGTGCGGATTCAATTCATCATTCCCTGTTTGATGGTCGAAATAATCATTGGCTAAGTTTACTCCCGCGTGGATGAAGAGCATGCCCCATACCGTCCAGAAGAATGGCCAGAATGAAAATGTTCCCGTAGCGGAGAAGGCAATGGCGGTTCCTAAAAAAATAGGGATGAGGGTTGCCGTGAAGAAAGGCGCGCGGAGGGCCCTAATCCAAGTGGCGATAAAACCAATAGAGGGGGCTTTTTGGGCGGGCGAGGTAACCCCCATGAGGGCAATGGGCTTTCCATCCGTTCCGAGGATGCGCGTAACGATGATGCGGGCGAGAAAGGGTTGGTGGTCTTTCTTCTGGAGGGTAATAATCTGATCATAAATTCCTTTCTGCAGGGCCGTGCGAAACAATTCAGGGAGGATCCGGGCATAATTTTGGGGGGGATGGAAAACTTTGACATGGGTGCCAATCATCTCTGTTTTCGTATACCCAAATAAGTCCCCGGCCCCCGCATTGCAGGCCACCACATGCCCTTCCATATCGGCAACAATCACCGAGTGGGGGCTTTCTTTGAGCAAGCCCTTTTGGTTTTCGTCCAGGCAGGAGATGATTTTGGTGAGGTGGGCCCCCGGCATCCTCTCCACAATGGTTTTCCGCATCTTAAACCTGCGCGTAACGGATAACGGGGGTGAAACTATATCATTTAAAAATGGGAAATGGGTGTTGCAGGCATGCCTCCCGCTCGTAATAAGAGGAAACCCAAGGTTTCCTCACCCGGCCTGTCATCTCCTTCTTCCAAAAACGCTTCCCAGAAAGCCCATAATACCAAATGGATGGTCATCCTGGTTCTGGCGCTCATTGGAATTGGCATTGATTCCATCCTCCTCTATAACAAACTCTCGGACACCTCCACGGCCTGCCCTATTGGGGGTAATTGTGATTTTGTGAATAACAGTGTGTACTCCGAGATGTTTGGCATTCCTGTTTCGGTATTCGGAATATTAGGATTCGCCTTCTTTTTCCTCATCGCCTGGGGGGGATGGCATAAGCGATTAGCCCAGGAAACCGCGTTAAAGATTATTGCCATCGCGGGCGGTCTGATGTTCCTGGGAGCGATGTATTTCGTCTATCTCATGCTCTATGTTTTGGACGCCATCTGCACCTGGTGTATATTCTCACATACGGTATTACTTTTAATCGTCCTTTGGGCCTTTGTCCATTGGCGAAGAACGGGAGGAAAACGCGCATGAAAACTATGTTAGCCATCGGAATGATTGCCCTCATCGTATTAGCAGGCTGTGTCGGGGGAAGCACGGCGCATCCGCAAACCCCGGCGTTCACGGCCTTCGCCCAATGTATTACCGACAGCGACACTCTCATGTATGGGTCGTTCACCTGCCTCTCCTGCAAGAAGCAGCGGGAGGAGTTTGGTCCCGCGTTCGAAAAAATCATCGAAATAGAATGCCATCCCAATGGGGAAAATCCCCAAGTGGAATTATGCCTGGAAAAGAATATCGCCAAAACCCCCACGTGGGTGAGGGAAGTGGATGGACAGGAATTAGGGCGCATTGAAGGGTTGGCCACCTATCAGGAGTTGGAAGAATTGACCGGGTGTCCCTATCCGGGGACGGGCGCGTGACAGGGAGTTAGGGACAAATGGTCACAGAACTCACCCTCCCATTAGTCATTGGGGCGGCGCTTGCGGACAGCATTAATCCCTGCGTCTTCGGGGTGCTCATCTTCCTCCTGGCTTACATGAAGGCCGTTTTCAAGAAAGACAAGCGTCGGATGCTCATCGCCGGCCTGATTTATGTGGTGGCCGTCTACCTCACCTACCTCGTTTTGGGATTAGGCATCCTTCACCTGGCCCTGAACACCGGCCTATCCATCAGTTTCTATTGGTTAGCGGCCATCATCGCTATTTTAGCCGGGTTGTTGGAGATCAAGGATTACTTTTGGTACGGAAAAGGGTTTTCCCTCCAAATCCTTCCCGGGGGGGCGGAACGGGTCAAACACTATACCTCCATTTTCAAAAACTTGGAGATGAAACACCCCTTCCTCGCGATTGCCTTCGCATTCGTGTTAGGGATATTCGTGGTTTTCATCGAATTGCCCTGCACGGGAGCGCCCTATCTGGCGGTGTTGGGATTGTTATCGGCAGGCAATTTAGCGGAGGGAATTCCCTTACTCCTTTTGTATAACCTCGTCTTCGTCCTTCCCTTGTTCGTCATCATCGGCCTGATGTATTTTGGCACCACCTCCAAGAAGATGGAGGCCTGGCGGAAAGAGAACCGCGGACTCATGCGGTTGGGCATTGGTCTATTCCTCATTGCATTAGGGTTGTATATGGCTGCGTCCATCATCTGAAGCCTCTGATATGGTAGACATGGTAACAGCGGAATTGAAAATCACGGACAAGGAGATGGACCCAACGCCAACCGAGCATATTTATTGGCAAAACTCCTTCACTCCGTATGACCCATCCGCATCGACGACGGGAGCGACGCGAATCGCCACACATCCGGGCTTTGAATAGGCGGCCGTCCACATCCCCAAAAATGGAAGGGGGAATATTGAATAAAAATAGAGAAATTTTAGAAATAAGATTAAGCATTTTATGGAAAAATCTTTGGCCATCCGTTAGTGACACCACTTTTTTCAACCGCAGGGAAAAGGCGCGGATGCTCAGAGAGTTTAATGAATTAGCCAACACGTATGTCGCCACTTTCAACGAGATCCCTCTGGATCCAATTTCGCAACGACCCTTAGTTCGATCCAATGCAAAAACAGGCCGTTATGAGTGGCCTTTTTATCAAATGGGTGATTGGAAACGAGAAAAGAGGATCAAAAAATCCCATCCAACCTAATTCTTTTTGAGAAAAACATATTGGCATATCTTTAATTGGCCCCAGTGTACCTGTCCTAATCTATCACCAGAAGGAGGGTGATGAGTATGAAGGTAGGCATCATTGGTTCAGGGTCCGTGGGAAGGACCCTCGCTAAGGATTTTATTCGCTTGGGGCACCAAGTCGTGCTGGGAACGCGTTCCCCTGAAAAGGCGAATGCGGAGTTGGAGAAGGAAAGAGTTTCTGCCTGCGCAGCTTCGAATGAGGAGGCGGCTAAATTTGGGGAGTGGCTCGTGCTCTGCACCAAGTGGGATGGGGTGGAAAATGCCATTGAATTGGCCAAAAAGGAGCATTTTTCTGGGAAGATAGTCATCGACACCACCAACCCATTGAAATTCGAGGTTGAAGGAAAGCCTCCGGTGCCCGGAATCGTGTATCCGGATTCCATGGGAAAGCGGGTGCAAGACTTGTTACCCCAATCCAAAGTGGTGAAATGCTTCAACATCGTTACCGCGGCCTACATGCTTAATCCTGCATTAAAGGATGGAACCCCCACCTTATTCATTTGCGGAAACGATGCCCCCACCAAACAGCAAGTGAGTGAATTTGTAAAGGGGGTGGGGTGGGAGGTCCATGATCTGGGAGACATCACTCAAAGTTACCTCCTTGAAAACATGGCTATCCTGTGGACCCACTATGGATTCTTCAATAATCACTGGAACCACGCCTTCAAATTGCTACAGAAGTGAGCGGGAAAAATATTCCAGCGCTTTTTCATATAATCTTCCGTCATGTCAGGGAATGGACATTTCATCACTTATTTTAATTAATTACAGACACTCCTGTCAAGTTTCGAACATATCTTGCTGCATTAGAAAAAACCCGTAAAGTGTCAGAAAGTATGAATAATAATGCCGCAGGCCGTGGGGTGTGTGGATATTCAACTTAGGAGGTGAATCAATGAAGAATCTTTTAGTCCTGGCCGTGGCGTCATTGTTCCTACTGGGGTCCCCCGCGTGGGCCGATGGGACGTCCATGGATTCTTCTTCGGAAGCGAGCGTGGACAACCAGAACCATGCTTCCGTGGAAGGGGAAACTCAATCCGTGACAGTCCAGGTGGATCATGAAACGTCAGTAGGCAATGCTAAACAGGTCTTCATCAATAGTGATGACGGACTGCAGGAAAGAGTAGTCCTTAAATCGACCCAGCAAGTACTGGTAAAAAACTTAATTCTCATCAATACGATGAAAGACAATGGAAGGACGTTGTTGATTGCCCATCTGTTCATTGATGGCCCCTACCAGGAAGAGGGCGACACCTTCAAGGTGAAAGCTATCATTTCCAACGTGGGGATGGTGACCGCTGAAAATGTGATGGGCGAACTCATGTTCGTACCAGAAGGGTGGCAAGTGACACCGGCCGATAAGATGGCGGATTTCGGCGATTTGCCGTCAGGAGATAGTCGTGAATTCATTTATACTATCACCCGCGACGCCGAAGATTCAACCCTCGTTTTCGAAGCGAAAGGAGATAATACCAATAAGGCCACTTCTAATGCGTTGAGGGTCCCTATCCATCCGCTCGTGGCATTCGCCCTCGTGGGTTCGATGCTGGGCGGGTACGGGGTGTATTTGCGCCGGAAACAGGTAAGCTGAGGAAACAAGACCCTTCAATAATGATGGGTGTACGTTTCGCTTGAGCCAGTGCTGAAAAAATCAGAAGAATGAGTGGTATGAATTGAGTAATATCGAAATGAAATAACATTGTGTCGGCACAGGGAAGGATGAACCCTATTATTATCTCCCCAGTCGTTCGTGCCAGGTGCCGGCACCTATTTTTATAGAGTGGAACGTATTTGGAGTAGGCGTGACTCCACTACCCATCCCAGGTAAGTTCGAATTAGCCACCTTCGGGGCCGGCTGTTTTTGGGGGGTGGAACAATCCTTCCGCCGGGTGAATGGCGTAGTGGATACGACGGTTGGTTTTATGGGGGGAACAAAGGCTCACCCGACGTATGCCCAAGTATGCTCGGGAAAAACCGGGCATGTGGAGGTGTGCCACTTGTCATTCGACCCTAAAAAAGTCTCATATGATGCCCTCTTGCGCGTATTCTGGGACATCCATGATCCCACCCAGGGAAACCGGCAAGGTCCTGACAGGGGGAGCCAATACCGGAGTGTCATTTTCTATCATTCCCAAGCGCAACTGGCGACGGCTGAAAAGTCAATAAAACAGGAAATCGCTTCAAAAAAATACCCCCTTCCCATCACGACGACCATCGAACCGGCTTCAGTCTTCTATCGGGCCGAGGAATATCATCAAATGTATTTGGAAAAAACAGGCCAATCACATTGTCCCAGCTAATATTTTTCTCAAGAGATAAAGTTTTCTATTCATTTTCAGGGACAAAAGTTAACCCTACCTTGGCATAAAGGTTTCGTAAAGCATGTATTTAAGCACGCGACGAAGAATACCGTTTAACGCAAACTTTAACCATCAGGAGGATGATAACGATGCGATTCACTGTAGTCTTGGCGTTAATTGCCATATTGAGCGCCCCGGTCGTGTGGGGAATGACTCAGGACGCGTTTACCGATTCTATTGGACCGGAAGACAATGAGATATCCGACACGGATGCATTTGAACTGGCTGAGGAAACCGAAGAGGCAGCCGACCAGGAAAATGAGATAGCTGATCCCATTTCGGATGCGGCGCCTAATGATATAGTTTCAGACATCGAACCCATCCCTATCACGGGAGATGTTCAGCAGTCCCAGCCGGCCCAGCAGACATTATTGCTGGTCCAAGCGTCGATCATCGGGAGCGCGGCCAATGCGGGAGACACTTTCCAGGTGGAAGTAACCGTAACCAATGTGGGCAATGTTCCCTCCCTCAATACGCGAGGGGATTTGCGCAATACCCCCGATTCCTGGATAGTGAGTCCCCCCACCAATAACCAGGGGAACACGAATGGAAGCCATATGTTTGGCATCATCCTTCCCGGGGAAAGCGCGCAAGTCACCTACACGGTGACCCGCGACGACCAGGAACCAGGTCCCATCATGCAGACGGGTGAAATATGGTTTCGTGCCTTCGCTGACAATGCCCCCGTGGCAGAGTCGGGCGACCTGAAAGTGCCTATCCACCCCCTCGTGGCTGGAATGCTGGCTACCCTCATGCTGGGAAGTGGATTCTTCCTATACACACGCCGCGTAAAAGGACTGTAGCGGTGAATCAAACCACATCGGGAATACCTCCTCCAGGAAATAGGATGAACGACACGTGAGGTTGGGGACGAGATGATCGCAGAACTCATTTCAATCTACGGCCTTCTCGCCCTCACCCACCTCTTCGTTCAGATTAATTTATCCCATGCTGAATACCTGAGATCGTTGAAATCCACTTTCAATCCCTCCTTCACTCCCAGCGTATCCATCGTCATCCCTACCTATAACGAGGACCCCCAATCCCTTTCCAATTGTGTCCAATCATGCATGGAGCAGAAATACAATGGTTCCATCCATATTGTCGTGGTGAACGATGGTTCCAAGGATCCAACCGGTTTTCTAGCAGTTAGGAAAAAATTTCTCTGGAGCCCCCGCGTTCGATTCGTCCATAATCCCCAGAATAATGGAAAGCGTCATGCCCAGAAGCAGGCGTTTGACATCATTCATTTGACTTCCGATGCCGAAATACTGGTTACCATTGATTCGGACACCCAATTACTCCCGGATGCGGTGGCCAACCTGGTTCAACGTTTTCAGGACCCTCAAGTGGGGGCCACCACCGGTCATGTGAAAGTTGTGAAGACCAAGAAGATCCTTTCACGGATTATTGATGGGAGGTATTGGACGGCGTTCAATCAGGAGCGGGCCGCCCAAAGCCTTTTCGGCACCGTGCTCTGCTGCTCCGGTCCCCTGGCGGCGTATCGGAGTTCCATCATCCATGATGTGAAAGAGAAATACATCTCCCAGGTCTTCTTGGGAGAAAAATGCACATATGGGGATGACCGCCATCTGACAAATTTAATTCTGAACAAAGGCTACAAAGTTCATTACGAGCGTCGCGCCGTAGCTTTCACCCATGTCCCTCAAACCATCCAAGGTTTTCTCAAACAGCAGACGCGATGGAATAAGAGTTTTTATCGCGAGCTATTGTGGACCATTAAGATGGTGATTCGACACCCCAGGAAACTCCATCCCTATATCATCTATGACATGATCATCCAGCTCATCCTGCCCTTGCTCCTCGTTTTGTCCTTAGGCTACACAATTTATCGTTCTACCCTGATTAGCCCGTATTATTTGTTAGGATATCTGGCCGTGCTCGTTGGGATTGCCCTCATCCGGGGGATGTATGGGATTTACCGCACCCGGGATTGGGGATTGACTATCTTCCCCGTGTATGCATTAGTCCACGTGTTCCTTCTCATCCCCACCCGTATCTATGCCCTCCTCACCATGAAGAATACCCATTGGGGGACCCGATGATGCAACATCATTCAACCCCCCAAACGGCGGCGCTCAAGCCAAACACCTCTACGCCGGCCACATCCACATCTTCGTTTAGGGAGCAGGGGAAAAACATCCTCAAATGGGGCATTGTCCTTCTTGTGGTGGGGGGCATCTTAGCCTATGCGGTGCTCGAATTTCCCTATTATTATCCTTTCCCCGAGCTCACGAGTTGGTTGGCCGCCATTATCCTCAACCTTATTGGGGTGTTTTCGGCTCCATGGGGAAATTATTTGGTGGTGGAGGGTCTTCCACCCCTGGAGGTGTCCGCGGAATGCAGTGGCGTGGTGCTCATGCTCATTTTTCCCCTCACCATATTCCTCATGCCGGTTTTTCCATTGACCCACCGAGTGGCGTCGCTCCTCTTTGTCCCCTTTCTCTTCTTAGGCAATACCCTCCGCATTGTGGCTGACGTGTTGGTAGGATTGCAATTCTCTCCGGAGGCCTTGATCTTGCATCATGATTCGGTGGGACAAGTTATGATATTCTTCTGGGCCATCTTCATGTACATCGCCTGGCTCATCATTTTCGGTCATTTCCCCAAGGAACATTTGCCCAAGCTCAATGTCCTTGGAATCAAATAGGAAATAATCCCCTATTAAAATAGGATAAATCCCCTCATTCTGGATTTCCATTGGGCGTTTCCCGTCTGGGATATTTAAGGCTTGCTTTGGATGAAATGGTTAATCCCTATTAGGTCTACCGGCCGCCGGGGGGGTGTAACCCTCCCTCGTCCCTCGGTGCGGCCGGACGAAAACGGCCATCGAAAGCGTGCCGAGGAAGCGTGCCGGGCCTGTGGCGCAATGGTAGCGCGTCTCGTTTGCAACGAGAAGGTTGCGGGTTCAAGTCCCGCCGGGTCCAATGAAAAGTAAAAAGGATAACATAAAATTAAAAAGGCCGGTTTTTATCAAAATGCATGCCTAAATTCCAAACCCTTTCGATGGACCAGTTTTCATTGGTAATAGCATTAGTAGCTATTTTGGTGATATCCATTTACCTCATTGGCAACAATCCTAATACCGGTCTTGCCATTCAGGGAGTCCGAACCACGGGTTCTACAGAAAGCGATATTCATCCCCCTGGTGAACCCATTTGTAACGGGGAGTTTAATGAGCAAGGAGAATTTCAAATAGTTTGTACCGATCCCCAGACAGGTAGGAGGGTTCCGTATTCCTGTGGAACCAATATAAATTGGCCACATGTGAACGAAGATATTCATTATGGCGTTTCTTGTCCCTCTGATTCCCAGGCTCATTGTGATGCCGCAATCGCTGATGTCCGCAATATCTCAAGCCAGTTTTGTTCCACTCAAACCGATTGTCCCATTTTTGTAGAATTAGGTAACAATCAAAGACCATCTTGTTTTCCAACACCTTCTTTTTACGATGACCCTCCAGATGTTCCCAAGGTAAAAACACTCTGCGCGATAACATTCTGGGGATCTTGTGAACCCATGATTCCCAACCCTTAACGAACCAATGATTGTTTCAGTCTCACGGTCTAATTCCTCGGCCTTTAGGTCGAATGAGGAAGCAATTAAACTTTTTTCAAAAATGGTTTTATGATGAAACTATTTTATAACAAGTTTTTTGATCAAACTTTTTTCTAAAAAGTTTGTTTGAGTACGTTCAGAGGTAGCCCCGTTTGTAGTATTGACTTTGGTAAGCGGTGCGCGCGGCCACGAATTGGTTGTTCAGATTTTTGAACTTAATGTATTCATCTATAATTCGTTGGGGGAACCATCCATCGAAATGGAATATATATGCTGGATTACCGGACTCACTTCGCTCAATTTTTGGTTGGCGTGAGAAACTTCTTCCGGCCCTAACAGCGTCTTCTTTTCGTGAGTAAGTGAGGGCCACAAAATAATTCTTCCCATGGACCGTAATAGTGGCTTTCCCTATAAATTCGCCCTCAACGAATTGGGGTGTCGACCAGTGGTAGATGGGAATTAATTCAAACTTTTGGCTCTTCCGCATGCGCCAGCGGACACCATCAATATCAGGACCTACCGCTTCCGGCTTGAGCATGATTTCCAGGACCATTTCTCCAAGGGGATATTTGGCATAGTTGTAGTTGAATATGCGCTGAGTGGGCAACCCAAATCGACGATTTTGGCTCCAATCGTCCAACATCCTTTTCCACTTCATCTTGCTTTGACGTAAGTTCTCCTTCAGTTTTTGGATACGCTGGATCTCCCTCAGTCGGCGCTTGAGAGCGGTTGGGGAAAAAGTGGATTTCCGGACGCGCGGGCTCACCTTGGTCAGGGTCTCCAGCCGGCGCACCTCTCGGGCATCGGAAAGGATGGGGATGCGAAGCATCCGCCGGACTCGTTTGAGGGGGGGCATAGAAGAGGGAACGGGTTTACCCTTATATAAATTTCGCTCGGGGCATGCAAGCCACCAGTCCGAAAAACGTCCGGAAATCCGTATAGAATTCGGATGACGTTGGTTAAAAAACGGACGGGATTAGGGATATTTATTTTTGGTGGCAACTGATTAAGTTTTCCTGATCATATTGGACTTGATGACGTTATCTCTCCCGATGATGTGTTTGAGTGAGTCAATTGCTTGCTTATGATTAATTTCTCCATGTAATGAAGCACATGCATCTTGGATTATTTTTACTTGGATTCCTTCATCAATGAGATCCATTGCCGTTTTGATTACACAGACGTCGGTATATATTCCAGCTAAATATACAGTTTTGACGTGTCTTTTCGTGAATGCCTTTTTCAAATATGGAGTTAGCACGGTGTAAGTATAGTGATCGAATGTGTTATTTTTATTAGAAAAATGACGAATTTCACTCATTATGGGCCATGCCTTTTGGTCTTGAAATTTTTTCCACAATGTGTGCTTCTCAATAGTTGAATTTTTCTTGTCTTTGAAACGAGAAAAGTAGTAGTTAGGAGAGATTTTTTGCAGGATTTTTCCAACCCTTTCCAAAATACGTTCGGAATCCAAGTATCGAAAGCCTTCTTGCATATCAATGACTAATAGAACTTCCATCAATTTTAGACAGATATACCCTATTTAATCATTATTCACTTAAAAAAACAAATTTTTCAATCATGGCTTGACTTGTGAACTAGGGGGCACTGAAGTGCCCCGCGTCCGATTAAATGAACGGAAAAAAGGATAACCGAAGCAAACGGTGGCGGGATTCATCGGCCTGCTAAAGCAGGAAGGGTTCTCCCGAAAACGACCTAAAATTTGTAAACTTGGACGAACGTTCCTTCATCTTTTTTCATCGCGTTATCTAAAGGCCATATTTTGGTTTCCTCAACAAGCTTGAAGCCAGCATTTCTAAACTGGGCATCAGCGACTTTTTTTCCAATCTTAAATTCAAAATCATTGCTCAGAGCGGTTTGCATCAAAAAGTTTTCCAACCCTGGAATTCGGTCTTGGACTGGAATAGCAGAGAATAGTTTTTCATAATAATTAATACACTTTTGTCTGTTTTCGAGAAAAATCTCTGTGAGAATTAGAAATCCACCATCTTTTAGGCAGCTTTTAATCTGCTCAATGTATCGGTGCTTCTCAGAATCTTTAACATGATGGTACGCAAATACGGATAAGACAAGGTCGCATTCCTTTTCAAACTCCACGTTCAAAATGTCTTCATTATAAAATTTTAGTTCATTGCTTTTTATTTCGGATTGCCTGGCAATATCCAAAAAACCCTTGTTAATATCAACCAGCAAAACCTTGGCAAGAGAGCCAACCTTCTCTGCGAGTAACTTGGTATTATTCCCCGTTCCGCAACAAAAATCCGCAACTACAAGACCTTCTTTATTCTGGGTATACTTCGCTGCTAATCGTATCGATTCTTTGATGGCTTTCACATAATCTAAGCGCCGATTCTGAAAATCCATGTACTTATTGTATTCCTTATAGGCATCAATATCGACGGAATTCATTGAATGTTCCATTTCACACCACTATCAAATGGTAGTTATGAACGCATAAATAGTGTCCAGGTATTAAAAACCTGGATTTATAGAAGGGGACATACCCTATAGAAAGAGGTCTAGTTTGAGGACACAGTCAAAATTATTAAGTCGGACCGATTCAAGAATGACTTATAAAAGTTATTCAGTAGGGTTCATTGTTCAGGGGCTTAAGCTCGCCGGGGGCATATTATTCTAATCTTAACGACGCTTTATCAGATCATAATATACTACATAATACGTGCTTCATGCTATCTTACCCCTCATAAAAAACACCCAGCATTTTGAAGCCACCCCATTTTTCCATTCCCTTTATAATTTTTGGCCCCGGGATAGTGGTTAGGTTCCCGGTTTTTTGACCGGGAAAAATAGTGGATTTACCGCCGATTTGGGTTGTAGACCAGAAAGCGGGTTTGCCAAAACTCTCTTTTTTCTATGACCTTTTTCGCTCGGAGCCTGGAAGGCCTACCGAGGGTCTGCAAGACCCTCTTGTAGTCCCCCGGTGCCGCCGATCGGAAGCGGCGCGTTGCAGCCCCCGATGTCCTTCGCCGGCGTGGGGGTCACAGGAGGAGGATCCGGGTTTCTGTCCCAAAAATTAGGGGGAGGGGACCCGTGGAACAACCCTTTGATTAGGGCTTCCAGCGCCTCATTTGACGCTTATCCGATGACCTCGTCATAGGTTTAGTTTGTTCCCAAAATTTTAAGTGAGTGTAAGAGATTCAAGTAGCCGATTAGAGAATGGCTTGGCTTGGAAGCCGATGAAGGACGTGGCAAGCTGCGATAAGCGTGGGGTACCTGCAAGCAGGGTTTGATCCCACGATCTCCGAATTGTTCCCCAAAGGAACGGGCACCCCGGGAATCGAAGCATCCTAGTACCGGGAGGAAAAGACATCGAACGAGATGCGGGGAGTAGGGTCGACCGAAATCCGCAGAGGGCAAACCGAATCCGTGGGGGTAACCTCATGGAGATGTGGGGTTTGGACTGGGCGCACAAGCTAGTTGGCGAGGATGAGTCGGCTGGAAAGCCGTACCAGAGAGGGTGATAGTCCCGTGTCTGTAGCCAAATAGGTTGATTTCCTAGTATCCAGAGTAGGGCGCATCGGATATTGCGTCTGAATATTCCGGTCATTCCCCGGAAACCCTAAATACATTCCAAGACCGATAGCGAACAAGTACCGTGAGGGAAAGCTGAAAGAGTACCCTTAGAAGGGGGTGCAAAGCGCCTGAAACTAATCGGTGACGGAGAGATGCGGCGTGAAAGAAACGATGGTCCCTGAAGGAAACGAAGGGGCTTGATCAGCGTCGCATCGTACGTCCTGAAGCACGAGCGAGGGAGTTTGTGGACGTGGCGAGGCTAAGTTCTCCAAGAACGAAGCCGCAGGGAAACCGAGCGCGCGCAATTCGCAAGAATGAGGCGCGGTGTGTTAAACTCGCACCAGTCACGGCCACCAGACCCGAAGCCTGATGATCCATCCCTGGGGAGATTGAAGCCTGGCTACAACCGGGTGGAGGATCGAAACCAGTTCTAGTCCAACTGTTTGGGTCACCTGGGGATAGGAGTAAAATGTCATTCGAATCAGGTGATAGCGGGCTCCTTCTGAAACGGCCCTTAGGCCGGCCCGCGCGGAGAGGGAATGCGGTGTAGAGATACTGATTAGGAAGTACTGGGGGGAAACCCTCAGCTTCTTTGTCAAACTCCGAATTTGCATTCCTCGTAGAAGCGCGGAGTGGGGGGACGCGGGTAAGCTGCGTTTCCGAAAGGGAAAGAACCCGGTGTGTGGTTAAGGCCCATAAATGATTGCTAAGTGTGAATGAACTGCGTTGGTTTCCATAGACAGTGGAGAGGTAGGCTTAGAAGCAGCCATCCTTTAAAGAAAGCGTAACAGCTCATCCATCTAGGACGCCAGCCGGGAAGATACGCTGGGCTCAAGTGATCTGCCGATACCACATGACACACGTTGAACGTGTGATTCTGTAAGAAGGTGTACGGGTGGCGCCGAAGGGGGGTCGTAAGATCCTCTGGAGCTGCCTGTAACATGGATCCTCGCGCTAGTAATAACATAGAAGAGTGAGAATCTCTTCCGCCGAAAGGGCAAGGGTTCCTTAGCGCTTGTCATAAGCTAAGGGTTAGTCGGTCCTAAGCGGACCCTCAATAAGGGTAACCGCGAAAGGGAAACAGGTTCATATTCCTGTACGACGCGCATACGTTTTCGGCAACGATAGGCATAGATGGAACGTCAGCGGCTATGTGATGCCGGCTTGTCTGCCGGTTCAAGGCCTACAGACCATTGGAGAATCATCATGATGAGAAAATGGTTAAAGGGCTGGAGCAGCAATGTATCGCAAAGGCCGGTGGCCCGTGAAAACCGTCTGTGCAAGGATTGTGCGTCCCCGTACCGAGAACCGAGAAAGGTGCCCCTGGCTGAGAAGGCCTAGGCGTTCCGGGACAAACTCTCGTAAGGGAATTCGGCAATCTAGCCCCGTATCTTCGGTATAAGGGGTGCCTCTGCGTGCAAAACGTGGAGGTTGCAATAACAAGAGGAGTCCGACTGTTTATCAAAAACATAGGTGACTGCAAGGCCGCGAGGCTTAGTATAGTCACCGACTTCTGCTCACTGCAAGTACCTGAACCCCGGTTCCAACCGGTCTAAAGGCTTGTGAAGAGCGGGCCTAACTCTGAGGCTCTCACGGTAGCGTAATACCTTGCCGGTTTATTGCCGGCTTGCACCAAGGAAGTAACGAGATTCCTGCTGTCCCTACGAGGGGCCCGATGAACTCACTACGCGGTGAATATGCCGCGGAACTCCAACGGGAAGAGAAGACCCCACGGCAGTTTACCACACCCAATCGTTGGTAGGAACGTGCTGATGTACAGTGTAGATGGGAGCGACGATGCAGTGACGCCAGTTGCTGCGGAGCGCCAATGTAACACCATCCTTCAGTACTTTCCTAACTTACCTCCCCAAAAGGGAGGGACACCGGTTGGCTTGGTGGTTTGACTGGGGCGGTACGCCCCTGAAACGATATCAGGGGCGCCCAAAGGTCTGCTCAGGCGAGTCAGAAATTCGCCGTAGAGTGCAAAAGCAAAAGCAGGCTTGACAGTGTTCTACACATCAAGGGACGCTGATGGGAAACCAGGGTTTAGCGAGCGCTAGTGTGACCAGTAATGGGTCCCTAGTCTAACAGTGAACCGATCCTGGGGGTAACTGAGTGGTTGCGGGAGAGAGTCCATATCGACCCCGCAGTTTGCGACCTCGCCGTCGTCTCAAGTCATCCTGGCTGGGCATAACCAGCCAAGGGTGGAGGGGTTTACTCATTAAAGACTTTCGTTAGTTGGGTTAAGAACGGTGCGAGCCAGTTTGGTTACTATCTGTTGGAGTTGTTGTTGGTTTGAGGGAAAGCTTCGCTGAGTACGAGAGGAACGGCGAGGCGTCGCCACTGGTGTACCAGTTGTCCGACAGGGCACTGCTGGGTAGCTACGCGGTAGACGATAAACCCTGAACGCATCTAAGGGTGAAGCGTCCCCTGAAAAGAAACCAACATTTCCGATCTGCTGGGAGATAAACCAGTGTCACGGAACAAGCGTGCCGGTAGAAGACCGGTTTGATAGGCGCGGGATGTACGCACGGAGCTACGGCGACGTGTTCAGTCCACGCGTACTAAGCACGCGAGGAATTCTTACACAAAACTTTTTAGGAAAAAGTTTTATCAAAAAACGAATTTCCTTTTTGGGAAAAAAGTTTTATCAAAAAAACGATTTGGAAAAAAGTTTTTCACAGAACTTTTTGAAATAACCGTTTTTTCAAAAACTTACGAACTAAACCTATGGCGAGGTCATCAGATATTTTTTCTGATTACCAGATTTTAATTGGCGGCGGGCCATCCCTAGCTTTATATTGACAGGTATTATGTCATGAATTATGGCTTCTTTTCGTTATTTGACAAGGGAAGATATCCTTGATATACACGACCGGATTCATGTCCAATCCAATGGCTTCATGTCTTCCGAGAATCTTAACTTTATTATCGACCAGATTAAGGATTTCCCTGAATTAGCAGGTATTGAACCGAGAAGCCCCCAGGAAAAAGTAGTTTACTGCGCTTCCTATCTCCTTTTTCATCTTGTTAAAGGACATTGTTTTAATGATGGGAACAAACGGACTGCATTCATTTCATTCAATTTTTTCTTGCATAATAACCAATTTGACCCTACTTATGACGAAGAAAATATCAAATCAAAGTTGATTCAAATAAATCAGAAAATTAATCAAGGATCAAAACCTTTCGATGCAATCAACGAGATTTTTGGGAAAAACTCAGAATCCCCAGATTTTCGATTAATCACGCTGTTATTTGAATTGGCCGGCGCAAATCCAAAAATATCATACCTCTCTCCCTTGGAAATCGTGCAAAGTGTGCAAACATTCATAAAATGGAAAAAACCAAGTGTAATGGAGGATTCGACGCCTATGCTATTCAAAAAATCACGCTTCAAGGCCATCCCGGTCGACCATGATGAACTGATTAAATTTGTTGACGAGTTCATCAAAAAGAATCCCGAAACGATGAAATTGCTCGAAAAATCCTGATCGTTTTAATTACCCCATTAGTTAGGGAATGGCGACTTGAGGATACCTAAAACTAAAAACGCCTTTAGTGCCACGGCAACCGAGGAACGTCTTCGTCCAGGGCATGAGGGCGTTCCGTGGGCAAGGAAGGGTTTCGCGGGCTATTAGGAATCGTTTTCATGGACGCTCTCCAATAGAGGGGAAGGCGGGAATGAATCCTCCCGCCCGGGGTCCTATTTCATTCATGAGGCGTTCTGGAGCTGGGAGATCTTCTCCTTCACCCCTTGGGCCTCTTTCTCGAGCTGGGCCTGATATTCAGAAAGCAGCTCGATCTTCTCTTCTCTTGTCAGAAAGCCCCGCGAATAACCGGGGCCGCAGGATCCATAGCAATTCATAGGTTGGCCTCCTATCCCAAAAGGGACATATTGGTTGTACGATATGATACCTGTTGCCTATAAAAAGGATATCGGGTATCCGATATGTAGACAGGTGTTTTCATTGCGTTCCATGGAAAAATGTTGCGACATGCGGGGGATGCTTTCTTTTCTCATTCTTTTTCTCTTGAGCAAGCGACCCATGCACGGGCAGGAGTTGGCCGAGGAAATTGGGAAACGAAAAGGAGACAAACCTTCTCCAGGAACCATCTACCCCGCGTTGAAAAGCTTGAAAGAAAATGGATTCGTTTCGGAACAACGGGATGGCAAGATGATCCAGTATACCCTGACCCCGGAAGGGAAATCCGCCCTCCACTATGCGAAGGAACAGTTCTGCCGTACCTTTGTGGGAGTAATGGAGTGATTAGCCATGGGTAATGGGCCCTTTTGAATTAGACCGTAATTTATATTTTTTCCAATTGAAAAACGATTTTCTCGAGGGAGTTGGGTTATCTCTCGTGAGGTGGGTTATCTCTAGTAAGGCGGGATATTCACTCAGAAAAAATTGTCCATAAAAAAAATAGAAAAAAATATTAGCCGGCCACTAGAGACCGGCTCATTTGTAAATACGCTGATTATACTATTCGCAGATCCCAACGATAGGTTATTGGTCTTCCGCGCACACTCCGACAATGGGATATGTGTGCTTTCTACAAAAGGTTCCTGGCCCATCCAAACAGGGGCAACCGGCCACATCGGGAAAACAAATATCTCTTTTATCCGCATAAGAAGTTTTGGCAAACCCGGATACATGGAAAGACGTCGTCGGTTGGGCGATTGCCACACCCGCGAGCATGACTCCCAGGAAGAGGGCCACTGTTGCTAATGCCATTATTCGATTCATAGTTACACCTCACTTTTTTTATTAATTAAAATCGCAGGGGAGAGATTACCGTTCCCACATATGCGCCTCGAGGCACACAAGGTCCCATTGGAACACCATTTGCATTATCAGGACACGGTTCCGGTGCGGCCGGCCCCTGAACGGTACCCCCGGGAGTGACAAATCCTGAAACATGGAATTGATTCGTCGCCTGAGCAGACACGGCCCCTGCCAATACAATACCGATTACCAATGTGACAAATCCCAATGCGATGAACGTTTTCATGATCATCCTCCTTTTCTCCGGCGATTGAAGATCGAAAAGCTCCCTTTCAAGGGGACTCAACAATATACATAGAGGCCCTTATTCTTTATAAACATAATATCCCCATTTATATACGAGTCGCCGGTGGTCCCCCGACGGTGGTCAATAGGAGAGGTCGGCCTCCCGCCCCTAGGATGGGGCACCGACTGTCAGCCTCTCTTGCGAACGACTGCTGAGGAAAGTCGGCCCACTCGGTCAATCTCCGTCCGGCTGCGGGAGCGGCCGCGGGAGCACAGAAACGGTCTGCCCTGCCGGGCAGGATGAATCGAAGAGAGGACGTTCCGGCACGCGCATTGAAACGGGTTCCCGCCGGAGGAGTGCAAGTCGCGACGACGCTTAGGCGAATGGGGACAGAACAGAAGGCCGCTTACGGCCGGCGACTCACCTTCTTTTCGCAAAGACTTATTTCCAAAAAAATCGATTCAAATTCATTTTTATTTTCGAATCGGGTCTAAGCTTCCTATATGCCCTCATGGAAAAATAGGTTGGCGAAAATAGTCCGGACCCGTTCATCAAAACCCATTCCCTTCTCCATAGGGAGAAGAAATTTCATGAAAGCGGGCATTACTTTAGCAGGTATGGGTGTTATCGGCTGTCGCACTATCCCCTTGACACCGGAACAGATTAATTATATCCAAAAGGTGGCCCAAGCCAAAAAGAGACCTCCTTTCATTACCGCCCATCGCACGGGAAGCAGCGTGAAAAAGGTTGTAGAATCCATGCCGGAAATCGCCAATGAAGAATATTTTTTCTATAAGGACGCCCCAGGTCGTTTAAAACAAGCGGATTTGGAACGATCGCCATCGAAAGTCACGACTTATTTCCCGGACAAAAAAACCCGTTCGTCATTCCATACTCACACCACCCAAACCCCTAATACACGTTCTAAAATGGAATTGATGTCCAAAAAAGATCTTCAGATGGACAACTTTCCTTCTGCGGATGACTTGTTAAATCTGTTAAACAAATACAAATACCAAATCCCCGCTACAAAATTGAAATTTTCGCACATCGGAGTGATGTCATCCAATGGAAAATTGATGGGATACTATTCAATTATGATCGGTAATCGGTTGGAATCATTGCTCGGAGGAAAAAATAGCCACACCCATTTCAAGGAACCCAAAGAAGCTAAAAAATTACTTAACCAAGTCTTGCGTGACCTGGATTATATCCGTGAAGTGACCCGTGAAGCTATTCCTCGACATCGTGCTCTTTCTCTTTTCCTCCAATTGGAACGGGCCGTCACCCAATTAAAAAAGCTTGGGTTGAAAATCCGAATGACTCCCATGCCAGGATTTTCTTTTAGTGATGGCTTTTTCCATCCCGCCGACTAGCTTTTTTTCTTCTTGGGATATAATACGATCATCCGGCGCACGTGCACATCTTTTTTCTCTCGGATAAATGCTCCTGAATAATCGAACCAGAGGCGGAGGAATTTGGGTTTATCCATCACCCGGATGTGTCCCAATTCGGGGTCCTGCAGATATATCTTGCGTGTGGTCACTTTCACCGCCACCGAATAGTGCCCTTCATCAAAGGCGAACCAGCTCACGATCACGGGGACCTTCTTTTTTTCCACCCATCCTCGCAGTTCCCCAAAGGTGGACATATCCTGGAGAAACCCATCCAGGCCGAATGATTTTCCGGCAGCCAAAATATTCTTCCCGGCTGTTCCCGTATTGGCATGCCGGTAGGCTTTTGATCGACAGAGCTTGGCCAGCTCCCCTTGGCGGGGGGATTTTATCCCATAATGCCGGAGTACCATTTTCAGGCAGGCGGGGCCACAGAAATAGGGCTTCTGGATTACAGGCCACATGGAAAGCATACCATCTCAACCAAGGCCCTTCTTTAAATGCCGTTCGATTCCCTTTTGGATAGGGAAGAAGAGTTTGATCCTTAAATCTGACCAACCTTTTCCTAAAAGGAGAAGTTTGGTTTTTGATGAAACTTTTTCTTAAAAAGTTTCTTTTGATCAAACTTTTTTCCAAAAAGTTTGCGGGGGTGCCGCAGTGGTCAACCGGGCTAGGTTGAGGGCCTAGTGGCTCAGTGCCTTTCGGAGGTTCGAATCCTCCCCCTCGCATTAATAGTTTCAGTGGAAAAAAAATAGTTCCGGGGGAATGCAACTCCCCCGTTTTAATTTATAACGAAACCAAAATAATGGCCATCACGAGCAGGGACACTAAATAGTAGAGGCTGCTCATCCAGAACCATTTCTCTGATTTCTTCTCCCAGAGCACCCCGCCATACATGACCACGGCGATGAATCCCAGCCAGGCCCAGAAGGCTGTGAGCATTCCGTCCGCGAGGGACACGGCAAGCGTATGCAACAGGAATTGGGCAAGAATGTAGGCCATGATGAGGGAACCCAGGAAGCCCTTGATCATGGTGGCTTCCATCCCCTTCATTTCCTTTTTCATTTCCTTGGGAGAAATTCCTAATTCCTTCATCCAGTCTTTCCCGAAAACTCCTTGAGAATACCATAGGTAGCCGATTACCTGGGCGGCAATCGCCGCGACAATAACCGCCACCCAATTCACGGGCAATGGAATCATGTTTTGATCCTCCTTTGACCTTTAGCAGGTCGGATAGAGGGGTGGAACCGGGCCTCCTTTTTAATCCTTGATGAGATTGATTCGTGCATGGTCGATAAAGACGAATTACGGACTCGTTTTTCGGGGGATTGGAAACAGCATTACCAGATAGACGCCCTCACCTCCAAAGGGTATGCGCGAAAATCCTGTGCCAGTTGCCACCGTTTCTTCTGGACGCTCACCCCGGATCGCACGCACTGTGCGGATTCGGAGTGCATGGGGTATGCTTTCATTGGACAGAAAACCAAGAATTATTCCTACACGCAGACTTGGAAAGAGATTTCAAACTATTTCACTAAGCATGGGCATACGGAAATCAAGCGTTTTCCCGTGGTGTCGCGGTGGCGGGACGATTTATATTTTACCAATGCCAGTATAATCGATTTTCAACCCTATGTCGTGTCAGGAGAAGTGGAGCCGCCAGCGAATCCATTGATTATTCCCCAGATGTGTTTGCGTTTCAATGATGTGGCCAACGTGGGGGTCACCGGGCGCCACCATACGGGGTTTGTCATGTTTGGCCAGCACGCATTCAACAATGAAAAAACTGGATTGTTCTACTGGAAAAACGAGGCCCTGGAGCACGATTATCAGTATTTGACCCAAGTTATTGGAGTCAAACCAGAGGATTTGACCTTTCAAGAAGAAGTATGGGCTGGGGGAGGAACATTTGGTCCCTCCATCGAATATGCCGCTAATGGGGCCGAGCTGGGGAATTGCGTGTTCATGCAGTATGAGTCCCTCGATGATGGGTCGGCGAGAGAATTGAAGACCAAAGTTATTGACATGGGGGCGGGTTTGGAACGGTTGGCCTGGTACACCACGGGCACCCCTACGTCATACGACACCACTTTCGGGGATGTCCTGCGGAACATGAAGAAGAACACCGGGGTGCATTTCGAGGACGAATTGTTCCTTGAATATTCAAAGCTTTCGGGCATGCTGGATATGGAAGGGGGGGAAGTAAAGAAGAAACGCCAGGTCATCGCCCAAAAATTGGGGATGGAGGAAGAGGTATTGTTCCGCAAGGTGGGGTCGTTGCAGGCGTTGTACGCCATCGCCGACCATTTGAAGACCATTTTATACGCCTCCACCGATGGCATGCTTCCCTCCAATGGGGGTGGGGGGTACAATTTACGTCTCCTCCTGCGCCGCGTCTTCGGTTTCAATGCGGATTATGCCTTCAACCTGGATTATGCGCGCATCGTGGAAGATCATGTGAAGGAACTCGCGGGATTTGATGATAGTGTGCGGGAGGGGTTGGAAACTACCCTCGCGGTAATTGCGGAGGAACAGAAGAAATACGCTGCCCTCCAGGAAACGGGAAAGAAGAAGATGCAGGTGCTCGTGGAGCGGTTGAAGAAGGAAGCCAAGCCCCTGGAAAAAAAAGAAATGGTGACCCTGTATGAAAGCCACGGCATCCCGTATGAGACCGCGGTGGACATCGCCCGGAAGGGGGGAGTGGAAACGGAAGAGGTCTATGATTTCTATGACCAGCTCTCGGTGAAGAATGAGAAGAAGAAAGAAAAGAAATCCCCCGTGGCCTTGGAAGTAGAAAAGTATCCCGAGACCAAAACATTGTATTATGATAAATTGTACGAGGACCAATTCGAAGCCACTATTTTAGGAATAGTCGGCAACCAGATTATTCTCGACCAAACCCTTTTCTATCCCGAAGGAGGCGGCCAGGCCTTCGACACGGGAACATTGGAGGGAGTGGGAGTAAAAGCCGTGCAGAAGGTGCAGAACCGCATTCTCCATGAAATAGAAAACCCTGCTTCCTTTTCCCCCGGAAAAAAAGTGAAAGGTATCATTTCCCGGGAAAGGAGAGCCAACCTCATGCACAACCACACCGCCACCCATTTGCTTAATGCGATGTGCCGGAAGGTGTTAGGCCCCCACATCTGGCAAGCTGGGGCCTCCAAGGAAGGGAATAAAGCCCACTTGGATGTGACGCATTACAAGAAAATTACGTATGAGGAAATCAATGAAATAGAACGATTAGTCACCACCCATGTTCAGGCCATGATTCCCGTGAAAAAGTTCGTGCTCTCCCGTACTCAAGCGGAACAACAATATGGATTTCGCATCTACCAGGGAGGTTTTGTCCCAGGTAAGGAGCTTAGGTTGGTGGAAATTGAGGGAATTGACATCCAGGCCTGCGGGGGAACGCATATTGACAACACGGGTGAAATAGGTTTCTTCAAAATCCTTCGGGTGGAATCCGTTCAGGATGGGATTGAGCGCATCACTTTTGCCACCGGTGTTCCCGCCCTGGAATGGGTGCAGGCCAAAGAGGAAAAATTGGGGCGCGTGGTGCAAATATTGAACACCACCGAGCAGGATGTGGAAACCGCTGCCCAAAAAATGAGGGAGGAATACAAAAATGCCCGGAAGAAAGCCGAGGGGTTGCAGGCCTATTACTTGGAAGGAGTGTCCGCGGAATTGAAAACCAAGGTGAAAGGCAGCAAGCTCGTGGAGCGTATTAGGGAATTGGAACCCGATGCGTTGCTCAAATTGGGGCAAATGCTCATCAACCAAAATCCCACCTTGGGAATTGTCCTCGTTTCGGAATCAGAAAAAATGGTCATCGCCATGAGTGGAAGCGCCTCCACCTTCAATGCCAAGAACGCCATCCAGACCATTCTCTCCCATACCAAAGGAAGTGGGGGCGGGAGCGAAAAGATGGGTCAAGCGCGGCTACAATCCCTGGATGGATTGGATGCGGCGCTGATGCGGGTGTGATCATGATACAAATACCAAAAATAAGGATGGCCTTGATGAAGGACCTTGAAAAAGTAGTAAAAGTCAATGTGGGTAAAGAGAAAAAATTTAAGAAAAGACAAGAGGAGATGTTCGCAAGAATCATTCCGTTAAATAGAGTAGCAGTGTGCGAAAAAGGAAAGGAAATTGTCGGTTTGATTTATTGGAATAATGAATTCCTTGGAAGATCGCAATTGTGGTATTTGGAACAAATGACCGTTGATGAAAAATATCGTCGAATGGGGATTGGCCGAGGACTGATCGAATTCGTGAAAAAACGTGCAAAAAGAAATAAAATTGAAAAGCTTTTTGCGGATGCGCAGAACAAGAACATAGCCTCCATCCTGCTGTGTTTGAGAACGGGCGGATTGATTAGTGGTACCATTGAAGGAATCCTCAATTCGAAAGAAAAGGACGAACGCATTTTTTTCCGATTCGAATTGCAATAGTTGACGATCCATCTCAGAAAAAGCCCGTGAACCCCACCCCACAATTATAATTTTTGGTCTACTCAAACGGCTCAACATCTCAATCGTTTTAAACTCCTAATTTGAACCAGAACAATGGACCTTCTTCTCTGGATGAGTGGCCTCCTCATTGGGTGGGTAAAATAATCATACCAATTAGGAGATCATGGGAGTATTTTTTAGTCAGAATCCACCCTTGGGATAATCCTTAGTGGCATTCACGCGGATATCCACCACCGTTTCCACGTGAGGGGTGTGGGGAAACAGGTCGAATGCCCGCGCCGATGTAATGTCAAACACCGCATACTCCCCCAGCCATTCCAGATCGCGCTCTAGGGAAGAAAGACGGCAGGCCACGTATAGGAGTTGCGTGGGTTTCAATCGCAGGGCGCGCCGCCAGATCTTTTTGGAAAGTCCGGATCGGGGAGGATCAAAAATGATGGTGTCATATTGCTCATCCGTTTTTTCCATTTCTTGTAAAATTTTAGGCACGTCCCCGATTTCAAATGAATAGGAATTTCCATTCAAATCTAATTTTTGGGCATTTTGACGGGCATATCCAATTGATTCGGTGTTCATTTCAATCCCTTTCACCCAAAACCCTTTTTGGATCAATGGGATGGCGAACAACCCCACTCCGCAATACAGGTCCAGTACGCGGGGGGCGGGCTGTATTTCTTGGATACATTGAACCACATGCTCTTGCACCTTTTCGGCCATGCGGGGGTTCGTCTGGAAGAAGCAGGAGGAATTATAGTGAAAAGGGATTCCTGACATGTCTTCCACTAATTCTTTCTCCCCCCATGTTTTTATCGTGTCTCCCTGAACAGCATCATTGAAATGAGGATTATGCATCCATATGATGCCATCGGCTAAACGTTCAGACAATAACTCCTGGGCCAAACCCGTTATTCGTTCTTCATCCTCTGGAGTGCGGGTGAATGTATTGAGGATCAGAAGCAATTTTCCAGAGGTCTTGGATTCGCGCACCGTGGCATAGCGGAGAAACCCTTGGTGTTCGAGCACCGAGTAGGGTGGCCATGTGTTGGAATGGAACCGCTTTTCGAGGGTTTGATAAAGATTTTGGGCGCGGGGGGACACAAGTTGACATTCGGGAACGGGAATACCGGAGTAGGGATTTTCCTTGGAACGGTACCCCAATTGTCGAGTGGGTGAAAACCAAAAGTCGGCGCGGTTGCGGTAGAAAGATAGGGCGTGGGCCGGAACCATTTCCACATAATCCGTGAAGGGCTTCAATACCTCCACCACCCTGTCTTTCTTGCGCCCAATTTGTTCCTCGTAAGGGGTGTTCATGTCGGGACATCCATTACATACTGTGGCATGCGGACAGATCGAAAAGGGGTCTTCCATAGTGAGGTGGGGTGGAGAATCCTTATAAGAGCAAATCGGCTGCGGGATGAGATGGAAGACCTTTACGTGCAGGGAGCCGTTTTCCTTCTTTCGAGTATCGTTCTGGTAAAGACGGCATCCATGGCCGTGAAAGAAGTGACCAATCTGGCGCGGGTGTTCTATATCTCCGAATTCATCACTGCTTTCGTCCTGGGGGGATTCATTTCCATGCTCCCCGAGTTCTTCGTGGGAGTAAATTCAGCCCTGGAAGGGGTTCCCATCGTGGGGGTGGGCACGCTCATCGGAAACAACATCGTGGACCTCACTTTGGTTTTTGGTATTATTGCCATCCTGGGAAAAGATATTCCTGTTTCCAGATCTGAGCGTTCGGGGGCATTGCCTTTCCTCATCATGGTAGGGTTACCATTAGGACTCATGCTCGATGGCAATCTCAATAGGTTAGATGGGTTGTTACTCGTTATCGCGGCGCTCATTTATTTCATCCGTATCTTTTCCCAGCACGCGATGCAGGATAAAAAGAGGCCCGTCCGGCGCCACTTGCTCATGAAGCCCCTCCTTTTTTTTGGGGCGGCCATGCTGGTGATGTTTGGGAGCGCCCATTTTGTGGTGGAGTCGGCAGTGAATGTAGCGGATGGATTGAACATCCCGGCGCTTTTCGCGGGGTTGTTCCTCATTTCCATTGGAGCGGCATTGCCCGAACTCACCCTTTCTGTTAAAGCGGTGCTGTCCCGCCATAAAGCCATTGCGGTGGGAGACATCATGGGAAATGTGATGATTGATTCGACGTTTGCCTTGGGGGTGTTGGCGCTTATTTCCCCGGTGGCCGTCGATGTGGGAGCGGTAGGGATTGCCACTCTCTTTATGGTGTTCGCCGCCCTTTTGGTGACGACACTCATGGATAGCGGGGGAAAATTGACCCAGAGAGAAGGGTATGCATTAATCGGTCTGTATGTGGTTTTCGTGGCGGTGCAATTGGCTCTGTCATCTGGAAATGGGTTTGGGGTATCCTGATCACGGGGTTCGCTCGCACCTTTTTAAATGGTTCCGTGTTGGGTTCCCCCATCACACCCCCCTGGAGGGGTGGAGGGGAATTGGAATGGAAGGAATCGACATGCTCTACTTGGTGGGGGGGATCAGCCTCCTTGCCATCCTCATGGCCAAATGGATGCTCGACCGCGTCATGCAGGGGGAGGAAGGAACCCCACGCATGAAGGAGATTGCCCTGGCTATTCAGGAAGGGGCCAATGCGTTCCTTCAGCGTCAATATACCAGCATCGGGAGTATTGGCATCATTATTGCTCTTGTCATCCTCATTGGATATACTTGGTGGGGTAATTTTAATTTGGCTTTCGTAACAACCATTTCTTTCATCCTGGGGGCTTTCTCCTCGGGACTCGCGGGCTATGTCAGTATGCGCGTCGCGGTGAAAGCCAATCTGCGCACGGCCACGGCTGCTAATGAGGGATTGAATGAGGCGTTCCTCGCCGCGTTCCGCGGAGGGGCAGTATCCGGATTGGTTATTCTCGCGCTGTCATTATTGGGTATCTCTATTCTCTTCTTCGTGTTTTCGGGAGATGATCCTATGGAAGCCCCATTGAAGATCGTGGGCTTTGGTTTCGGAGCGAGTCTCATTGCTTTGTTCGCTCAGTTGGGAGGAGGAATATATACTAAAGCGGCGGATGTGGGCGCCGACATGGTGGGGAAACTTGAGGCCGGGATCCCCGAGGACGATCCTCGCAACCCCGCGGTCATCGCGGATTTGGTGGGGGATAATGTGGGGGATTGCGCGGGAAGGGGCGCGGATTTGTTCGAATCCACCGCGGCCGAGAACATTGGAGCCATGATTTTGGGGGTGGCCTTGTTCCCAATATTCGGGATCGCGGGTATTCTATTCCCTTTGGTGGCCATGGCATTAGGTTTGGTGGCCAGCGTGGTGGGAATAATGAGCGTAAGAATTTCACACCAGGAAAATCCCATGAAAGCTATGAAGCGGGGCTATTGGCTCACCACCCTTCTCGCGGCCGTGCTCTTGTACGCCGCCGTTTACGTGTATTTGGATAACAACCTCCTCCTTTTCGGCGCGGGAATCATTGGGTTGCTCACGGGTTTGGCGATGGTGTATATCACCATGCACTACACCGAGCGCGATTCTCAACCGGTGAAGGATATCGCGGCCGCCTCCGAGACGGGAGCGGGAACCAATGTCATCGCCGGGTTAGCGGTGGGGATGGAGACCACGGCGTTGCCCGCGGTAGTACTTGGTGTCGCCCTTCTCGTATCCTTTGCCTTGGGCGATGCCACGAGTCTTCCCCAAGGGGGGTTGTTCGGCACCGCCATGGCGACAATAGGAATGCTATTGACGGCCGGGTATGTGTTGGCGATGGATAATTTCGGTCCTATTTCTGATAATGCGGGCGGCATCGTGGAGATGTCCCATGCCCCTGAAAAGGTGCGGGCGATAACGGATCGCCTGGATGCCGCGGGCAACACCACCAAAGCGTTGACCAAAGGGTATGCCATTGGTTCAGCCGGGTTGGCGGCCTTCCTATTGTTCTCCGCCTACATGGTAGAAACAGGTTTAGTGGTCATCAATCTGGCCTCCCTCCCCGTGTTCGTGGGGGGAATGATGGGGGCGATGCTGGTGTTCCTATTCTCTTCATTTGCCATGCGTGCCGTTGGCCGGGCCGCCGGAGCCATTGCGCAGGAAGTCCGGCGCCAATTCCGTGAGATAAAAGGGATTATGCAAGGTAAAACCAAACCCGATTATGCCAAAGCCGTGGACATCGCCACCCAATCCGCATTGAAGGAGATGGTGCTCCCCTCCCTGCTCGTGGTGGGGCTTACCTTGGGAGTGGGAATGATTCTGGGAGCGGAAGCCGCGGGAGCCTACATATTAGTCACCACCCTCACAGGGATTATGCTGGCCCTCACCCTCAACAATGCCGGGGGGGCCTGGGACAATGCCAAGAAATACATCGAATCCGGCCCCCATGGGGGAAAAGGAAGCGATGCCCACAAGGCCGCCGTAGTCGGAGATACAGTAGGAGATCCCGCCAAGGACACCGCCGGCCCCTCCCTGCACGTGGTCATCAAGCTCGTGGGGACATTGAGCCTGGTGCTGGCTCCTTTGTTCTTGTTGTAAGGTGGCGGTTTATTTCTCTGCCTCTATCTTTTTTTCCAAGGCACTCTTAAATACTAGAAGATCGTTCGCCCTTTTTTGATGAAAGTCAATCACGTCCTATCCACTTCTCAGTTTTCGGACACCCGATTGCTGGAACGCCTGTTTGCTCTCGCGGACGAAATGGAATCCAGGAATACCGACCAGAAGCTCTTTCAATCCCTCCAGGGGAAGATCCTCGCCACGGTTTTCTATGAACCCAGTACCCGCACCCGTTTTTCTTTCGAGGCGGCCATGCATCGGTTGGGGGGACGCGTAATTAGCACGGAAAGCGCGAGCCAATTTTCTTCCATGACCAAGGGGGAAACACTCGAGGACACCATTAAGATTATCGCGGGCTATTCGGATGCCATCGTGCTTCGTCACCCCGAAGAAGGGTCGGCTGCCCGGGCCGCCAAGGTTTCACGGGTGCCCATCATCAATGCCGGGGATGGGAGTGGGGAACACCCCACCCAAGCCTTATTGGATTTGTACACTATCCGAAAAGAATTGGGAGATGTTCGAGGAAAGCGCATCGCCCTCATGGGGGATCTCCGGTATGGACGGACGGTGCACTCGTTAATCAACTTACTCATCCTCTATGAGGGAGTGGAAATAATTCTCGTGTCGCCTCCCGAGCTTAGGTTGCCAGAGGTTTATCAACAACTCTTGTCAACCCACGGGATTCCATTCACCGAGCACCCTCATTTGTCGCCCATCACGCATGACCTGGATGTAGTGTACATGACGCGTGTCCAGAGGGAGCGATTTGTCGATGATGCCCAATACCAGAAGGTTAGGAACTCCTGTGTATTGGATGCCCGGAACCTGGTTTATTTGTCTCCCCACACCATCATCATGCACCCCCTCCCCCGAGTGAATGAAATCCACCCTTCCATCGATGCCGATCCCCGCGCCACTTATTTTCGCCAGGCCCAGAATGGATTGTTTATCCGGATGGCGTTATTGGAGTTGCTGTTCGAGCAAAAATTCCTGGAACAGGAAACTTTGTCCCAACATAACCCAGCTGTTATGCCGGCCCAAAAAAGAACATAGGCATTTATGGGAGTGCGTCTCACAATTATTCCATGAAGTATATCCCTTCCCCCGAGTGGACGGAACGCACGCGGCAACTGGCGAGCGAATTGGCATTTTCTCACATCCCCCCCGATCGCATCGCGTGCTTTATGTCAAAAGGAAGCAAATCCAGGCGCACCATCGCCCGCATTCATACCATGCCCAAGATCATCCAAATGGGAACGCAACAACCTCCTTTCTATGCCATTGAACTCATTTCAGAACGATTCGACCGCCAAACCGAAGAGGAGCAGATCAAGACATTGATTCATGAATTGATGCATATTCCCCATTCATTTGGAGGGGGGTTTCGTCAGCACCGCCCGCATGTCACGCATGCTAAAGTCAACCAGATATTCCAGCGTTGGCGATCCCAGACGCGTTGGGAAACCCTCGGATAAGCCTTGTTAGTTAAAAAGCCTTTTTGGGCCAGGTTGGGACATGACCATCCGGGAACGCCTCTGGGTCCAGAGGTGGAAGGAAGCCCATGTCTTCGAGCCTTCTTTTCCCACGGACAAGCATAAGTTCTATTTCACCGTTCCCTATGCCTATCCCACTGGGCCCCTGCACGTGGGGCATGGGCGAACCTACCTGAATGGGGATGCCCTCGCCCGGTTCCAGAGGGTGAAAGGCAAGGAAGTGTTTTGGCCCATGGGTTTCCATGTCACGGGAACCCCGGTTTTGGCTATTAGCGATGCCATTTCCCGGAAGGATGCCAAAACGATTGAGTTGTACCATTCGTATGTGGGCCTCTATGAAAATGATCCCTCACGGATTGATGCCATCGTCCAATCTTTTACCCAACCCCTCGCGGTAGCCAATTATTTCGGTTCAAAAGTCTCTGAGGATTTGGATCTCCTGGGCTGCAGCATCGATTGGCGCTCCCGCTTTACCACCATGGACCCGGAATACCAACGCTTCGTCCAATGGCAGTTTTCAAAGCTGAAAGAGAAAGGGGTGTTGGTGAAGGGAAATTATCCAATTCTCTATTCTCCTCTGGACCAGAATGCGGTGGGGGAAGATGACATCAAGGACGGGGACACCGACAAGGTGAGCATCCAGGAGTTCTATTGGCTTCCATTTAAAATCGTGGGGGAAAACACATCCATCGTCGTCGCCACCCTCCGCCCTGAAACCATTTATGGCGCCACCCATGTATGGGTGCACCCTCAAGAGGAGTATGTGCGTGCCCGTGTGAATGGGGCAGAATGGATCATTTCCAAAGAGGCTGTGGAGAAACTGCGGTTGCAAAACCATGTTGTTGAAACCATCGCCCCTGTTCCTTCTGCGCAATTGCTGCAGAAGGAAGTCCTCCATCCCCTGGATGACCAAATGAGAATGCCTATTCTTCCCGCCACGTTCGTTAGCGGCACCCGGGGCACCGGAATGGTATTCGCCGTTCCGGGTCATGCCCCCTGGGATTTCGTGGCCTTGCAAGAGCTAAAACAAAAGGGCCATCCCCGCGCGGGAAACATAGAAGTGAAGACCATTGTGGATCTCCCCGGATTTGATGGAATGGACGCCTTTCTCGTTTCTCACCAAGCCCTTTCACTCGAAAAGACCAAAAACATCCAGGCCGCCACCGAAGAATTGTACAAGCGTGAATTTTATGAAGGGACGCTAAATCAATTCAATGGGGCGTGGAGCGGCCTCCCGGTGAAGGAGGCCAAGGATAAGATGGTGGCTTTTCTCCAGGAAAAGGGAATGGGTGGCATACTTTATGAACCCTCGCGCCCGGCTGAAACCCGGGCGGGAAAACAGGTGCAGGTGGCCATCCTCCCCGACCAATGGTTCATAGACTATTCGGGGAAGCAATGGAAAGAAACCACTAAGCGCCACGTCGAACAGATGACTATTTTTCCCCCTCGTTTCCGTCGGAACATAATGGATGCCATTGATTGGTTGGACCACCGGCCCTGCATCCGCAAGCGGGGATTGGGAACCCCTTTCCCTTTTGATAATCCCAAAGAAGAATGGATGATCGAACCCTTATCCGACAGCACTATTTACATGCTCTTTTACCTGGCCATCCCCCTCATTCGAGAAAGCGGGTTAAACATTGATGATTTGGATGATGTATTCTGGGATGCGGCTCTATTGGGAAAGGAATTGAATTCCTCCGATAAACGATGTAAAACGGCTCAAACCATCCACGAGCAGATTACTTTCTGGTACCCCAATGACCAGCGTCATACCGCTCCGGCCCATATTTCCAATCATATCTCCTTCTTCCTCCTCACGCATACCTTGCTCTTCGATGAATCCTATTGGCCCAAGGCGTGTACGTTCAATGAGATGCTCGTGCGTAATGGTGTAAAGATGTCCAAATCCAAAGGGAACGTCATCCCCCTCCAGCAGGCCATTCGCGACCATGGAGCGGATTTGGTGAGGTTGTATATGGCTTCCTCCGCCGGGTTTGAGCGCGTGGTGGATTGGAAGGATACGCAGGTGCCGCAGGTGAAGAAGAAGCTGCAGGAAATAGAAGGGGTATTGGAAGCCGCCGCCTCCCAAAAGGAAGAAACTCTCTCTCCCGCGCAGGAATGGCTGGCCGAAACGCTTAAACAGCGCCTGGGGGAAGCCTATGCCGCGTACGACGACATGGAGATGATGCTGGCGGCCCAAAAAATATTTTTCGAAACCCTCAATGACATCAAGCGGTTCAAGAAAGTATTTGGGGAGAAAGAAACACCGGCCGTGAAACGCGTGCTTAAGGAATGGCTCGTCCTCCTCACCCCCATCACTCCCTTTTTAGGAGAAGAATTATGGGCCAAATCCGGTTGGAAAGGGTTTGCCAGCCTGCAGGCGCTCCAAAAACCAATTGGAAACCCTTCCCCCCACATGGATGATCATATGAACTTCATCGAAAAGGTATTGGGAGACATCGAACGGGTGAAAAAGCTCGTGAAAGGCAAACAGGTAACGACCCTCTATCTCTATTCCCCGGATGCCACGGAAACCCGTTGGTTGAATGAGGCCCAGGAAGCCCTGCGCCGGCACACCACGTTAATCGTTAAAATAAACGATTCTCACGACCCATTAGGCAAGATGCAGAAAGCGCAAAAAGGAAGACCGGCGCTGTATCTGGAGTGACCATTAGCCTGCTAACCATATACAAAACCCAATCATCTTCTTTTCTTCATCGCGGCAATCCTGGACAGCAACTGGTCGGCGTTCCTCACGCTGATGACATAATGAAAATTTTCTCCCGCAAGATAAATATTTTCCCTTCCCCCATTGGCCAGGTACAATAAGGGTTTGTCGGTTTTACGTAACACCCAATATTCAACGAGTTTAGCCCCCGAATGAATTAGATACGCGGGTTTGCGGGAGTAGGATTGGATCAGCGCATTAATCTCCATATGGGTAATGCGCTTGTACGTGAGAATATCCTTTACGGGTAAATGAAATTCGGCTTGTTTAATGATGGGAAGGGAATACGTAAAATAGTGTGGGAAAATCACCAGGTCATTCCCTTCAAAGCGATAGGAAATGTTGGCCAAAAAAATGACCGCAAGTATGGAGGAAAGGCCGACAACAAATAGAAAGCCGGCCACCAATCCTGGAAGCGAAATGATGCCATAGGCTGCCCACCCCAATATTCCAAAAAAGGTGAGGCCGATAGAAATCCAAAATGCTGGATAAGTGAAAAAATCCAATTTGGATTCCCTGACAAGCCGATAAATGAACCCCAGCACGGGTCGAAGAATAAGGAAGTAGACAATTGGAATGAAAAAGATGGTGAGCGCGAATGGGGTTATAAAAATGGGTTTGGTGAAGATGAAGATGGATAGGAGGAGCAAACCAAAGATCATACCCCCTATCATGAAGATTCCTACGAATTTGGAATTAAGATCATGATAGAGTATTTGCACGTTTTCGAGTGTTCGATCAGATGAATGCGAAGTGTCCAAATGGGTCACTTTCATAGTTTTGGAGGCCCGAGCGAGGTGGATGCCCACTTCCATGAATCCCAGGATTAACACATACAAAACACCAAAGAATAGGTATGGGCTGACCTCACTCCCCGTGTTAGCATCAATAGGCGACGAAAAGTGTTCCCTTGAGAGAGCACCTATTAGGATAAAGAGGTGGAAACCGATGGCCATCGCCAATGCCACGAGACCGGTTGTATTGTAGGTGCTCCGGATGCGAATCGTGTTGATAGGAGCCTCTTTCGGGGGGCTTGGCATGAAAGGGTACAGCCGAGTTCCAAATATAAAAGCGATCCTTTGTTCCGGGGGATATATTCTCCCGCGCTATCACATCTCTTCCAGCGTCCCAATACCAAGGAGCCGCAATCCTTCCTCGAGCACCTCATGAATGCCTTTCACGAGGGCGAGGCGCGCCTGTTCCATTTCTTCATTTTCTTGAATAACTTTGGTTTCATGATAATATGTGTTGAACGTGTTGGCCAGAGATAAAAGGTAATGCGCGAGGATGTGCGGGGAATAATGGGCGAATGCGTCCGCAATCATGTCTTCCTTTTGAGCGAGGAGGGTGAGCAGTTCTATTTCCCGGGGAAGAATGAGCAACCCCCCCTGAGTAGGATTGGGTTGCCGCGTTGATTTGTGGAGCACGCTCTGGGCGCGGGCATTGGCATAAAGCAAATAAGGACCCGTCTGCCCGTCGAACGAAAGGCTCTCTTTGGGATCGAATACTATTTCCTTCCGCGCGTCCTGCTTGATCATGAAGAAGCGCATGGCGGACAAGGCAATTATCCGGGAGCGGCGATTAATTTCATCAGGGGATAAATCAGGGTGGCGAGAGTCATATTCGGAGTGGGCTAACGTTTCCAGTTCCTGCAACAGATCATCCGCGTTTACGACCGTGCCCTCTCGCGAGGACATCTTACCCGTGGGAAGGCGGAGCAACCCGTATCCCAAATGGTGGAATTTGTGGGAAGGAGCCACTCCCATGAGATCGAGGGTGGCGAAGAGTTGCTTGAAGTGCATCTCCTGCTCATTCCCCACGATATGAATGATCTTTTCTAAATCAGGATATTCATGCATGCGCCTAATAGCAAGGGCAATATCCTGCGTAAAGTAAAGCGTCGTCCCATCCCCTCTAACAATGGGTTTGTCGGGCAGTTGGTATGTTTCCAATGGTACGATGATAGCCCCATTATCGGCTTTTTTCAACAACCCTTTGTCATACGCCTGCATAACCATTTCCTTCCCGGCAGCGAAAAAAACGCTCTCATAATACGTGATGTCGAATGACGCCCCCAAAATAGAATACGTGTGATTCCACCCGGCCTCCACCCATTCATTCATGCGCTTCCAGAGCGCCCGTACGCTGGGATTTTCCTGCTCCCATTGCTGAAGCATCGCCTGCGCCTCTTCCTCCAATTTTGGATCCTCATTGGCGCGAATGGAAAAAAGGGTGTAGTATTTCCCCACGAAATGGTCGGGTTTCATTTTCTCGAATTCGGGTGTTTTTCCATTTCCCCATTTCTGGTAGGCCAGCATGGATTTGCAGATATGCACCCCCCGGTCATTCACCACCTGGGTTTTAACCACTTTTTTCCCAGCCCGTTCGAAAAGGGCTATGATGCTCTGGGCCAGGGCGATGTTGCGCAGGTGCCCCACGTGAAGGGGCTTATTGGTGTTGGGAGAGGCGTATTCCACCATCACCCGTGGGGCGTCGGAAGCAGGTGGGGAGGGGGAAAAGGCAGCCTTGGCGAGGGCCTCCTGGGCTAACCTCCCGGGGGCTAGGTAAGCATTCACATAGGGCCCCATGGCAATAAATCGAACGAATGTGTCATCCGGTTGGAGATGAGTTACGATGGCCTGGGCCAAAGCCCCTGGATTACTATTCGGAGGAGTGAATCGAAATACCGGCAATGAAAAGTCCCCTTTATCCGGGGCGGGGGGACGGGTGACGAGGTTGATTAACGTTTTTTCCCCCACCCTAGAATGTCCCAATGCGGCCAGGGCGTCGTCCACTTTTTGGGCGAGGATTGAGCTGTAGGAAGGAGGTTCCATAGATCCCTACTCTGGAATGCGGACGTTTTAAACCCAGGCTGAAAAGGTGCTGGCGCCGAATAAACAGCCATCCCGAGGCCACCAAAATGGATCCCCCTAACGCCACATTCCAGGTGAGGGGATCCCCGAACAGGAAGACCGAGGCCATTAGGGCGATGAGCGAGCCCAATACGAGGTCGAGCATCGAGACTTGGTGCACGCGGAGTTTTTCCAGGGCGATGTTGAAGAATAGGTAACCTAATCCCGTGGTGACGATTCCGGCGAGAGCCAGGAGAAGGAAACCTTCTCCCGTCCACGTGATGGGCGTCATGAGCGCGGGGATGAAAAGGAATAGGGAGGCGAACCCCAGAAACCAAACGACATCTCCGATGCCATGGTGCTTGTCCGCACGGCGCATGTACACCACCATGATAGCATAGGTAATCCCCGCCGCGAGCGCGGCACTATTGCCAAGGACATTCAATCCCGTGAAGGGGCTAATGAGCACGATGCCTAACATCCCAGTGATGAGGTAGATCCATGATCTCCGTTCCATCCTTTCCTTGAGGATGAAATAAGCGAGGACAGGGGCGAATAATACATGCGTGTAGTTGAGCAATACCACATCGGCTAAGGGCGCCAATGCGAACGCATAATTGTAGAACGTCATCGTCGCCGCCAGGGATAACCCCACCCAGACATATTCCTTCACATCCTGCTTCCCTAATTTACGGAAATTGGGGTCATACCGGGGAATAAGAAAAAGCACGAACAGAAATCCAAAAAACGCCCGCATGAACGTAATCCAAGGGAGAGGAAATTCAGGCACCAACAGCTTCACAAACACCCCAATCGTAGCAAACGCCACCACCGCCAGCACCGCGGCCAAGGAATAGAGGGACATTGGGGGAGTTTTCTTTTCCCTATAATAAACCTCTCCCTTTTTATGGGTCAAAACTTTTCTACCTCGTATGCCAAAAAGATCAGGAAAGAGGCCGTTGAAAAAATTCCCTCCAATTGGAGATCCCAGACGAGCCGAGATATTAGCCGGAGCGAGCTCCCGGAGTCTCCATCTGATAAAGCGAGAGATCAGGGAACGCGCGCGGGAATCCCTCGCGGATGCCCAGCGATTGGGAGATCAATTGACCCGCGGGATGATCCAAGCGCGGAGTGAGGCCATTAAAACTCCCCTTTCCCGGCAAGAAAAATTGTTTATCTGGAAAACAATTGAATCTGAAGGGGGGACTCTGCTTAACCAATACATGAAAAAGGAAATCAAGGAAGTGGTCCGAGAAATAACCACTATCGGGGATATTCTTGGAGGAGCCCAATCCATTGCTGGATCCTTTAAAATGGGAATGCAGCCAAGACAAATATCAATCCAGATGGAAAAGTCATTAACCCAACTGGGGATCGCTTTCCAGTTGCGGGGAGAATTGGCGGCGCATGGGATTAACGCCCCCATTGAAATGATTCATCATGCTCTGAAAAAATTCGCCCACGACCTGGATTTTCGAAAGGCGATGGAAGTTACCCAAATCCAATCTCTTTATCCCGATATTGCAAACGATTTGATCCACTCCATGCAGGAGGAGAAACGGAAGCGGCTTGATACCCAACGCGAAACCAATTTGAAAATGAGGCGTGTGATCGAAAGCGGGGCTATCAGTCGTTTTACCCTTCCCCGAAAAGAACGTAGGGAAATATACCGCCAGGTGAAAACCCGAGCGGATGAAAGGGGGGTTGATGTCCGGGCACTGGCCATAGGAAGTGCCTATAGTCGATCCCGCTCGATTGCCAAGGAAAAACTTTCGAGCCTTGGGTTGAATGCCGAGAAGGTATTATTCGATCTGGGAATATCTAAAGATTCAGTTATTGGCGTGCGGCGTTTGAAATTATTATTTCACGTATTGCGCGTTTCACCTACTTCAGAAGCCCAAAAACAGAATGTGAAAAAACTACTCGATAAATACGGGCCCAAGGTTTCTCGGGAAACCCAAAAACCGGTAAAAATCCCCTCTAAAGGACACCCTGCACCTGCCACAAAAGTTCCCACTTCTCAAAAAAGGAAAAAAAGCACTGGGAAGCCCCATTCTCCCCATCCGCAACCCCCAAAATCCCAGGTGGCCATTCCACGAACAATTACGGCCATGCAGGACAAACTGGGAGACTCCTTTGAGTTATCCCGCGAGGAATGGACCACGTTGAAGGGGATGACCAACCATAAAATGAGCCCGGAAACGCGTGTATGGATGTTCGAGCGTTTAATATTGGGCGCGTTTCATTTTAAAGTACCTCGACAATGGCCTGAATCGGGATTGAGAAAGGCAGCCAAAGCTCAACATCACTTGCCCGAATTCAATGTTGCGCTCGACAACCTGGTTCGCGCTGATCTAATCAATAAAGGACCGGGACATTCCTATCGCCGAAAATGAAAAGTTAAGGATGCTTTCGGGAAATTCGATGCGCATCGGTGACCTAAAACGAATCCAATCACTCCCCATCATTTCTGATTATTCAAATATTCACCCATGGCATTTGCAATCATTTCGGCTGGGAATGAGGGATAGTTGGCATCCAATGCGTTTACCTCGCGGGGAGAAGGGGGAATATGGATGAAGACGCATGGCATATCTAATCCTTTTTCACGAATGAAATCTAGGCAGTGAAAATAGACAAAATTGCATACATAGGTATCGGCGAAATATGAAACGGTCGCCGGAATATTTTTCGATATTAAGAAATGGGTCAAACCTTGTACATCAAATGAGGTCTCCAATGCGAGCGGGGAAGAAGGACGAATGGGGATGTGCCGATAAATTTTGCCAGCGTTGTCCTTTTTGGGAGAGTCTATCTTGTTCAAGGCAATCGCTTCAATGGTAATGCGGGATCGGCCGGAAACCCCAAACCCGAGAATCATTTCCGGTTGGAAATCCATAATCGCTTTTTCGATACGAGTGGCCGAATTATCGTCGCCCGAAAAAATGGTAGGAAGGATTTCAAATCGGACATCATGAATATTCTCCAGTGATTTGGATAATCGTTTGACAACATCCTCTGAAGGATTGGTTGGCAATATATCGAATTTCTCAAACCCGAAGAGGAGGACACGCATGTCATTCTATATGCTTCGCAACTGTATTTAATGGTCGCTTGGATGGGGATTGATATTAATCCTCAATCCAATTCCAGATATTCCAGATAAAATCAACCTGGGGAGCGAGCCTTGGTGGGCAAAATAAGCTATAATAACCCCTTAACTTTGAGGTTATTTTGGTGCTGAAATGAAATAACTCTATCGTGAAAAGGAAAATGAAACGCCTTTTGGTCTATAGGGTCATTTGTAATAGACCTTGCTACTTTCTGGGAATGAATCCGGGCACGTTCCTGTTGGAGAGTAGGAAACGCGGGCTTCCGTACTTGAGATAAGTTTGATGTATACCCAACCTGCATTTTGACTTGGATTATACCCGTCGATTTGGTAGCAATGCTCATCGATTACTTTTTCCGGCAACGTGTAGGTGGGGTTCGTAGGATAAACCCATGACGTGGGATTGGGTCCCAGGTTGCCGATTGTAATTCGTTCTTCATCCCCCACTATGGAGAGCGTACTACCATAGTCTCCGTCTTTGTAGCCGTCATAGATGTTTTCTTGGGGTTCTTTGTCTAAAAACCACATTCCAGAAATCGTTCCGATCACATCGCGCGAAGAGCGTCCGCAGTCCTTGACAGTGAACAACGTTCCCCCGCCCCCTCCGAGGAGGTTGTAGTATTCCTGTTTCTTCTCGGATTCGTAATAATCATACGGACAAACGCCGTTAAGGAGGTTGGATGCCCGGTTTCCTGAATATCGTTCGGGGTTGATAAATTCATTAATCACCTTCTTATCGCGCACGATAAAATCAAATCCCGCTACATCTCCTTCGTTGTGAATAAAGTGCCCAATGATATCACCTGCTCGGAAAGTAATTGGAGTTAGCTGACTGCTTCGGCTGTCCGTTTTTACTTGGAGTAATTGTTTCGCAATGGGATCCACGACTTCCTTCAGGTGCGCCAAATTCACTTCCACTCCACATCCCGCGTCAAACCATAATGCATAATCAGGTAGCGCGGTGTTTGATGCCGCTGGATTCTGGTAATGGCTTCCCGAGCGAAGCGTCAAGTCTACGGGAGCGTAAACAGGAATTTTTTCTCCGCTAAACTCAATTTTTACGCTAACATATGAGCGTTCCACAATATACAGCCCCGATCCGTGAACTACTCCCACTTGTCCGACCTTTTGCACATATTTGGGATCGACAAAATACGCAGTGAAGATAGGATTGTCACAATTTTCTATGGTATTCCCGACAGTATCCCCGGCATTGTATGGCTGTCCGTTTGAAGTGGGTTGATTCGGAACATCTGGATTAAATGAATTATTTGTTGTCGCGGGAGAATTTCCACTTGGGATGTTTCCACGATCATTCGACTCGTTAGGGGTGTTGACACAGCCCAGTAAAAATAAAAGGAGAAAAACAATTGCGAGCTTCCCAATCATGTGGCAGGCATGGCGACGCACCTATTTAATGCAATGCCCCGATTTTTCGTTAATTCTAAGGCTGTTTCAATGGGTAGGTTGATTTTGGTAGCTAGAGTATTTTTTCATTTCTACGGCCCCGGAGGGATTTGAACCCTCGACCTCCTGCTTAGAAGGCAGTTGCTCTATCCAGGCTGAGCTACGGGGCCGGCACTTTCCTAATTCAGGCCTACTGGGGGTTGTTAAACCCCCATTGTAGTCCCTCGTCCTGCACGCGCGAAAGCGTGCCGCCGAAACGGGCCAGTTGCGGGGCCATGGCTTAATTGATCTATCGTGGGTTTGAAAAACCCCACGGGGATGTCCCTCGGTTGGTCCAAACGAAATTGGACTGCTGAGCTAAAGGGCCATTGTTTTAATTGATTTATCGAGGGATTGAAAATCCCTCGGTAGACCCTCGGTTGGTCCAATCGAAACTGGACAATTAGGTCCGTCTGCGACGCGATTTCTTCCCTTTTTTGGGAGCATGGCCATTGGGGTCCACATTATATATTTTGAAAAAGGGTTCCTTGGCGACGATCCGCCGATCTTGGAGGTCGATGAGCCAGACGAATAATCCTCTTTCCCCAAACTGGGAGGGCAGGAGGAAGTGGGATTGAACACGTCTCCCGAAGCGTTCCTTGCGCCTGTATTTGGATAGGGCATCGTTGGGAAGGATGAATACGAATTCGTCCACTTCGGGGCGGTAGATGAATTTCTTGAGGAGCTTGCCTTTGCTGGGGCGGGTGAGGACCTCAAATCCAATGGTTTTGGTAGGGGTTTCCGCATAGAAATCAAATTTGCCCTCCCGCTGGTCATGAGAAGTGGGGTGGAGGATGACAGTTTGCTCGGCCCTTATCTTGGTAATGGACCAGGTTTGGGTGACGCGGAGCCGATGAAGTTCAGTCCATGCCAGCAGGTGCATGAGGGCCGTAGTATGGTTTCCCGTCATGATCATCGATGGTGACTCCTGGTCTTTTTGGTTTGGGAACGTGAATGGGATGAGGTTTTACTGGAAGGAAGATGGGATGGTTTTTTCCGGGAAGAACTTTTTTTTGTTTTTCGGGGGGTAGCATCTATCAAACTCTTGGAAATAGGCAATCGTTCGGATAAATGAAGGGGATTAGACATGGATCGTGCGAGGAATGACATTCCTTTCTTCCCAAGGGTGGCATCCGTGGACAGCCATATCGCATTCTCTTCCGCCGGATCGAAATCAATGCGCACCTTCTTCCCTTCAATTTGGATATGGGGAAAGAGATATTCGAAGAGGATATTGTGGGCGTTCAGCAAGTTATCCAGTTTTTCCACGGGAATACGCGTTTCCAAAAATGGTTTTTGGGCATTCAGATGGACGCGGTGGGAAAAGCGTTTGTCGGAAGAAAATTTTCGGAGGAGGGAATCCATTTCCTCCAAGGAACAGCCGCAGGCGCGGTACCAATGGGTAATGGGGTTATCCAATCCCATGGTGACACGCACGCGTTTTTCGCCCATCGTTGATAGGAATGGTGCCAGGTGTTCCCAGAGGAAATCATATACCTCGGGCCGCCCTTCCGGGGAATGACCAAAGGTAAGGGTGTACGATGTCGTTTTCGTAGGCACGAGGGGATTGGGCGTATCGCGCTTAATAAGCATTATTTCGATTCCAACGCTCGTCGTATTTTTTGGGCGATGTCAGGAAGGTTGGGGGATAGGTTAGCCGCGCGTCCCCAGGATCTCAATCCATCCTGCGGGAATCGGGGGATCACATGGACGTGCGTGTGAAAGATGATCTGTCCGGCCTCTTTGCCGGTGTTGATTCCCACATTGAAAGCGGGAGCACCCACTGCTTTGAGAATTCCTGGCGCTAATCGCGCCACCATCTCAATCATCCCCGCGCGGACTTTTTGATTCGCCTCTAATAGAGTAGTCGAATGGGTTTTGGGAATGATTAAAGTATGTCCGAGTGAAATGGGATCGATGTCCAGGAAAGCCAGGAAGGAGTCATCTTCGTATACCTTGTGGGATGGGATCTGGCCCGAAACGATCTGGCAGAATACGCATTCTTTTTCCATGATAGCATTATTCGGTTACTTAAATAAAAACAAACCGGTGGTGTCGCAAATGGTGAAACAAAGGGATTCATATAAGTTCTGAGTTATATTATGGCATTATATTATTGTATTTGATATTATGGAATCTGGCAAAATTTGATACGCCACCATGAAGGTGAATATCTGCTACTGTCAGAAATCCACCATTCCGATTAATATAACGTCCAGCCCATTCAGCACCGACATATTCCACAAACTTTGCCGCTTCATAAGGTCCAGCCTCCACCAAAAAGTTTACAAATTCAGGTCCAGATATTCTAAGAACCAATCTAACTTTTTCATTTGTAAATCTAGCTCTTCCATGCTGATTAATTGCGGATAAATTTTCTAAAAAAACTGGAAACATAGATAGATGGGCCGGTTTACGAACATGTTTTACGAATAGGGCCCAAATCCCTCTATATTTTGGACCTTTCAAAAACTGGTTCTTCTTTTCTACCGATTTTACAGCTTCACGAATATTTTTGATATTTGAAACTCTTTCACGGACAACGTCTTTTGTTTGACCCATTAGAATATGTTCTTGCATTATGGCGAGGATATACTGGTTGTATACTCGCAACATTTTTGGTGATAACATCCACGGCATGGTCCGGGCCCGGCCGAGCATTCGAGCGGCTACTGATCGACCGGATACCGCCCGATGGCGCCGAGGCGGAGATGTAGTTTTACGACTCCCTGGTTTTCGAGCATGGGAATTAGGCATGGCAAATTGAAATACTTACTACTATTTAATGGATTGGAAAATGGATGTCAATTTAGCCGGAAATTAGGTTAGGATTTCCTTTCCTGTCACTGGGGAAAGGCGATTCCCTTCGCATTCGCGGCGATATATAAAGGCGGGCAGGGAAGGGGTGTACATGCAACCCATAGGCTTGGAGGCGAACAGCATGCAAAGAGGAAGTGTAACCATTTTGGCGGTATTGATACTGGTGGGGGTAGTTATCGCGGGGCTCGCGGTGATGAATCCCACGATATTGCCCGGCCAGCCCAAGCTGGAAGACAAGATTTACCGTTTTGAGAATGAGCAAGCCATTGTCGCCGCGTTTCAGGACGCGCAATCGCGTGGGTTCTCCTCTAAAATGATAATGACGATGGATAATGCGGCCCGCGCCCCTTCCGCGGCAGAAGGAAGTGGAGACGCTTCCCCTTCACCGAGTGGAAACAATTACTCTCAAACGAACGTGCAAGTGCAAGGCGTGGATGAGGCCGATATCGTGAAAACGGATGGGACTTATATCTACGCGTTTTACAAGAACAGCGTGGCCATCGTGAAAGCCTATCCCGCGGGTGAAACCAATGTGGTCACTCGTATTCCCTTGGATAATATCTATCCCCAGGAGATGTTTGTGAATGGGAACCAACTCATCCTTTTCGGCACCAAGCAGGAACAAGGAGATTATCCCTATCCATACAGTGAAAAAGGTCGTGAAGGCGAAACCCGCATTGCAATCGATTCGGCCATCTATCCCCCCTATTGGAGCATCTCTAAGGCCGTGGTGCAGGTGTATGATATTTCAGACCGTTCCAACCCCACCCTTGAGAAGGATTTGGCCTATGAGGGCACGTATCTCTCCTCCCGCATGATAGGTAAACAAGTGTATTTCGTAATTACATCATACCCCCAATATCAAATTTGGGCACAAATGGATACACCTAATGCCAAAGACATCCCTATTATTCCCCAGATGGAAGAAGATGGAGTAATTAGACCCATTGCGGCCCCTGAGAGAATTGGCTATATTCCCCCCATCCAGGCGGAGCAGTTCATCACCCTCGCTGCCATGCGTTTGGATACCTTGCGCGTGAACCAGGAGACCATTGTGGGTTCCGCCCAAACGGTGTACGCGTCGGAGAATAGTATGTACCTCGCCTCCTCCGAATGGGGGGTTGGATTGCCCATGCCCCTCATGGTTGGCAGAGCTGAACCCGGTTCCGTTTCAGGTGGTTCAAGTTCCGATCCTTCTCCTCCCACAACCCCGGATGAGGATACCCAAACCCCCCTCCCGAGTGATGAACAAGAACGACCCCCGGTTGCTCCAGAGAATCCCCCTGAAATAGAGCCCGCTCCGGAGATCCCTGAAACTTTTCCAGTGCCCCCCGAATACGTGTATCAACCCCCTCAAACCATTATCCATAAATTTGATTTGAAGGGGAATACAGTTGAATACGTAGGCCAGGGAAAGGCCATAGGCCGAGTGCTCAATCAGTTCTCTATGGACGCCCATAATGGATTCTTCCGCATCGCCACCACGGTGGATGGTCAATGGGATTTCCGTGGGATGGAAACCTCAAAAACGGAGAGCCGCGTCACCATATTCAATCCGGCCATGGCGCCCGTGGGAGTATTGGATGGTTTAGCCCCCGGTGAGCAAATTTATTCCGCCCGCTTCATGGGAGATAGGGGCTATCTCGTGACATTCAAGAATGTGGACCCATTATTTGTTTTGGATTTAAGCAACCCACGCAATCCCACAGTGCTTGGAAAACTCAAGATCCCCGGGTATTCCAATTATTTGCACCCGTATGATGAGACACACCTCATCGGGATAGGCAAGGACGCCCTCGAATCAGGTAAGAATGATTTCGCCTGGTACTTGGGGATGAAGATGGCGATATTCGATGTCTCAGATGTGAAAAACCCCATCCAGTTGCATTCGGTTGTGATTGGTGATCGGGGCACGGATTCGGATGTGCTATACGACCACAAGGCCTTCCTCTTTGATAAAGAAAAAGGCTTATTGGTGCTGCCCATCCAATTGCATGAGATTACGGAAGACGTGAAGCAGCAATACGAAACCCAAAGGGATGAGAATCCGTGGATGGATTTCCCCCCCTACGGGGAACCAGTGTTCCAGGGAGCATTCGTGTACCAGGTTGATTTAGATAATGGGTTTGTCGAGCGCGGACGCATCACCCACCTTACGCAAGAGGACGACCTGAAACGCGGGTATTATTTTGGAGAGGAATATCGCGTGCGCCGCGCGCTAACCATCGGAGATACACTCTATACGGTGTCCCCTAAACTCATCCAGGCGCATGACATATCCACCCTGAACCAAATCAAAGAAATCCGTTTCAACCCCGTGCCGGGGGATTATTCTTTCACGTATTGGCGGGGCGGAGGATTTTGCAAGGATAACGCCTGCCCGTATGATCAAGTGGTATTGGATGCGGAAGCGTTGACCATCCAGCATTTCTCTCCCGAGCAAGGCGAGATAAAAACAGAAACCCGTGCGGCAGGCAGCACCTATTTTGACACCGCAGAGGAAGTGGATTGGGCTTCCTTCCAAACCCTCCCTGACACGTTTGGGTGTCCGGGGTGTGCGGATGGGCAAACTGAAAAAGTGACCATTACACGAGGGGATGCATCGAAAACCATTACGCTCGAGGCTTACCAATGGGTGCCCGAGCTGCAAGGGGTTTTAGACCGCTTGCGGGGGCTCAGCTACGGATTCGGATATGGATACGGCTTTGAGGATGGAGTCGTCATTTCAAGTTCCTCGAAAATCTCTATCCCAGACCAATAACCTTCCTCCCACCTCATGAAAACTGGGTCAAGCACCTCTTTTTATGCGTACGCCTGCACGGTTTGGTAGACCTGGAGATGGCATCCATTCTCCAAATCAGGCAGGGATGGCGGAGTGGTCTAACGCGCCGGTCTGGAAAGCCGGTCTCCTCACGGAGGCACGAGTTCGAATCTCGTTCCCTGCGCTAGTATAATCAGTTCAGATATTTCGAAATGTTATTAAACTTGGTAAGTTAGCTGTTAATATGCCTGAAAAGAAGAGATCCATTTCATCTATTTGGGATTTTATTGAACTTTTAAGATGGCAGAAGCTCATAGATAGAAATGGCCCTGTTACACGAATGCTTACCATTGCCCCTTTTTTCTATAAACGTTTCAATTTTCCATATGAACAAATTTATGCTATAGAAAGAGAACGATTGAAGGAGTTAAATAAAATTCCACTAAACGTTACCACCACCGAACAACACAATGATGCCATTGCCAAAACAATGACTTCACTTAGAAAATTTGGATTTCAGCCCCCAGGAAAGTTCATAACTAAAAGCGGGAAACGTATTCTTTTTCCTTTCAAAAAAATAATAGGGAGAGGGGTGATGCAACTCGATAGTGCTCATTTACCGAAGCTACAACCTGAACGTGTTTACCTTCCATCTGGGTTTGACACTCGTTATGAAAAACCTAACAGAGCTGGTCTTGCCAGGAGAAAAAGATCAAGACCAAAATAAATTTAGGATTGAAAAGAAACAAATGGAAAAATCTCATAGAAAAAAGTATCTAATGTTTTGTGTGTCGGAGCCTTCGATTTCTTCTTTTTTGTTTATAAAAAATTGGACGATGTGGGTTCGTTTCATCATCATCAACTCTAACCCAATGTTTTATTTTTCTTCCACGATAAAAAGCTGGCAGTGGTCCGACCGCAAAGCTGCCTTTTTGCATAGCGAAATATATTAGTCCACTCCACCCTTTATTTTTTCCCTGACTCACTTCCCCATGATATATTCCACTCCAATCCTCTCTGCTTTTTCTAATGTAGGCAGAAGAAAATTCGCGTTTTAGTATTACATTAATAGTTTTCCCAAGTTTTTGAAAAAAACCCATAATTCAAAAAAAGAGACTCTGCTCTTTAATACTAACGAATACGACACCTAACCCTTACCAGACAACATTACGACAGAGCCAAACCGAGGAACCCTTTTATACTCGGATTTTTTCTTTCATGGCATGTCCGAGATCATGGATACGGTGAAGGTTACCCTCCTCCTCACGAGCTCGCTCGTACTATTGGTGGTGTTCGCCTTCACCCTGATTGAGGGAATTCTCTCCCAGTTGAATCGCCAGCTGTTGGATGCGCTGGTGTATTATCTCATCGCCACGGCTTCGCTCGTGGGAATATTGTGGGCGTATGCACGCTCCAAGCACCTTATCCGCGCCATGCCCATCGAGGAATGACACCCTCTTGGGGGCCTAAAAGCCGGGGTATCCAACGGTTAGGAAACGTCATCCACTCTCGCTACTTGTGCTCGCCACTATGGAGGGACGCATGTCGTCCTGAAGGGCGAGGTATTACCTTTTTGATCGAACTTCAAACTTTTGGAAAAAGTTTGATCAAAATTTCGATGAACCCTTTTCAAAAGGGTTCTTTTCTAAAAAGTTCGGAATAAACCTATTTAAGCCCGGGATGGGTTGTCAGCCCATGGACGCGGACGCACGATTGAAATCAGCAATGGCGGCCGCCGGGGATTCGAAGAATCCCCTCGTCCATCGGAGCGCACGATCGAGAGCGTGCGGGCAGAGCAGCGTAGAAGTCCTTGTCCTTTTCGCGGCGGGGTTGGTCATCCTCGCGGTGCTCGTGGCGTTCACGGCCGACCAGATCAGCGCGCTCCAGAAACAGCGCGATATAAAGACAGGAGAGTTAGCATTGGAAAACATCGCCCGAGCGGTAGAAGAGGTGTATGCCCAAGGCCCGGGGGCCACGCGCCAAATCCAATTAGTGTGGCCGGAGGGGGTTAATGCTTCTGACACGTATGTTGGAAATCATGCGATAGTGGTGCAAGTGTATGATTCCCAGATCGCACGGGAAACCATTCCTTTTCTCGCGGGTTCCCTCCCTTCCCATTCGGGCAATCAGTTCTTCCGAGTGAAAGCGTTTGAGGGATATGTCCTTTTGGGGGACGCCCGATTAACGGGGGACCCTTCTCGGGTCCATGTGACGTTGCTCCGGAATGAGGATGCGAGCGTACGTGTAACCCTAACTAATTCGTCGGACGAGGATGCTTCCCTGGTTATGGCCATGGATTTTAATCACGTGGACATGAATGGGATCGTTTTTCCTTCAGGAGGAACCATCCTAGGGAATGCCACGTTTCCCTTCGACGTCAATTTTTCAAGTGGGGCCACGGCCGTGGGGACCTATACGGGGATGCTTTCAATTACCGCGACTTTTCCAGGAAACACCGAGACGCTGCGCCTCCCTCTGAGCACCAGCGTTCTCGTGGGCCAGGGCTCCCCTCTCGTGGCTTTTCCTGCTTCGGTGGAGATGAGCACCTTCGGCGCGGATACCAATAGCGTCGCCATCCAATTATGCAATGTGGGGGATTCGGACATCCAATCCCTCACCTTCACCCCTTCCTCTGGGGACCCAGGAGATTGGTTGGAGGGCCTACCCACCCTCCCTGTTTTGAGTGCCCAATCCTGCACCAATTTTGACCTTGTGGCCCACGTCCCTGACGCGGGGTTGGGCACCTACTATGGGTCGCTTTTCCTCTCCGATTTCACGGGCAGCCATACCTTGACTATTCCGGTCGCTCTCTCCGTATTGGGAATGAGCGCCTTCTTCGATTGGGATTGGACCACGGGGGGAAAAACGGTGAATGCCATTACGGGTTATACATTGACTAATCGAGGCGGGAAACCCATCACCTTCACCCATGTCAAATTGCAGGATTGGTGGCAATGCGATCTTTCCCATTCCTATTGGGAACAGATGGAAGTGGATGGGGGGGTTATCTTCTCAGGAAGCCTCCAGGACGGAAACACAGCTGATACTTCAGATGTTACCCTGCCCGTGCTGACCTCCTATTCGGATAACACCTTGGTTTTCAACGATAACATCCAGGATGATAATGAGACTTTCCGCGCGGTAGTCACCTTTTCAGATGGGTCGGAATACACGAGCGCGTCCTTTGGTCCGGGATGCACAGGTGATGTAACGCCTCCCGCCACGGTGACGGATTTGATAGTGGTTCCCGGTGCGGAGCCGGGCACCGTGGCCATTACTTTCACTTATCCGGGGGACGACAACTACACTGGGAATGCCGTGTATGCTACCCTCAAGAAGAGTGAGGCAGTAATTGATTCGGAGGTGGATTGGAACGGAGCCACTACTCTGACATGGCCCGGCCCCCTTCCCCTCCCAGCAGGAGGAACCGCTGGCTCTTTCGTGGTCGCCGATCAGATGGCCGGACTTTCACGTTATTGGTCCATCCGCTTTGAGGACGAGAATGGAAACATGAGTGGGTTATCCAATTCCCCCAAGCAACGCCCATGGAACGAATACCGTTTCACGGGAGGGGATTTCAATTTCAGCTATTTCGCTAGTTCCTATCCTGGGAGTTCCACTCCTGTTGGGATTAGTGATGTCAATAAAATGCGCCTTCATCAAATCCAATTAGGGGACGCCGTAACTTTTGCCCGGATCGCCTTCCGCATAGTGGAAGATGTGAACACCGGAAATGTATGGGCCGCTGCCGTGGACATGAATGCGACTGACATCAACCGCGTCCGTTTTTGGTACCCGGCACCGGCCAATTATCTGTCCACTAGCGCTAATTATGACACTGCCAAGTCCCTCCCGATATCGGGCGGGGTAGATCTCATCGACTCCATCGAATTTCCTTCTAATCGGAGATATAATGGCATCCGTGTGGGAATGGGGGTGCCTAATGACCTGTATTTGGATGTAGTTTTGGGGATAATTGACTTCAACATGAGCCATAATATGACCGAGGGGACCGACCCTTATGATACTGGGGGAAGTGACGTATGACAAATAGAAGTCATGGCCGTCAGGGGGTAGAAAATCCTCTTCGACCCTTGAAGCGCTCAATCAAAAGTAATCATCCTTTTCGTAAAAAATATCGAAGTCGATTTGACCGATCGAAAGCGTGCTTTGGAATGAAACCCATTGATTCGGCCGCCGGGGGATTGAAAATCCCCCTCATCCATCGGAGCGCACGATCGAGAGCGTGCATCGGAAGGAAACCAATCGTTTTGGCTGCTGGGAGGTCAAAGACCTCCCTCGTCCCTCGGGGCGGCCGGACGAAAACGGCCGGGCAGAGCAGCGTGGAATTATTGATCGTGCTCGCCATCTCATTGGTGTTGCTGGCGGCGCTCGTGGATTTTACGGTGAACCAGGTTTCCCGAGTGGAAAAACAGCATGCCATTCGGTTAGGTCAGGAGGGGGTGCAACGGTTAATCCGGGAAATCGATGAGGTATATTCTTTGGGGCCCGGGAATACACGTGATATTATCATCCCCTGGCCGCGGGGGGTTGATTCGTCCCGTTCACGTTTGGAAGGACGATCCATCATCCTCCAGGTGTATGATTTCCAAATCGCAGGGACAGCCATTCCTTCCCTGCGCGGGACGATTCCAAGCCAACCCGGGTTAGTCCGTTTTCGGTTAGTGTCTGATGCGGATTCCGTTCTCATCAGCCTCTCAACAGTGACGAGTGATGTGGATAGCGTGTATGTGGCGATGCCCCGGGATGCCAATGCCAGTGCGCGGGTGGTTTTTTCAAACACGGGGACGCAGGATGCGGATACAGTATTGGTGTGGACGTGGGACCATACATTAGTGGATGCATCCATTGGACCTTCGGTCTTTACCCTCTCTCCGGGGGAATCCCAAAACGTGGACCTGAATTTTTATTCGGAATCCACTGCCATTGGGAATTACGTGGGGTATCTTACCATGAATGCGGACATCAGCGGCACCCCGGAATCAATAACTATTCCAGTGAATGTGGAGGTGTTTCCCAATACGCAGGGGTTGCTCACGTCTGTTCCTTCCGTTTTGCGTTTTTCTACCCTGGGAGCAGATACCAATTCCCTGACCCTCCAGCTTTGCAACGTGGGCCAAACTCCCCTCACCAACTTATCCTTCACCCCCTCCTCCGGGAACGCGGGTGACTGGATTACGCCCATTTCCATCATATCATCTCTTTCGGCCCAATCGTGCCAAAATGTAAACGTGGAGGTGACGGTACCCGGTGGAACTGATTTGGGGTTGTATACGGGGAGCGTTTCGATCACTGATTTCACGGGAGCCAACCACCTCATCCTGGGGGTGGAAGTCCAAGTTAATGGGGGAAGCGCCTATTTTCAGTGGGATTGGAGCGGGGCCACCGCGGAAGAATCTATCGTGGATGGGTTTACCCTTCGTAACACGGGCAGCCAACCCCTAGTCATCTCCTCGATTATCCTTCAGCGGTGGTGGAACTGCGATACTGAGAGGGGGGTGGTGAATACCCTGGTCATCGACGGCAACACTGTCTTTTCGGGAAGTGGAGGAGATGGGGATGAATTGGACGTGAGCGATGTCACTCTCTCCGCATCCGGTGTTCTTTCAGACAATGAGATACTCTTCAGTTCGGTCATCTCGGATGAGAATGAGCAGTTTCAACCTGTTGTTTCATTTGGGGATGGCACCCAATACACGGGAACAATATTGGGATCCGGGTGCGCGCAAGATATTACGCCTCCGGGAAGCGTGCTCAATTTCACCGCCGAATCCGGTTCGGACGCCGAATCGGTACTCCTCCGATTCACGTATCCGGGGGATGATAATTACTCGGGGACTGTTTCCAGTGCTGTCGTGAAATATTCCCCCACCTCCATCGCCACCCCAGCTCAATTCGATGCCGCCAACAGTTTTTCATTCAATGGCCCTTTTCTCCAGGGGGGATCCGCGGGGACAATACTGGTAACAGATCTCAATGCGGGATTGGACTATTATTTCTCTCTCGTCTTCTTGGATGAGGCGGATAACAATAGTGGCTTTTCCAACTCCCCCGTGGCGCGGCCGCGAAATACTTTCAGGTATTCCCTGGGAGATTTTGACATCATCCCTTTCGCTCGAACCTATGCGGGCACCCCTCCCTTATCCATGCCAGATGTGAACCAATTTCTCCTCACCAAATTCGTTTCATCAAGCGGAGACAAGAATGTGCATCTCCGTATTGCCGATGACACGAATGCCAATAATACGTACATTGTCACCCTCGGCTTTAACAGCACGCGCCTGCGGGACGTGAGAGTGTGGTATCCGGTGGCAAACACCCCGGGCGTGCCAGGTTCGGCGCCCAATTATGTGGGAGATCCTAGTTATCCATTTTCGTTAGGCATCAATCTCCTCTCTACCACCATCATCAATTCGAATTACCGCTATGATGGAAACGCAGTCCATATCCCTTCCCCCACGCGACTTCATCTGGATTTATTCCAAGGGTTTTCGGATATGAATGCGATTTTCGACCAGCATATTTCATTGGGAGGGGTCTGAATCCCTCCTCTTCGGAAGGCGCAAGCCACTATTGAGATCATGCTCGTTCTTCCTTTACTCCTCATCATCCTCGGGATTGCTATTTCATTATTCGGCCAGCAAATCATCTCCATCGATGCCCTCCAAATACAGCATGAGGCCCAGAGGGCCGCTCAGGAGGTGGCGCTTACCGTGAATGGAATAGGGTTAGGTCCGCCCGGGAGTGAGGTGCGAGTGTTTCTTCCTCCCTCGCTTGAACCTCAAACCATTATCGTGCAGAATGGAGTGGTGGAGGTACGGAGTACCCGGGCGTATGCTTCTGCTCCCGTGATGGATACTACATGGCTTGGAACAGGAATCGCCGATGGAAACTTTTTCGAGGCGGGAAAGGATGAATATGGGTATTTCTGGATGAGGGGATCCTCATGAGAAAAGGACAATTGTATAGTTCGGACGCCCTCCTCGCCATCACCATCTTTCTATTCGCCTTGACCATGATCGCCTTGCTCTCATCCCAATTGGAACAGCAGGCCGTGGATCAAATCCTTAGGTTTCAATCCGCGCGTCGGGCAGAGGGAGTCGCGCAGGCCTTATTCGGAAGCCCCGGGAACCCGGTGTATTGGGATCATCTGTCTGACCGGAATGGTATTACGAGTGTGGGGTTGATCGAGAATGGCATGCAAATTTCCTCCTCCAAATGGGCGGCCTTGCGGGATTGGAATGGGGATGATTACCCCAGCCTCAAAACGGCCCTGCGTATCCCCGATGTTAACTTCTACATTACTTTGCAGGATACCAACCGTCAAACCCTCTCCCAGGCCGGCACCGCCCCCGTGGATGTGAACCAGGTGAATGTGATTGTCATTCCCACCGTGTATGCGGGCGAGAACGTGGTGGCCATCCTCCAGGTGTGGGGGGAGTAATATGGTATTGCTTTGGTCTCAAAATGGATTCGTCATCGCCACCGATGCGCTGCTGGCGCTCGCCATCCTTTTCGCGTTAGTGGGGCTGGCGTTTGAAACTATAAATACCCCGGGCACTGGATTGGAGAACCAAACCGTTTTACGTGAATTGGTCACCCGAGCGGCGTTTGCTTTGGAACAGGGACAATTGCTCCAGGAGGGGGTTATCCTCGACAATACAACTCCTATTCGTTCGGTTATCGACGCGTGGCCCGCCACATTGTGCGGGAGTGTGCAGGTGTTCTCTTCTCCGGATTCGAATATCGCCGCGTTCATCGTCACCAAAACCGGGTGCGTGCTCCAGACCGCGGGGGTGGAGCGCGTGCGTCATGGATTCATCGTCCCTACTCCCCCGGATGCTAATTTTTGGGTGGTGGAGGTGACGGCATGGCCATCCGGATGAACAAAGGATTTGTCCTGAGTTTCGCCACCTTTGTCCTGGCGCTCTTCCTTCTCCTATTCGCCCAGCTCATGGCCACCCATTTTTTTGGGTTGCAAGTGGATCGAAGTGAGGGGTGGACGCTTCTTCGGCCGCTTCGAGTGGCCCAGGATATTTCCTTGGATTTCAATTCCCTTTTAGATCAGCATCTCCGGATCGACCAGAATGATACCCATGCGTCTCTTTTCATGAATGGATTTATTCCCTCTCCATTAGATTTGAATGGGAATCTCCAGGCATATTCGAGCCGCCTCACTACTTTTGGAGAGGACCAAAACCTGCTCATATCTTTAGGTCTCACTCAGACATTGACCGATGGCAACCTCACCGGGCGGACCGACACAGGATTGGTATGGAAGCAATCCCTTGACACTAATACGCTCATCCTTTTGGCTTCGAATGAAAGAACACATCCCCTCATCCTTGATATCAATGCGATTGCGGACCGGAATGCGGGGACGTACACTCCTCTCTCGGTGGGGGAGGAAGGGGATGCCGACGTGCGGGTCTATCTGCATTACCGGGACACCAATGCTTCTCAAACCGTAACCGAGATCTATGACCTGGATTATGATTTGTCCTACACCGCGAGCTGGACCTATTCTCCCCCGATGGGGGGGAACGATACGTTTTCCATCCGTTTCCTCTCGGGAGAAGGGGAGGGCACCTATCAGATGATCCTCGCCAACCCCTCAGTAGCCAAAGTGAAGTACGCGGTGCGCTGGGACATGCTGAACGACATCAATGGCACCCGCGGAGGATACGATCTCAACCTCACCATCCGGGGTATCGATGCCAATGTGGACACGAATACCATTTGGGTGGCGGGGTAGTTTAAAAAAAAAAATCATCACCCTGTCTCAAGAGACATTGACTAAATGTACTCCGCGAACGAGCAGCCAAAAATTATTTCGTAACAATTGATGAAGTCTTTATCAACCGAAGGACCGCGAAGCGACCCCTCTATTTTGGAGCGCTCGATCGAAAGCGAGTGTAGGGAGAGAGATTCAGAACCAACCTTTTAGAAAAAGGTTGGCGAAAAATCTTTTCTTAAGGGGTATTGCCGCGCAATACCCCGGGAGCGAGCGGCCTATGCTAATGGCCACGCAGGGAGGGAGATTCAGAACCAACCTTTTAGAAAAAGGTTGGCGAAAAAATACTTCACGATTTGTCTGGGCTCCTGCAAGGAGCCCTAACCCCGCAGCGGCCCGACGGAACGGGCCACGCAGGGAGGGAGATTCAGAACCAACCTTTTAGAAAAAGGTTGGCGAAAAAGCGTCTGGGGTACTGCGGTGGCAGTACCCCTAACATCGGGGCGCTCGATCGAAAGCGAGCGCAGGGAGGGAGATTCGAACTCCCGTAGCCTTTCGGCTCCGGCTCTCAAGGCCGGCGCATTTGACCGCTCTGCCATCCCTGCTGGGGTGAATGGGCCGCGTTTGGATTTAGCATGATGGGGGATGGTACCCATAAAAAGCAGGCGCTTGCCGGAGGAATGGTTATCCTATATAAGGTTCATTCGGTTTCCCCCCGTATGCCGGATATTCCCCCCGTGAAGCTGGAATCGGCGGATGCCATCACGTATCCCCATACTATTTCCCCGGAGGAAGCCCCTCCGGAGACCAGGGCAGCATCCTTCCAAGTGGAAACGGGAGAAGGACCCTTGTTGATTGATGCCGTCATGCGCCTCCTCCAGGGAAAGCGAGAGGTGTTATTGTCCCAGTTGGCCCGGGAGGCGCGGTGGAAAACCGAAGACTTAGAAAGGGTATTGAAGATGTTCGAGCGGCGGGAGATCGTGAAGTTGGCGTATCCCGCGTCGCTCATCCAATCCCCTAAAGTGACGTTGGAAAAGGCATTAGAAGATAATATCCTCCCCCCTCCCGCAGGAGAAGTGATGGAGGAGTATGCGTTCTCCGCGGACGAGGTTCCAGCCAGGGTAAACATAATCCATGCGGTGGGGGACAACCGGCCGTTTTACTCATTGCAGGTCCAGACGTTTGGTCCTTATACCCAACTCTTGTTGGAAGAATTGAGGGATAGCGTGGCCGCCGCCATCCCCATTGAAGCCATCGATTTGTCGGATGTGCAGCAGGCCCAAAATCTCAAGCACCAATTTGGAAAAATTGCCAAACAAGAATTGGCCAAGCGCCTCCCTGGATTCGGAAAGGAATTAGTGGGATCCATGGCCGGGCAGTTGTTGCACAACCTCTATGGATTGGGGGAATTGGAGATTTTAGGGGCCGATGATAACCTGGAGGAGATCGCCATCAACTCCGCCAAATCCCCGGTAACGGTATACCATCTCAAGTATGGGTGGATGAAAACTAATTTAATAATGCAGAATGAGGAACATATCCAGAATCTCTCCGCTCAAATAGGAAGAAAGGTGGGTCGGGAAATTACTAATTTGAATCCCATCCTGGATGCCCACCTGCTCTCGGGTGATCGGGTGAATGCGACCCTATTTCCTATTTCTTCCAATGGGAACACGTTGACTATTCGCCGCTTCTCGCGAAAACCATGGACAATTATTAATTTCATCGGGGAAGACAAGACGATGTCCACCGAGATGGCCGCGTGGGTATGGCTGGCGATGCAGTATGAGCTCTCTATTCTCATCGCGGGCTCGACGGCTTCCGGGAAAACGAGTGCCCTGAATGCCTTACTTGCCTTCATCCCTGCGCACCAGCGCATCATTACTATCGAAGATGTCAGGGAATTGAATCTCCCCGAGCACATGCGGTGGAATTGGGTGCCCTTGACCACGCGCAATCCCAACCCGGAAGGCACGGGGGAGGTGTCCATGCTCGACCTATTAGTGTCGTCATTGCGCATGCGACCAGACAGATTAGTTATGGGGGAGATGCGCACGCAGGAGGAGGCGGAAACATTGTTTGAGGCCATGCATACGGGGCATAGTGTGTATGCCACCATCCACGCGGATTCTGCGCGTCAGGTGTTGCGCCGGCTCATCGAGCCCCCTTTGAATGTGCCAGCGGTGGAGGTGGAAGCGATTGATTTGATTATCGTCCAATACCGCGATCGCAAATCCAATCAGCGCCGGGTCTATGAGATTGCCGAGATAGAAGGGGGCACGGGCACGGCTTCCGTGGGAACCAATGAGGTGTTTAGGTGGACCGCGCGCGAGGACGTGTGGGAGAAAGTGGCGGAGCCCGTGCGGTTGATCCAGAAGCTGAATATGCACACCGGCCTCTCCGAGCGGGAGATCAAGGATGAAGTGGAGGATCGGATGATGATATTGGAATGGTTGGTCCGCCGGAAATGGGGGGATATTTCCCAAGTGGGAAAAGTGATGCAGGTCTTCTATGCGGATCCCGATAAGGTGAAGGAAGCCGCGCGCCAGGACATGGACCCCTCCCTGGGTTTGGGGTGAATAAATAGTATGCGTGTCCGGTTTATGCTGTTGACCATGGAGCAGGCGAATAAGCTCCCTTCCCGCGTTACCGGAGCGGCGCGACCTTTTTTGCGCATTTTTCGTTTTTTGGAGGATTCATTACGCTATGCCCATTTGCGCATCACTCCTGAGGCGTATCTCGCGGCCGCGTTCGTTTCAGCCGGATTGTACGCATTGGTATTAGGCCTCCTATTTTTGGGAGTTGGTTTCATTTCCCCGGATGGGGGGTTGGAAAATGGGATCAAATTGGGAGTGGTTGCCGGAGTTGTAGCGGGGATGTCGGCGTTGGGGTTGCATCTGATTTATCCCCGGTTGTTAGCCCAGAAGAATGCGGTGGAGGTGGATCAAAGTTTGACCTATGCCCTCAAGAGTTTACTCATCCAGGTGAATTCGGGGGTGGGGTTGTATGATGCCATGTCCAATGTCGCGCGAGCGGGGTATGGTCATATTTCTGAAGAATTCGAAGTCGTGGTGCAAGAGATCAATGCCGGTGTCACCGAGGCGGCCGCGTTGGAAAGGCTGGCCCTTCGCACGGATTCCCATTTCTTGAAGAAAGTGGTGTGGCAACTGGTGACGTCCATCCGAACAGGAAGCAGTGTTAGCGCGGCATTACAAGCCATTTCCCAATCCCTCTCCGATTTCCAGTCGCGGCACATCAAGGATTATGCGGCGGAACTCAACATGTGGATCCTTATTTACCTGTTGATCGCCGCCGCCGTTCCCACGATAGGAATCACCTTCCTGGTCATCCTGTCTTCTATTGGGGGCACCAGTGTGGGAAATGATACTATTTTCATGACGATCGGGTTTGCCTTTATCATCCAAGTTCTCCTTATAGGTTTCATCGGCACGCGCATTCCCGCGGGGTACAAAGAATGATGCGCGCATTATCCTACCGGATTGTCCGTCTTTTTCCTGACAAATGGCAGACGCGGGTCGCTGAGGCTGCGCGTCAAGGCGGTTTGGAGGATGGGCACGCGTGGTTGGCCAAAACCCTTTTGATTGTTTTTTTGGGGGGATTGGGCGGGGGTATACTGTTTTATCTCGGGGTGGGTATCCTCAACGCTTGGTTGGCCACCCTCCTCCCGGGTGGGGAAATTACTTCACTATGGAGTGCGGGCATAGGAATTATCACCGGTCTCGCGTTAGGATTAGGATTGAGGGTGTGGCACTTGTATTATCTTGTTGAGAAACGCCGGAGGATGGTGGAAGATATCCTTCCAGACTTCCTCCTCTTGGTCGCTGGAAATGTGCGCGCGGGGATGACGAGCTTTTCGGCGTTCAAGAGCAGTGCGCGCCCCGAATTCGGTCCGCTCTCCCAGGAAATAAGGACGGTTACTTCCCGTTCGTTGGGGGTCAATTCATTTGCTTCGGCCTTGTCGCGCATTACCTCCAATATTAAATCCAAAAATTTGAATGAGACCATCCGTTTCTTTCTCCAGGCTGTACGAAGCGGGGGAAAGATGGCCCAGCTCCTCGAGAACACCTCGGCTGAATTAAGGCAATCCCAGGAGTTGAAGAAGGAATTGCAGACGAGCACCAAAACCTATGTCATCTTCGTCGGATTCGTCATGATGATCGCCACCCCCCTCCTCATGGCGGTGGCCGTGGAGTTCATCCGTCTGGTCTCCCGGATTCAGGGACAGGCCTCGTTTGCCACTGCCAATGCGGGGGCCGTTGGTTTTCTGGGGGGCACGGTTGGAATTACCCCTGATTTCCTGGTGAGCGTGGCCTATATCCTGCTCTTTGGTAATGCGATCCTGGGTTCCTTGTTCATGGGAATGATTGGGTCAGGCAAACCCCTTTTGGGGGTGCGCTGGGCCCCGGGGATATTCCTCATTTCCATCATTATTTTTATTATCGCCCAGGGGGCGCTGGGCGGCCTCCTGGTGGGATGGGCTTTGCCCATTAACTAGCCTTTAAAGTCGTCTTTGTGGGCATCGAAGGGACTTTGTGTGCAAAAATCGGGTTTAATGCCGAGTTCGTGCATTTCGTGGATTAGCACAACGATATTGTGACACAAGATTTTACTGAGCATTTCATTGGTTTGAGCCGTTTTCTTCTTGGAACGAATGGTATCGTTGAATTTTGCCTTAATCATACGAAAAGTAGACTCTGCATTTGAGCGAGCGTGATAATGCTGAAGAAACTGCTCTTGGTTGTAATGAAAATAGTGATACATTTTCTTCCAAATATATCCTCCACCTTTCGCGTTAGCTGTCATATTCTTTCTGAAAGGAATGAATGGCATTACTCCATTATCATTCAAGAATGAGAGATTGTCTCGACTGGAATATGCTTTATCGCCGGAGAGTTCTTCCATTTTGAAACCATTATCCAAAGTTTGTTGTGTCAAAGGAATCAGTCGTGGACTGTCTCCACTATTTTCCTCACCAATATCAATCGCACAAATGATATTCGTTTTTGTCCCAGATAAAACGTGGACTTTGACCCATTGATGTTCTTTCTTCGTTCCGTGCTTCTCTTTCGCGTATTCATTAAACTGAGTTGTTCTAAATCCACTACTATCTATAGCAAACTTTTTCTCAACTGTTGTAAGTGGAGAAGCAGAGAGAAAAATTAGCTTCTGTAATAGTTTGGTAAGTTCGGGTTCATCAAAATATTTGATAATCGTGTTATAGTGATACGGTGTGCCGATTAATCCTTTCTGGAAAGCGTCTTTTATGTCAGTGTTTGCACGTCGAGTCGAAAAATGAGTATAGACTTTCAACACACAACAGAATGCCATCTCTCCCATATTTGCACTGGGTCTTCCAAAATGTTTCTCGCTTTCACTTTTCGTTAAGTCTGCAAGCAACTGCAAGAATAACTCTTTTTCACTCGTTTGACTTTTGTTATACGCAGGCCAAATTTGAGAATAAGTTTTACGCGGTTCACGGATAGGTTGAACTATTGACTGCATTCTGGAAACTGGTTTTTGTAAAAAGAATTCAACAGCATAAGCGTGCTTACATTTCACATTTCGAGTTTGATGGTCAAGGCAGTTGCACGAAAAATCCTTTTTGATAAAATATCTTCGATTGTCTGATTGGCTTGAAACTATTCAACCTTCCTTCGTCTCATCAATGAGCGAGGATTTCGCAAGTTCTATTCCTTTACTTTCTCGGACACTCATTGTTCATCAACTCGATATATACATACTAACAATATGTTAGTAACAATATAATTATAAACATTGAGGAACAACATACTGTTAGGATTAAATATGAGTGAAACCTACCTCCAAACGATGCCCAAGGTTAAAGGAACGTTTTGGAAGTGTAACCGTTGTGAGTATATTTGGCCACCGAGGGGGGCCAAACCGCCAAAGACGTGCCCAAGTTGTCGCAGTCCTTACTGGAATAGCCCGCGCAAATACAAAATAAAAAAGACCAAAACGGACAGACATTCTACAGAAAGGGGTGAAAACAATGCCTAATCCCCGAATAAGCGAAGTTCACGCATACGGTTTCATCAAAGACCACTTGAAAAATCTGGGGTGGATTGTCAGAAACCCCTTACGAGTCCAAGGCGGACAGCTATTCACCCAAAATGAATGTTTAGAAGATGGAGAACTGCGAAAATGGCTTGTTCAAGACCGGCCAGAGAACATCGTTAAGCTAACTGAATCCAAATATTACGTTATCGAGGCAAAATCATCCAAAAGCAAATTGGGGCAAGCGATTGCAGAGGCCAAAGCATACGCAAAACAAATTAATCAAAGTCGAGCAGTAAAAGCGCCAATTATTTCAGGAATTGCCGGAAACGATGATGAAGGATATGTCGTTGAATCAGCATTTCTGGTCGGAAATGAATTTGTCCCAATTAAAATTAATGGAAAAATCGCATCAGGATTACTTTCACCCGTTATTTGTAAAGAATTGCTTGAAAGAAATACTGCTGAAATTGCAGACTTGCCAATTGATGAAACAATTTTTCTTAAAACAGCAGAAGAAATAAACAAAATTCTGCATCTGGGTGCAATTAACAAAAATCAAAGAGCTAGAGTGATGGCCGCACTTCTACTCGCTCTTGTCGATGATAGCAGACCAAATGTTGATGCAGCCCCAATTGTTCTAATTCAAGATATTAACAGCAGAGCGCAAAACATTTTGGTAAGAAATAGAAAACCTGAGTTTTTCGATTGCATAAAAATCGCTCTACCTCCAAGTCCCGACAATCACATCAAATTCAAAAGCGCCCTTGTAAAGACTATTCAAGAGCTTGAAAACCTAAATATTCGTTCAGCGATGAATTCAGGAAACGATGTTCTTGGAAAATTCTATGAAGTTTTCCTAAAATATGGAAATGGCGCAAAAGAAATCGGAATTGTATTAACACCAAGACACATCACCCGTTTCGCTGCGGAAATTTTAGACATCAATA